>JAAUSY010000250.1 GCA_012032475.1 Chloroflexaceae bacterium
CCGCGCTGCAAAGCGAGATAGACGCCCTGCGCCAGCGCAGGACGAACTGGGCACCACCACCGCCCACGCGGAGCAGGCCCGCCAGGAAACATCGCAGCAGGAACAGGCCCGACAAGAAGCGGTTGCTGCGCTCCAAACCGAACTCGGCACCCTGCGCCAGCGCGTGACCGAACTGGGGCAGGAAGTTGCCCGCCAGGAACAGGCCCGCCAGGAAGCGGCAAAGAAAGAGCAGATGCGCCAGCAGGAAGCCGCAGCCGGACCCGTCGAACAGGAACAGGTGGCGGCCAGCCTCGAACTGCGCCTCAAGAATTTTCCTGTCTCCTTCTTCGCCGTCATTCTTGGGATGACCGGCTTCACCATTGCGGTCCAGAGAGCCGAAATGATATTGAAGTTTCCGCCACCAGCCTTCCATATCAGTACCATCATTCTCGGATTGACCGCGCTCCTGTTTGTGGGTATCCTGGCTATCTACGCGACCAAGCTCATCAAGTTTCCCGCCGATGTCCGAGCGGAGTTGAACCACCCCGTTCGCTTGAGCTTCTTTCCAACCGTTTCCATCAGTCTCTTACTGCTGAGCATTGCCACACTCAAACTCTCCCCCCCCCTCTCACTCTCGCTGTGGGTGGTGGGAACCATTCTGCATGCAATCTTCAGTCTCTACATCATCTCGGTCTGGATACAAGACCCCAAAATCCAGATCCAGCATTTCAATGCCGCCTGGTTCATTCCCGTCGTCGGCAACATCCTCATTCCGGTGGCCGGGGCCGATCACGGGTTCTTCCAGATCTCGTGGCTGTTCTTCAGCATCGGGTTCGTGTTCTGGATTGTGCTCATGACCATCCTGTTCAACCGGCTCATCTTTCATCAGCCACTTCCCGCACGGCTCATCCCGACGATGTTCATCATGATCGCCCCGCCAGCCGTCGGGTTCATTGCCTATGTGAAAGTCAACCACGAGCACATGGACAACTTCGCCACCGTCCTGTACTACTTCGCCCTGTTCCTGTTTGTGCTCCTGGTGGTCCAATTCAACATGTTCTCGCGGTTGCGGTTCTTCCTGTCGTGGTGGGCCTATTCCTTCCCGATTGCCGCGATGACGATAGCCACGCTCTTCCGGGTGAAGCTCATCCGCGAGGAGCGGCTCCATGCAAAATACCTGATGGACGGTCCTCTGCCGGCATTGCTGCGAACCCCCGAAGGCCAGGAACTGCGGACCTACTTTATCGAGCGGTTGGGCATTATCCCAGGAGAAAGCCACTTCTCGCTGCTGCAACTCAATACCTTCGAGGTGCTGGCGTTTGTCCTGCTCGGAGCCATCACGCTGGTTATCCTGATGCTGCTGTTCAAAACGGCTCTGGCGGTGAAGGCCAGGGAGATCTGCGTCGAAGAGGGTTGAAGCTCCGGCGGAAGCAACCAACCTCGGAACACCCAGGTCCCTGAAAATGGTATAATGTCCCCTGTTCCCCTATCGTGGCGGAGCAGGGGACATTATTGGCCGGTCGGTTCGCTGCTCGACAGGCTCATCAGGGAACGGTATACTTTCAGCGAATACAGACCGATCAGTCGGTCTTGTACTTCTCGGACCCGCGAGAATGTGCGAGAACGCGCAAGACCGATCAGCCGCGGACATCAGGGAGCAGCACCAGAAGCGAGGTGGAGCATGTTCTTCAAACGCTGGTTTCAGCGCAAACCAGAGCATGAAGATGGACACTACCGCCATGGTAACGAGCATTTGATCGAACTCCGCAGAGTCGTGAAAACGTTTGAAACGGCTGCGGGCAAGTTTACCGTCCTCAAGGGCGTTGACGTAAGCGTTGACCAGGGAGAATTTGTCGCCGTCATCGGCAAGTCGGGCAGTGGCAAATCCACGCTGGTCAACATGATCACCGGCATTGACCACCCGACCTCCGGCGAGGTCCTGGTTGGCGATACCGCCGTTCATACGCTCAGCGAAAGCAAGATGGCCGTCTGGCGCGGGCGCAACCTTGGCATCATCTTCCAGTTCTTCCAGCTTCTCCCCACCCTGTCGCTCATCGAAAACGTGATGCTGCCCATGGACTTTTGCAACATGTTTTCGAGCGGCGAACGCTACAAGCGAGCGCTCCGCTTGCTGGAGCAGGTGGATATGGCCGAACACGCCCACAAACTGCCCTCTGCGGTGTCTGGCGGGCAGGCGCAGCGAGTGGCGATTGCGCGGGCGCTCGCCAACGACCCGCCGATTCTCGTGGCCGACGAGCCAACTGGCAGCCTTGATTCGAAAACTGCCAGTTCGGTGTTCGAACTCTTCGAAGGCCTCATCAGCCAGGGCAAAACGATTGTCATGGTGACCCACGACAACGACCTGGCCCGCCGGGCCTCACGCGCCGTTATTGTTGTGGATGGGCAGGTCACGAACCAGTATGTGACCAGGGCGCTGCCCAACCTGAACGTTGACCAGATGACCTGGGTGGCCCGCCAGATTGAACGCCAGACCTACGAAGCAGGGGCCACGATTGTGACCCAGGGAGAAATGGCCGACCGATTCTATATCATTACGAGAGGAGAAGTCGAGATTTTTTTGCCTCACCCGGATGGGCAAGAGATTATTGTTGATCGTCTGGGAAGCGGCAAATACTTTGGAGAAATCGGGCTGATTAGCGAAGGAACCCGTACCGCTACCGTCCGAGCCACCCCGGATGGGGAGGTTGAGGTTGCCACCCTCAGCCGCGAGGCCTTCGGCAAGCTCTTGCAGGATTCGGAAGAAACCCGCGATGTGATGTCCCGGATAACCCATGAGCGGATTGAACGCGATAGGTCCCGCGACCAGCAACGAACCGCAACTCGGAATATGAACGGTCAAACCTGAGTGACTCGTCCCCCCCCAATTGTCACCGATAAGGATAAGGATGATGCCAGTATGAAAAAGAAGCAACCACTCCCAAGAGAAAGAGAGGGTAGGGTAGTATGTCAAGGAAACCCATTCGTATGGTTTCGAGTCTTCTCATCCTGAACCTGGTGCTGATCCTGCTGAGCGGGTGCCCTGGGGATTCTGAGACCGTCCCCGGAGCCGGCGAAAACGCCACGCCCCTGCCAGTGGTGCAAGCCCCGGACGAAGTCATTGCCGACGGCGAGGTCGAACCCATTCACAGCGTCGAACTCCGGCTTGAACTGAGCGGAATCATTGATGAGGTGCTGGTCGAAGAGGGACAAACGGTGGAAGAAGGCACCCAACTCATCCGGGTGGACTCACGCGACCTGGAGATGAGCGTTGAAGAGGCCCAGGCCAACCTGTCGCAGGCCAGAGCCGATTACGACCTGTTGATTGAAGGAGCCACCACCGAAGAAATTGCCGCCATCGAAGCTCAGATTCGGACCGCGGAGGAATACGTCCGAATCTCCGAGGCGCAGGTTGGCAGCGCCGAGGCTGAGGTGATGCGGTCGCAGGGCGAATTGACGCGGGTGCAGGGGAAAGTCACCTCCAGTGATATTGCCGCGGCCCAGGCCGAAGTGGAAGCCGCCCGCGCCGAACTCGCCCGTCTGGAGGCCGGGCCGAAAACCACCGAAGTCCAGGAGTCGCAGGCCGCTCTGGACCAGGCGCGGCAGGACCTCCAGGAGACCCGCGACCGCCTTTCGGCGGCCAAAACACAGGCCCACACGGAGATGCTCGTGGCGGCGAACCTGCTGCGCGACCAGCAGGCAAACTACAGCGATATCTACTGGGAAAACCGTGAGATTGAAGAGGAGTATGGCACGACGAGCCAGAACCTGGACCAGCGCTATAAGGACCGCGAAGAGCAGGCGCTCCGATATATCCAGAATGCGGAATATGAACTGGAACAGGCCCGTATTGCCTATGACAACGCTCGCCAGGGCGAGATCACCGGGGTTGCCGCGGCCGAGGCCCGCGTCCGCGAACTCGAAGCTCGCCACCAGGAACTCCTGAATGGGACCGATGCCGACGAGGTTGCCACCGCTCGGGCCCGTTTGCGCAGCGCCGAGGCCAGCCTGGCCCGCCTGCAAGGAGCCGAACGCCAAGGCGAACTGACCTCGGCGCAGGCCGGGGTCGAAGGCTCTCGTGCCACCCTCCAGCAAAGGATGACCGATGTTGAACGGGCGCAGTCCGACGTCGAACAATATCGCGCTGAGCTTGCCAAGCTCATGGCCGACCCGCGCCAGTCTGAGCTAGACCGGGCGCTGGCAACCCTGAAGCAGCGCGAGGTGGCGCTCAAACAGGCCAGATTGACCCTGGAGAAAGCCACGCTCACCGCGCCGTTCGACGGAACAGTGGTCGAAGTCAACCCGAAGGAGGGGGAATGGTTTGGGACGGGCGAGGTCGCCCTCATCCTTGCGGATTTCTCCGATTGGAAGATTGAAACCACCGACCTCGAAGAGGGGGAGATTGTCAAGGTGCGCGAGGGAAGCGTCGTACGGATTACCTTTGATGCTATCCCCGACCTGGAACTCCCCGGCAAGGTCGTCTCTATCCAGGGGATAGGCAAGAACTACCAGGGCGATATCGTCTATGAGGTGACCATCTCGCCAGACCAGTGGGACAGCCGCCTGCGCTGGAAGATGACCGCCACGGTGGCTATCGAACCCATCGAGTTGTAGGTTCCACCGGGTGTGGTGGGTGGTGGGTGGTGGCTGGTGGGTGGGGTGCTTGGAACAGTGTGAACTTTTGAGACCGGTGGACTGTGCGTGGCACAGCACTGAGGGTGGCGTTGGGACGGGGTTTGAGGCGGCCGGCGCAGGACGCGCCGGGTGGCTGGATGCCGCGGGTGTTGGTTTTTTTCACGATCGATTTGAATCAGGGACATTGTCATGAAGATTGAACGGCGGTTCACCAAAGCGGGCCAGGACGTGTTTTCGACGGTGCAGTGGTCACGGCGGAGCAGCCGGATCAGCAACACCGACGGCCGGGTGGTGTTTGAGATGAAGGACGCGGAGGTGCCCGCGGGGTGGTCGCAGCTGGCGACGGACATCGCGGTGAGCAAGTACTTCCGCAAGGCCGGCGTGCCCGAGACGCTGGTGGCCGTGCAGGAGCCGG
>JAAUSY010000251.1 GCA_012032475.1 Chloroflexaceae bacterium
GTGAGCCAGATCATGGCACCCAGCATCGCAAAACGTTTGCTGGTCTGGGTGATTGGCACAAGGGTACCAGAAAAACCGACGTTTGTCAATGGTTCGCTATGGAGTGGGGGAATGGTTTTTAACACCTATGCCCACGTCCTGTCCGAGGTGCAGGCGGAGGCTGTTGAGGGCGTTGCCGATCTGCTGCAACGCAAGAACAAAGAAGCTCATTGAAAGACTTTGGCTACCGTTTGGCTATTTTCAAGAGAAGAAATGCAAAAAGCCATGCAGTGCTGCATGGCTTTGTAATGCTGGCTCCCCGACCTGGATTCGAACCAGGAACCTACTGATTAACAGTCAGCCGCTCTACCGTTGAGCTATCGGGGACCACAAAACCCCTTAAAAACTCCCAATCTAAAACGTGGTGAAAACCACGAAGCAAGTATAACAAGGAAAACAGAGGATGTCAAGTTTTTTCACCCCATTTCAGGGCTAGTCAAAGTCCGGAGGCTGGACGAAAAAAACCACGTAAATACCCCTTTGGGAGAGACTCAAAAGCCCAGAAATGCTGACAAAGGGCGACTTTGACGTAGCCCTGGGTATCATGATGCACCGGCAGCACCGGCAGGTTTTTCTGGTATCATGGGGATCCAGAGGAACATGAGGAATATCGTGGTCCCAGGATTGGACCGTGAGAAATGCGGAAATAAATAGGTTGGGAGGCGTTCTTTATGGCAGAGAAACCAGGTCGGATGGGGGTTGGTTTTTTGCTGGCATGGTTGTTGGTCAACATTCTGGGTTGGGTCGTGGCAAGTTTCCTGCACCATGCACTGGTAGCTATCTTCGTATGGTCGGGGTATATCAGCGGGTTCGCAGTCGGGGCTATCATCGGGGTGGTGCAGTGGTTGGTGCTCAAGAACCGCATCCTGAAGGCAGACCAGGCGAGCCGATGGATTGGAGGAACCGCGGTCGGGTGGGGAATCGGGTGGATTGTCACGGCTATCCTGAGCCTGCAATACGACAAATACGGCTTTATCATCGGAACGGCCGCGACTGGCTCGCTGATTGGGATGATCCAGTCATTGCTGCTGACACCGGTCATCCCCAGAACGTGGGTGCTGGTTCCCATCAGCACGTTTGCCATGGCCTTCAGCTTTTCCATCGGGATGGGATCGAACATGGCCGTTATGACTATCCCCGTTCCTGGCATCGTCATCAATGGGGCAACGATGGGGTTGGGCGGAGCGCTCTATGGCGTGGTCAGCGGGTTTACCCTGCTGCTGCTGCTAGAACGGGAAGACTGGTCGAGAACCCGTCGCGAAGCGAGGCAAAAACAACAGGATGCGGAGACCCTCTAAGCCAGTGACGCACGACCCATGGCAGGTGACGCGTAATGAGTGAAACGACGACCAGCGACGAACGACGGCATACCTGATTGCAAATCGAAAGAAGCGTTATGCATAGCTTACCCTTTCTGAAAGATATAGACCTGAACAAACCCTACGACCCGCAGCAGGTTGAACAACCGCTCTATGCGTGGTGGGAAACGTCGGGTTTCTTTGCGCCCGACCCGCAGGCTTCGCGCCCGCCATTTGTGATTAGCATCCCCCCGCCCAACGTGACGGGCGAACTGCACCTGGGCCACGCGATGTGCGTGGCAATCGAAGACCTGATGATACGCTGGCGTCGGATGCAGGGCCACCAGACTCTGTGGGTGCCCGGTGCCGACCACGCCGGCATCGCCACACAACTCCAGGTCGAACGGATGCTCGTGCGGGAGGGAACCAGCCGCAAGGAAATCGGGCGAGCGGAGTTTCTCCGCCGAACCTGGGAATGGAAAGAGAAATATGGCGGCGAGATTTTCCGCCAGCTCCGGCGCATGGGCGCAAGCTGCGATTGGAGCCGCCAGCGGTTTACGCTGGACGAAGGACTGAGCCGGGCCGTCCATACGGCCTTCAAGCGGCTCTACGACGATGGCCTCATCTACCGCGGCACCTACCTGGTCAACTGGTCGCCCAACCTGGGCACCGCCGTCAGCGACCTGGAGGTGGAATACGAAACGCGCCAGGGGTTGCTCTGGTTTGTCCGCTACCCACTGCTGGCCGGCCCCGACTCGTCCGAGCTTCCGGTGCAGCCCTGGGGCAGCGGGCAGTGGGCCGCAGGAGCCACCGAATACCTCACCGTGGCAACGACGCGCCCCGAAACCATGCTGGGCGACACGGCGGTAGCTGTCAACCCCACCGATGAGCGCTATGCCCACCTCATCGGGCGCTTTGCGCTGCTCCCGGCCATTGGCCGGCGCATTCCAATTATTGCGGACGAATACGTGGATAAGGAGTTTGGCACTGGCGCGGTGAAGATAACCCCCGCCCACGACCCGAACGACTACGAGATGGGCAAGCGCCACAACCTGCCCATGATCAATATCATGAACCCGGACGCTTCGCTGAACGCCGAAGCCGGCCCCTACCAGGGGATGGACCGCTTCGATGCGAGAAAAGCGCTGGTGGCAGACATCGAACGCGAGGGGTTGCTCGCGAAAGTCGAGCCGCACACCTTGAACATCAGCATCAGCCAGCGCGGCGGCGAAGTGGTCGAACCCCTGCTGAGCGTTCAGTGGTTTGTGCGGACACAAACCCTGGCGGATATGGCGCTGGCATCGGTGCGAGAGGGGCGCACCCGTATCATCCCGGAGCACTTCGAGAAGGTCTACATCCACTGGTTGGAGCACATCAAGGACTGGTGTATCAGCCGCCAGCTCTGGTGGGGCCACCGTATCCCCGTCTGGTACACCCCCGATGGGCAGATGGTGGTGCCCGGCCCGGATGAGACACCGCCGGCGGGAGCCACCCAGGACCCGGACGTGCTGGATACCTGGTTTAGCAGCGGGTTGTGGCCGTTCAGCACGCTCGGTTGGCCGGACGAAACCGATGACGTGCGGACGTTCTATCCGACCAGCGTGATGGAAACGGCCTACGATATCCTCTTTTTCTGGGTGGCGCGAATGATGATGATGGGAGACTACCTGACCGGGGTCGAGCCGTTCCACACCGTCTACCTGCATGGCCTGGTGCGCGACGAGCACGGGCGCAAGATGTCGAAGACCCACGGCAACGTGGTGAACCCGCTGAGCGTGACCGACACCTACGGGACCGATGCGCTGCGCTTTACGTTGGCAACCAGCGGAACCCCCGGCCAGGATTTGAACCTGAACCCGCAGCGCATCGAAGCGGCCCGCAACTTTGCCAATAAGCTCTGGAACATCACCCGCTTTGTCATCAACTGCCGCTCGCGCTCCCCGGCTGCTGCCCGGCCCGCGCTGGCCGGCGCGAGTTCCGACGCGCTCACCCTGGCCGACCGCTGGATTCTCTCGCGCTATCATCGCCTGGTGGCGGATGTGGACCGCCTGCTGGAGGGCTATAACTTTGGCGAGGCAGGCCGGCAGATTCATGACTTCCTCTGGAACGAATTTGCCGACTGGTATATTGAGGTTGCCAAGGTCCAGCTTGAGGCCAGCGGGCCGCACCAGGAACAAACCGCTGCGGTCCTCTCCACCGTGCTGGAAGGTAGCTTGCGCCTGCTGCACCCGTTCATGCCCTATGTGACCGAGGCAGCGTGGCAGTTTCTCACGGGCGATGAACGCCCGGCGGCGAGCACCCCCCGCGCTCCCACGGTGATGTACGCGCCCTATCCGGTTGCCGATGGTTCGTGGCTGGATGCTCAGGCAGAGGCGGATTTCCTCCTACTCCAGGAACTGGTGACCGGCGTGCGGAATGTCCGCAATGAGTACCGGGTCGAGCCGGCCCGCCGGGTGGCGGCGGTAGTGGTGGCCGGGCCGCATACCTCGATGATGCAGGCGGAGGCTCCGTTGCTGGGCCGCCTGGCCCGCATAGACGCCGAACGGTTGACCGTGGTCGAGCATCTCCCCGAAAAACCCGACAACGCCGCGACCCTGGTGGTGGGAACGGTCGAGGTGTTTCTCCCGCTGGCCGGAATGGTAGACCTGGAGGCAGAGCGGACCCGCCTGGGCAAGGAGTTGCAGGCGGTTGAGGAGGAGATGGTCCGGCGCGAACAGCGGCTTGCCAGGGAGGATTTTGTGCAGAAGGCACCGGCGCACGTGGTTCAGAAGGAGCGCGACAGCCTGAGCGCGGCGCAGGCCACGGCGGAACGGCTGCGGGAGCGGTTGGCAGCATTGTGAGCCGCGGTGCTGGTTTCCAGTGCTTCCCCGCTGCCTTCCCGCCGCTGGCCTGTCGCTGGTATCAGGGGACCGGCCAGGTCATAAAACCCGTGGAGCGGTCGCGGCGCAGGTTGGTCAGCAGGGATCGGCGAGGAAGCAGTGGTTCGGTCACGATGCGGCGCAGCTTCAGCACCAGTCCGGCCGGACTCACCGCGGCCACCTCGGCTGACCAGCCGCCAAGCAGCCATGCCCGTTCGCCCGGCGAGAGGGCCGAAAGGGCAGCAACTTCCGCGCTCGGTGGGAGCGGGGTGCGGCGAGCAAAGAGGTGCAGCCGCATGGCGTGCGACGGTCGGAGGCCGATGGCGATGAACCGGAGCGAGTCGGGGATATCCAACCGCTCACGGAGCGACGAAGCCAGGGCCATTCCTTCCACGCTGGCATCGTGCAGGAAGAGGATACGAGCCTCTGAGGAGCGCATGAGCATTGCGCGGAGCACCGGGGGGAGCGGAACCCCACTGGCAAGGCCAAGCACGGCGCATTTCATCTCCATATGAAAGCGGTTGGCAAGGAGCATGTGAGCAATGGCCTCGTCCTGACAGATGAGCAGGCGCGACAGGCCATAGTGGAAGCGGTCATATTCCGCGCCCTCCCGGTGCTGCACCAGGGTGAGCGGACCGTCTGGGGGCGGGGGGAGCAGCCGGGCCGGCTCGCCAGAGCGAGCGCAAAGAGCCGCAAGGGCCTCCTCAAAGACTGCGTAGGGCAGCGGGGTCGGGAGGGTATAGGGCAGCGTGCGAAGCGCCCAGAGCGCCCCCGCTGCGCCC
>JAAUSY010000252.1 GCA_012032475.1 Chloroflexaceae bacterium
CACGTGCGCGGGCCCGCCCCCTCCTGCGCCGCCAGCCGCGCCACCCCATAGAGGGAGTGGGTCGTCGAGACCCCTTCCGTCGCCTGGAGCACCCGGCTCAGCGGCGCGGCCAGGTCCTGCGTATAGCGCGTTGTCGTGTCGTCCCGCGTCGCCTGGAGCAGCACCCCGTCCCCATTGTAGGCATAGCTCGTCCCATCGTGCTGCACCAGCCGGTCGGCAGCGTCGTAGTGGAAGCTGCGGCTGCCATCGTCCAGCAGGTTGCCATTCGCATCGTACTGCCACCCGACCACCTGGTTGGCCGCATTGTAGGTATGGCTGGCGACAAGCTGGCCGTTCTCCCAGAGCCCGGTGCGGTTCCCCACCGCATCGTAGCCATACTGATAGGCGGGGCCGCCTCCCCCCGCGCTGGCCTGCGTGAGCCGCCCCAGCGGGTCATAGGTATAGTTCCAGGTCGTGCTCACCCCGCCCAGCATCTCGTGCGCCTCCACCCGTCGCCCCTCCAGGTCATAGCTCCACTGGAAGTGCGCCAGGGTGGTGTCCGCCTGGCGCGTCTGCTGCTCTGTCACCTGCCCCGCCGCGTCGTAGCCATACTGCGTCGTCACTCCATTGGCATACGTCACCGCCACCACCCGGCTGACCGCATCGTAGGTGTAGTTCGCCACCACCTGCTCCGTCCCATCGCGCACCTCCAGCAGACGGTTCAGATCATCGTAACTGTACGCCACCGCCTGGTCCCCCGTGTGCAGCCGCGCCAGGTTGTTGGCCGCGTCATACGTATAGTCCACCTGCGCCCCGAAGGGGTCCGTGACCGCCTCGACCCGTCCCAGTGCGTCATAGTGGAACTGCGTGGTGCCCAGGGTATCTGTCATCACCGTGCGGCGGCCCAGCGCGTCGTAGCCCCACGCCACCACCTCGTCCGACCACTCCGTGCGCACCCGCAGCCCGCGGGCGTCGTAGGTGTGGGTCGTCACCTGCCCTTTGGCATCCGTCACCTGGTGCAGGTGCCCCCGTGGGGTGTAGCTCAGCGTGCGGGTCTGCGCCAGCGGGTCGCTCTGGCGGATGGGCCGGTTGAGCGCGTCATACGTCGTGTGGCGCGTGTGACCGTTGGCGTCGGTGATACTCAGGCGGTTCCCGTTCGCATCGTAGGTGTAGTGCGTCGTCACATTGGTCTCGTGGTCGGCAGGCTGCCCAGGCTGTGCGTTCTCAACAACGGTCACCAACCGCCCGCCCTCGTCGTACGCAAAGGTCGTGACGGTGCCATCCGGCGCGGTCTGGCGCACGAGCCGCCCCAGGTCGTCATAGGCCCGGTGCGTCGTGCGTGTGAGGGCATCGGTGACCGCCACCTGCCGCCCGCCCAGGTCGTAGCTCATCCGCGTCACCGCGCCGGCCGGGTCGCGCACCTGGATACGGTTGCCCGTGGCGTCGTACGCATAGTGCGTGGTCTGCGAGAGCGCGTCCGTCTCGGCTATCAGGCGGTTCGCCGCATCGTAGGTGAAGCGCGTGACCAGCCCGCGGGAGTCCGTGATGACCGTGTGGTTGCCCACGGCATCGTAGCCGTAGCGGGTGGTCTGCGAGAGGGCATCCGTCTCGGCCATGAGCCGCCCGGCCGCGTCATAGGTGGAGCGGGTGGTGTGGCCGAGCGGGTCAGTCACCGCCACCAGGTTGCCACCGCGTCGTAGCGGTAGCGGGTGGTCGCGCCGGCCGCATCGGTGGTCGCGATCAGCCGCCCGGCCAGGTCGTACTCAGAGCGCGTGACAAAGCCGAGCGGGTCGGTCACCGCCGTGCGCTGCCCGGCCGCGTTGTATTCGTAGGAGGTCGTTGCCTGGGTCGCATCCGTGGTGGCCATGAGCCGCCCGTCCGCATCATAGGTGTACTGGATCGTCGCGCCGCGTGGGTCGGTGTGGGCCACCAAACGGCCCGCATCGTCGTAGGTAGAGGAGGTCGCTGCACCGAGCGTGTCCGTCACCACCACCAGCCGGCCCAGGCTATCGTAGGCGCGGTGGGTGGTGTACGACAGCGCATTGGTCGTCTGGATAGGGCGACCCATCGCATCGTAGCTCATGACCTGGGTCGCTCCCAGCGGGTCAATGGTCACCGCGGCCCGCCCGCGGGCATCATAGTGGGTGCGGGTCTGCCCACCGCGTGGGTCGGTGACGGCGATGACGCGCCCGGCCCCATCGTAGGTGTAGGAGGTGACGAAGCCCAACGGGTCCACCTGCGCGGTCATCTGCCCGAAGTTCGGCGCGTAGCGGCGTTCCGTCCGCCGCCCCAGGGCGTCAATGGTCGCCACCTGCCGCCCGTAGGCATCATACTCGAAGCGGGTGGTCGCGCCTAGAGGGTTCGTAACCGCCACCAACTGGTCGCGGTCATTGTAGGCATAGCGGGTAGTGTGCCCCAGAGCGTCTTCCTCCGCCACCAGGCGCTGGCGGTCGTCATAGCGGTAGGAGGTGGTATGTCCGAGCGCATCAGTGCGATGCTGGAGCGTCTGGCTAATGGGGTCGTAGCTGAAGAGGGTTACGGCGCCCCGCGGGTCTGTCTCGCGGAGCACCTGGCCGGCGGGGGTATAGTCGGTGTGCGTCGTGTGACCGAGGGGGTCGGTGATCTGGGTGCGGTGGCCGGCCGTATCATAATCGTACCAGGTGGTCTGTCCCAGAGGGTTGGTCGTGCTGGCCAGCAGTCCCCGGTCGTTGTAGGTCCGCGTGGTGGTGAGCACGCGTGGCTCTTCGAGCAACCAGTGGCCCTCCTCGTGCTGTAGCCGGGTGCCGGGGAGATAGCGGTAGGTGATGCGAGCCACCAGGTGACCGTTCGCATCCCGCGTGCGCTGTTCGGTCACCAGGTCCGAGAAGGTCGGGTCGGCATAGTCGCGCTCAATGAAACGGTCGTCCTCGGGAGTCCCCTGTTCGCTATATTCATCCAGGTAGCGCGGGTGACCGTCCTGGTTGAAGACCACGTTGGTCTGGGTGTGCAGATACGTACCATCTCCCTGGTGGAGGTCCTGGAAGACCGTGGAGACCTGGACGCGGGTGCTGCCATTGGCGGTCGCGACAGCCTCGTAGTTGAAGACCTGCTCATGGCACATTTCGCCCCCCCCACTGCTGCCCAGCGCATTCACGAGCGAGAGCATCGCCAGCCCCCGCCCGCGAGAACGGGCCTGCGATTCCTGGGTATCGCCGTCGGGGCGCGGCAGATGCACTTGTAGGCCAGTCCTTCGAACCCGTCTTCGGTGCGGTAGCGGCACTCGTGGCTCGCGCCGTCCGGGTCATCTGCCTGCACCAGGGTGCTGGCGGGGTGGACCACCGCTGCGCTCGCGGTTCCGGACGGGGTAGCATCCTGCAGGATGCGGCGGTCAAAGCCCCAGAACGTCTGCCCGGCAGGGTCGCCAAAGGGCTGTCCATAGCGCACGGTGTAGACCGCCTCGGCCCCCCCGCTCCCACTGGCCTGGCGGATGGTGGCGATGCGATAGAGCGTGGTGCCATGAAAGGTGAACGGTTCGTAGGCATAGGTAAGCTGCGGCGCTCCGTTGCGGACGATGCTCCCCAGGCGATAGCCGTCGCCGGCCTGAAGCGGCGGCTGGTAGGTCAGAGCCACCTCGTTCAACGGCGTCGTGGTATCCGTTCCATACTGCGTCAGGCCACGCAACAGGAGCCGGGTCGTTCCCCCATCGGGCTGCTCGTCGTAGTGGAAGGTATACCGCCAGAGGGGCTGCCCCGGCCCTTCAACGTCCAGGTGCTGGATGGCGTGGCGCAGGAAGAAGCGCTGGGTCGCCGGGTCAGTGGGCAGGTCGTTTCTGCGGTCCGTGAGCGTGACGTACACGTGGTGGTCGGGGGCCTGGTTCAGGCGTTCGTTCCCGTTCCAGGCAATTTCCTCAAGGTACCCCCCCCGTTCGAACGATTGCCCATTCCAGTCGCCCATTTCAGGAGTGTAGTGCCAGGTCTGGTAATTCGTGTGGATATCTTCCACGCGGTCGAGGTTCCAGCGCCAGGGATGGCGGGACTGGGAGGGCGCCACGTACCGCCACACACTGTCTGCGGTGTACCCCAACCGCCAGGTGCGCTGCTGCGTATCGGTCACTTCCCAGTAGGTGCCGCTGGCACTGGCCGGGTCGTGTTTGTGACGGATGCGCAGGTCCTGCCCGGCCCATTCCCGCTCTCGGTAGTACTCCTCGTCGCCCGCCGGGGTAGTTCCAGCCAGAACCAACGGCCAGAGGGTGCCATCCCAGAGCAGCACATAGGCGTCATCGTCGGGTTGGGAGGGGGTGGCATTGGTTGCCGCAGCACGGCGTACTCGCCCAGGCTGACCCCGACGCCGAGTGGTCCGCCCTGGCGCGGAGTGCCGGCGGCCTGGCTGGTGAAGTAGAGGTGGGAGGGCGAGAGGGTGTCGGGGTTGCCGTCGGCCCAGAAGGCGTAGAAGTCCGGGTGGGCGTTGAGGGGGCGGCGGACGTAGCCGTGGTTTTGGGGGCTATTGCTTGTGACTCGGCGGGATTCTGTCCAGGTCTTTCCCGCGTCGGGGCTTTCCCAGAGGGCGATTTCGCCGCCTGCGCCAGCGCTGGGGGCCGGGAGCGGTGGGTGCGAGGAGGCGCCAGCGGGTGGCGTTCTCTTCGAGCCAGAGCTGGCCCATGTCGTAATTGTGCGTGGAGGTGGTGAGTGGGGGGTGTGGGTCCAGGCCGTGCCGTCCCAGCGGGTGAGGGTCCCAGGTGCGCGGGTCGCCCTGGGGTCCGGGCAGTGTGGTGGCGGCTGGTGACGGTGAGGATCGCGGGGCGGCCTTCGGCGTCGAGGACGATGTCCTTGACGTAGACCAGGAGGCCCTCGGCCTTGAAGTCGCGCACGAGCCCGGGGCCCTTGGGATCGGTGAGCGGGGTGGCCACGGGCGCGCCGTCGACGGTGCGCCAGGACTGGCCGAAGTCGTCGCTTTGGACGTAGTAGAGGTTGGTGCGTTTGTCGACGCTGCC
>JAAUSY010000068.1 GCA_012032475.1 Chloroflexaceae bacterium
GTGGCTCGTACCGTCGGTGCCGGGGCGGGCGGTCAGAGCTTCCGACTGTCGTTGCATGTGGCGCACCCGCGGTCTTCGACTTCGAACACGCGGTGCCCGATGCCCATCATGCGCTCTTTGCGTTCGATCATCTCTTCGATGAAGGCGGCAGCGTTTTCGGGGGTGCCAATCCGAAGGAAGGTCCGCATGGCGTGCTCGTTGGCTCCCCCGTGGAAGAGACCTTTGAGCGTTGCGAGCGCGGCGGTGATGGCAGAGCAGAGGTCGTTCCGCGTGCTGGCAACCACACAGGCCACGAAGGTTGAAACGTTGAGGCCGTTTTCTGCCAGGATGACCAGGTAGGCGTCGAGCGCCTGAACCGCAATGTCGTCCGGCAGGGTGCCATGGAGTGTGAGCAGGAAATTGGCCGCGTGGCCCAGGGTCGGGTCTGGATAGACCGGCTCCTGCCCATTACGCAGGCGCACCAGGGTTGAGAGCATGGTGGGGAGTTTGGCGGTCAGGCGCAAACCCACCTCAAGGATGTTCTCCTCTCGCATGATATCATCGGGTTGGAGCGATGCCAGCGCGGAAACAGCGGTTCGGAGTGCGTCCATACCGTGTCCCCCGGTGGGGAGCGTGCGCAGGAGGTGCATTTCTGCTTCGGTCAGGGGGCGTTCTGCCGCAAATTGTTCCAGCAGGTCGTCCAGTTGGGCCCTGGTGGGCAACTCGCCATACCAGAGCAGATAGACCACTTCTTCCCACCGGGCGTGGGTGGCGAGGTCGTGGAGGTTGTATCCGCAATAGCTGAGGCGACCGGATGGGCCGTCTACTTCGCTCAGGGTGGTGTGCCCCAGGATGGTACCGTCAATATCCAGGCCAAGGTTTGCAAGAGCCATGAGCCATTCCCTTCTCATGCCGATGACGCGTGATGCCCGACGAGCGACCGACCGCGGCAAAACGGGCAGAACCGCATGCAGCGCCGTAAGAGGTCGCTCGAATTCCGCATCAACCCGCAACGGTCATAACGACAACGACCAGGCGATACCTGATTTTTGCAATCCTATCACGGATTGGGCAATTGCTCAAGTGAGGCGTCTGGCTCTTGCCCCGGTGATGCATCACCCCCACGCGTCACCGGGGTGAGAGCGTCCGGAGCAACTCCGCGATACCCTCGTGCCCGCCCTGGGAAGCCACCACCCCTCCGGCTGCCAGAACCGCTTGCAGCACCTCCGGGGCGCACCCCCGCAGCGTGCCAGGGTCCGCTATCCGAGACAGCCAGCAGACATCGTTCAGCCCATCGCCAAAGCCGGCGCTGCTGGCTGCCCGCTCGCCAAGCAGCACCCCAAGCGCCTGCCACTTGTTCACCGCTGCGCCTATCAGGAAAACCTTGCGCCCATCGCGGAACACCCGCAGCCCCGGTTCCGGCGCGTCGTCCGTCGCCCGTGCGAAGAGCAGCGGAGCCAGGGTTCTGGCTTCTGCATAGGTTGCGGCGCGGGCCACCAGGCAGCTCTGAAAATCCTCCTGCCACTCGAAGGACGGCCAGGCCGGGTCGCCAGAAACCGCGTCAATCCAGGTTCGCAAGCGGTGCCAGTCCCGGTGGGGTTCCAGAACCGTCCACGACCCGGGCCGCCCCACCTTGGCGCCATCTTCCACACACAGCCCGGCTATCGCCACGCCGTGGCGCTGGAGACCTTCTACGGCCACCTGCATACCGGCCCACGAGCGACCAGTTGCCAGAACCACGTCAAACCGCTGGCTGAGATGGGACAGGGATTCCGTGACCGTCCGCGAGAGGTAGGACGGGCGGGTCCGGCCAGGGATGACGAGGGCATCGGGCACCGGCTCCGAGTGCAGCAGGGTCCCATCCATATCGAGTATCAGTGGGCGACGGGTTGTCATAGACCTCTCCATTATATCATTCCCTTCCCTGGTGCCAGGATGTGTTGGCATTTTACCGAAGCCATATCAACGTCCCAACGAAAGGCAAAAACGCGAGATATAGCACCCCGACCTCCGTTGGAAATGGCCCCCTGGGAACGCCGGCATCCTGCCGGCCTGAAACCGAGCGAGACGCTCGCGCTCCCAGCACGTTGCGCCATAATTTTCGCTCACTGCCGCACGAGCGGGAGGTAGACCTGTATCGCCTCCTGGGGGTCGTCGCCTCCCGGCGGCACCGGAAGGTCAAGGGTGACTGGCTGCCCCTCCAGTCCATCACGGTCCAGCGCATAGATAACCACGCGATAAACCCCCGCCTCATCAAAATCGTTGTACGCGGCGGTATACCAGTTGTGCTCCGCTTCCAGAAGCACAATCGTCGGGAGAGCCACCTGCGCCAGTTGCTCATCTGCCGGGGGTGGTTCATAGGATGGGGGGTAGATAACGGCCCATACCTGCCGCACCGCCTGGTCGTCCCATACCTGCGCACGAACAATCCCCTTGCCCGCCTCCAGCGTGAGGGTGGCGCTCGTGGCCGATACATAGGGCGGCCACACCTCATCCGGTGGTGGGGGAGGCAGGGGTGGCTGGGTCCCACTCCCCCCATCAAAATCAGCAGGCTCGTTGGGAATGCCGTTGCCATTGACATCAATCCACGGCACCTGCTCCGCATGCGCGGCAGTCACCGACCAGAAGGCTTTCTGGAAGCTGCCCACCAGCGTATGGCCCTGCCGCAACCCACCCAGAAGATAATCAGAAAAGACCGCTCCCTCCTCGCTCGCATAGGCAACGTTCTGCGCCGTGGTTGACGAAATAATCGTTCGCCCGACCTGGCTCAAGGTCTGGACCGGGTCAATGAAACTGCCTGAATAGCAACTTTCGACCATCACGCGGATACGGGTGCCCGGTTGCTCCTGCTCAATCTCACTCAGCCAGGCATGCAGTTGCGCCGGCCCAACCGTTTCGCCCAAAGGGTTATCCAGATACAGCTGGTCATAATCGCCGTGATCCATCAGGTAGAGCGTGAGGGGTCGGTCCGGCCCGACCTTGTCCACGGCCCAGGTCACCAGGGCCGCTTCCAGATTGGACCTGGTGGCCTCACCATCCACATCGGCCTTTCCATCACCATCCGCATCGAGCGTGGTATCCGTTGCCAGGTAGAAGATATGCTCTGCCGGGTACCCCTGCTGCTGATACAGACGGTACGCCGCATTGGTAACCGCATGAATATTCTTCTGGATGGCGTCGTTGGGCTTCAATCGCCCGGCGACGATGACCACCGCTCCAGCGCTGGGGCGGGGGCATGGGCATTGATAGTGACAGCATAGCGCATCTGCGGGCCTGCACTGGCAGGTGCCTCGTTGGTCACCTTCAGAAAGAGCGGTCCGCTGCGCGGAGCCTCAAACTCCAGCCGCACTCCGGGCGCAAAGACGTGGTTTTGTTCGTCGCTCAGGGTACCGGCACACTGCTCATAGAGTTCTACCCGGACATCGGCGGGCGAACCCGGCGGCACCGATGCTTCAATCTGATAGGTGGTTCCGGCAATTGCATCAAACATCATCCAGTCAACATCATCAGCCGGGTCAAACGTGTGCTGCTGTGGGGTGCCATCAACCGGTCCCCACTTTGCCGCAGCACAAGTATCATCCGGCTCGAACCGGTCAGGAGAAGCATCGTTGTCGGCGATGCTCAGAATGGCCCGCTGCTGCGTGCCGAGCACGGCCTGACCGCTCGCGTTGCGCAGCGTCATCGTGAGCGTTTCAAGCGCTTCAATCTGGTCATCATCGCTGATGGGCACGATCACCGTCTGGCTGGTTTCGCCCGCCGCAAATGCCACGGTCTGCGTTGTGGGCGTATAGTCGCTGCCGGCTCTGGCCGTGCCGTCCGCGGTCGTGAAGTCAACACTCGCTACCCCCTCGCTGCCCCCAACGCGCTCGACCGTCACGGTTGCTGCGCTGCCTTCCTCACCCACGGTATACTGATCGCTGCTGAACTGGAGAATGCCTTGCGGAGGGGCATCATCATCCAGTATCGTCAGCACGGAAGCACGCTGGGTACCAATCTGGGACCCAGCGGTGACGTTCATCAGGGCAAGGGCAAGGGTTTCATCACCCTCGGCCTGGGTATCATCCATCATCGGCACCGTGAAGACCATGGTCGTTTCGCCCTCGGCAAAGGTCAGCGTGCCACTGACCGTCGTGTAGTCGCTGCCGGCGATGGCCGTACCGTCTGCCGTCGTGTAGTCCACCCTCACCGTGCCGCTGAAGCTCCCCGTACGCTGCACCGTAACCAGGGCGCTGCTGGCCTCGTTGCCCTGGTAGTGGGGAGCGCCGAACTGGATGGTGCCCTGGGGGCCGGTGTCATCGTCCACAATGGTCAGGGTTGCGCAGTGCTGCACGCCAAGCTGTGCACCGCCGGTGATATGGTCCAGCGCCAGGTAGAGCACCTCATCGCCTTCCCGCTCATCATCATCGTTGATAAGCACCGCAAAGCGCTGGAGCGTGTCGCCTGCTTCAAAGAAGAGCGTCCCGCGCTGCTGCGTATAGTCGCTGCCGGCCGTGGCGCTGCCATCGAAGAGGGCATATTGCGCCATGACCGCACGGCTACTGCCCCCCGTGCGCTCAACCGTGACCATAGCAAGGCGGGCATCTTCTGAGACCCGGTAGGCCACCTCGCTGAACTGGATGATGCCTTTTTCTTCCGGAGATCTGTCGTTGTCGCTGATACGGATGCGGGCGTGGCGCTGCGTGCCGAGGCGCGCACCCCCAACCACCTCGCGGAGCAGCACCAGCAGGCTTTCGTCGCCTTCAACGGCTGCATCATCGGCAATGGGGAGCACGATAGACTGGCTGGTCTGCCCATCGGCAAAGGTGAGCATTCCCGTCCAGTAGGGGTAGTCGCTGCCGGCCATGGCGGTCTCATCCAGGGTTTCATAGCGTACCATGACATTGCCTGCGCTGCCGCCCGTGCGCTCCACAGTGATAGTGGCGCTTCCGTCGGCTTCGTTAACCATCACCGTTGCCGTGCGAATGTGGATAATGCCGCTGCCGTCGGGTGAGGCATCGTCATCCAGGATGGTCAGCACGGCCAGGCTCCGGCTGCCCAGGCTGGCCCCCCCGGTGACGTTGCTGAGCACAATCAGCAGGTTTTCGTTCCCTTCCACCATCGGGTCGTTTCGCACTGGCACCACAATGGACCGGCTGGTTTCGCCTGCGGCAAAGGTGAGGGTGCCGCTGGCGGCGGTGTAGTCGCTGCCGGCTGCCGCAGAACCATCGAAGGTATCGTAGCGCACGGTGACGCTGCCGGCGCTGCCGCTCGTGCGCTGCACCTTGAGGCGGATGCTGCCAGCGGCTTCGCTGACTTCATAGGCTGCGGCATCCAGGTGGAGTATTCCGGCTGGCGGCCCGTCGTTGTCGGCAATGGTCAGCGTTGCCCTGACGGGGGTGCCCAGGGTCGCACCGGTGGGGGGAGTGCAGCACCAGGCTGAGCGTTTCGTCGCCCTCAACCGTCTCGTCATCCACGATGGGAATAGCAGCGGTTCCGCTCACCGCTCCGGCGGGGATGGTGAGCGTGCCGCTGATAGTGGGGTAGTCACTACCGGCTCTGGTCGTCTCGTCGCTGGCGGCCCAGGTCACGTTGACCACCTGGCTGCTGCTGAAGCTGAGCGTGGCGGTGATGGTGGCGCTGCCGTCGGTTTCGCTGGCGGTGTAGCTGGCGCTGCTGAACTGAACCGCGGGGATGTGGGGGACCGCGGTGAAATCCTGTCCCGTCGCGTCGGGTGGCACCCTGACGACCCGTGAGGGGGGCCAGAAGGCATAGCCCGCCAGGGTGGGCGTGAGCGGGTAGGTTCCGTCCAGAAGCCCGGCCATGGTGTAGGAGCCGCTGTGGTCGGTCGTTGCCGTTTTGTCCTTGCCCGCGGAGACGGTGACCCCGGCAAGCGGGTTGCCGATGCTATCGGTGATGGTGCCGGAGATGCTGTTGCCCCCGCCCACGCGCAGGATTTGCAGGCCACCGTTCCCATTTGCAACGTAGATCAGATCATTAACTACCTGGATGGCCTCGACTATATCCGGCGGGTTGAAGACCCCGACTTCGGTCGGAGTAGACGGATTGCTCACGTCAATGATATGCAAGCCTGCAACGAAGGCCAGGTCGCCCACTACTTGCACAGATCTGGCTTCGCTCGTCGTTTTGAAGCTCCCAACTTCGGTTGGCATCGCAGGATTGCTCACATTGATGATACGAAGTGAACTCCAGTCTGCAAGATAGGCCAGACTGCCTACCACCTGCACTCCCCAGGTAGCCCCAGGAGTATCAAAAACGCCGACCTCAATTGGCGTCGCAGGATTGCTCACATTGATGATGCGCAACCCACTTTCCTGATCTGCAACGAAGACCAGACTGCCCACGACCTGCAAAGATCTCGCAAGTCCTGGTGTGTCGAAGAATCCAACCTCAGCAGGTTGGGTAGGATCGCTCACATCAATGATCCCTACACCGCCAGTTCCATTCGCAACATAGGCCAGGTCGCCCACCACCTGCACCGCTTCGGCAGATCCCGGCGTATCGAGGAAACCGATCTCGGTGGGGACAACGGGATTGCTTACGTCCACGATATGCAACCCACCATGTCCAAGGGTAACGTAGGCAAGGTTGTCTACCACCCACACTCCCATACAGGAACCTGCCTCGAAGAAGCCGATCTCAGTGGGTTGGGTGGGAGTGCTCACATCAATGATCCGCAGACCTGCATTCCAACTCCCAACGAAAGCCAGATTATCCACGGTCTGCACATCTGTGGCCCAATCCGGCTTACTGGAGAAGAAGCCAATCTCAGCAGGCATTTCAGGGTTGCTCACATCAATGATCCGCAACCCACCCTCATCATCTGCAACGAAAGCCAGGTTGCCGTTCACCTGCACGTTTCTGGAAAAACCTGGGGTATCGAAGGAGCCTACTTCGGTCGGGGTCGCAGGATTGCTCGCATCAATGATCCGCAACCCACTATGCCCATCCGCCACATAGGCCAGGCTGTCTTTCACCTGTACGGAACTGGCAGAGTTCGGGGTATCAAAAAAACCAACTTCGAAGGGGGCGGCGGGATGGCTCACGTCAATAATCCGCAACCCACTACCACTATCTGCTACAAAGGCCAGGCTGCCCACAACGTGTACCCCTCCGGCTTCCCCCGGTGTATCGAAAAAGCCAACCTCAATGGGTGCTGCGGGGTTGCTGACGTCAATGATGCGTAACCCGGTATCCCGACCCGCAACGAAGGCCAGGCTGCTCTCCACCTGGACATCGTAGGCCCACCCCGATGTATGGAAAAAGCCGACCTCGATAGGAGTAGTGGGATCGCTCACATCAACGATACGCAAACCTCTACTCCAATCCGCAACGTAGGCCAGGCTTCCCACCACCTGCACGGCTCTGGCCGCACCCGGTGTCTTAAAGGAGCCAACTTCGGTGGGGGTGGCGGGGTTGCTCACGTCAATGATGCGCAACCCTGAATCCCAATCGGCAAGGTAGGCCAGGGTACCCACCACGTTCACATCCTGGGGGATATCCGGCAAGGTCAAGCGCCCGACCCGCACCGGCTGCGCCGGGGTGCTGATGTCGAGGATGACCAGGGCCGCACCCTCCCCAAGGTAGGCGTAGTCTTCACTCACCGCAACCGCTTCGACGCTGCCGCCGATGCTGCCGACAAACTCGACCGCCAGCGTTTCGGGTTCTTGTTCTTCGTCCGTAATCGTCAGCGTGGCTGCGGCGGGGGTGCCCAGAGTCGCGCCAGTCGGGGTGCTCAACGTCAGGGTGACAGTTTCGTCGCCCTCGGTTTCCGTATCGCTGCGGATGGGCACCCCAAACGTGGCACTGGTTTCACCGGCGGGGATGGTAAGGGTGCCACTGGTGGCGGTGTAGTCGCTGCCCGCGGTCGCGGTGTCGTCACTCGTTGCATAGGCAACCGTGACCTGTTGTGTGGCAGCAGCACTCAACTCCACGGTGATGGTGGCGATACCATCGGTTTCGCTGGCGGTGTAGGTGACGCTGCTGAACTGGATGGCGATGTTGTGTACAAGCTGGCCGTAGTAAACCGTATCGCGGTAGGTGCTTCCATCGAGACCGCCAATGGCATACACCACGCACGCATGTTGCCCAACCAGCAATCCCCGGCGCTGCTCTGGCAGCGAGGTCGTGGTCTGCCAGTCGCCAAGTTCGTGATTACCCAGGATGGGGGCGTAATACACGGTCTCCGACCCACCCCCCATCACGAAGATATGATCGCCGCTCTCCACAGCGCCATACGCACTGGTCATCTGCGTTGGCAGCGCCGTGGTGGTTGCCCAGGTGCCGACGGTACCGTCTGCGTTGATGGGGGCATAGTAGACGGTACCGTCTGGCATATTGGCGGCGATGACATAGAGGTAGCCATCATACACAACTGCGGCATGTGCCTCCACAGGTTCGGGGAGCGGGGTCGTTTGTTGCCAGGGGGCAAGCGAGCCATCAGGGCCGGGCGAGGTGTACCAGACTCTTGCCTGGGTACCATCCGCATTGCCGCCAGTCGTATAGATATAGGACTCGTACGCCACAACCGGGTAATCCTGTCCTGCTGATACCCCCGACGTTGCCACCCACTCGCCGATGGTTCCATCGGCGTTTATTGGTGCATAAAAGACCGCGGTCGAGCCACTGCCCCCGGTGATCAGGTAGACATAGTCCCCGATACGCACGACGTTGGTGGTGGTGTAGGTGCCGGGCAGCGGGGTCGTTGCAACCCACGGCCCGATGGTACCATCGGCGTTGACCGCGCTGTAATGGACACCGGTTAATTTTTCAGTTCCTGTTTGTCCGCCGAACATATAAAGGTAACCATGGTAGATAAAGACCTGTTTGCCTGCCCCAAACCCGGTATCCTGAATCCCTAATGGAACTGGCAGCGGGGTGGTGGCCTGCCAGGAGAGGATTTCCGGCCCGCAGGATGAGGAAGCCAGTTCGCTCCCCTCAATAATCGTCGGTGGGGCCGGGTCAGGGTGGGGCCGCACCCTGTCCCCGGCGGACAGGGCAGACGGAACCTTCGGGGAAGCCACCACCGCCCCTACCACCACCACCCCCACCGTCAGCAAAAAACCAACCACCAGCACAACCAACCGTCGGGTATCAAAAACCCGCGTATTCATCATATGCATTTGCCCAACTCCCCGTCATCTCCACGCTTCTACGCTCTTCCTGATACAAGCAAATACCATCGCATCCTGTTCGCCACGCCCCCCCTCACCGCCGCACCAGCGGGAGATAGACCAGCACATCCGGCTCCGGCTCTGGAGTCCTTTTCGGGGTCGCCGTCGGGGCCGGAGTGGGAGTAGGCGGATCCTCATCTACCATCACCTCCACCGCCACCGGCTGCGCCTCCAGGCCATCTTCATCCTCCGCATACACCACCAGGCGGTACGTGCCCACCTCGTTAAACGCGGGATAGATTGCCCCATACCATTCACCATCCTGAAACGGCAGCGCCATCGAGGGCAACGTTTGCTCCGTCTCGTTCACCAGTTCGTCGCCCACCGCCGGTGGCGTATACGACGGAGTATAGATCACCATCCACGCCCGCTTCACCCTGACATCATCGCGCACCCGTGCCCGGACAACTCCCTGCCCCTCCCGGACTGATACCGTGTCCGGGTGCTCAACCTCCAGAATGAGGGGCGGCCACGGAAACTCAAAATCATCACCACCGGTCACCATGGCTGGCAATCCACGCCGCTGAGCCTCCTTGCCATCAGCCGCATCGTTGGCCTCGCCGTTGCCATTGTCATCCAGCCACGGAACCTGCTTCTGCATATAGGCCGCCGCTTCCACCGCCTCGCTCGCCGCCTGAAACGCCGTATAGAAACTGCTGCCCTGCTTCAGATGTATCAGGAAATGGTCCGAGAACATAGCTCCCCGCCCCGAAACATGGGCAACGTGCTCGGCGCTGGTCGAGGTAATAACCACCCGTCCTGCCTGACTCAGCGCCGGGGTGAACCCCCCGGCATAGCAAGCCTCAATGATGATATTGACCGGCACCTCTTCCGGGAGCACATCCAACCACGCCTTGAGTTCGCCGGGCAACAACCGCTCACCGCGGGGTTCGTCCAGGTAGAAGCCGTCGGTTGAACTTCCGTGGTCCACCAGGTAGAGCGTGAGCGAATGGTTAGCATCCACCCGCTCCGCTGCCCAGGTCATAATGGCATCACGCAGGTTCCTCCCGGTCGGCAGCGCGTCCACCCCAGGAAGGGTGAAGTCGGTCGCCAGGTAGAAGATGTGATCATCGTCGTAGCCGTGCTGCTTGAAGGTCCGGTACGCCTCGTCGGTAACCGCGTGGATATGAGGTTGCACATCGTCTCCTTCGTTCCGCTGCCCGGCCACCAGAATCAGCACCCCCTGGGTGTCGTCTTCGAGGGCCCGCACCGCAAGCCCGTAGGCTGCACCCGCGCCGCTTGCGTCGGCGTCGGGGTCATGGTTCAACAACCGCAGATACATCGGGCCATCCCTGGTCGCCTCGAACTGGAGCCGCACATCGAGGGTATACAGCGGGTCGTCCGACCCCAGAATGTTGTCGCAGGTATGGTAGCGTTCGACGATGAGATCGGCAGACGAACCCGTGGGGGACTGGGCTTCGACCACGTAGGTGGTGCCGGCCCTCGCCTCGAAGAAGACCCAGTCATGGTCAGCCGGCTGGTGAAACGTGTGCTGCTGGATGGTCCCATCCGTTGAGATAGGCCGCGCCCGGGCACAGGTATCGTCCTGCTCGTAATCATCGGGTTCAGCGTGGGGCGTGGGAGTCACTGTGATCGTCGGGTTGATCGTTGGGACGAGCGTCGGCGTGAGGGTGGGAGAAACCGTCGGAGGGGTTGGCATCGGCGTGGGTCTGGCAGCCTCATTCACCTGCAAAACCTGCAACCCCCCGCCTCCATCGGCAACATACACCAGGTCGCCGACCACCTGCATACCATAGGCATAGCCCGGCGTGTCGTAGCCTCCTATTTCGATGGGAGCGGCAGGGGTGCTCACCTCAACGATGCGCACCCCACCAGCACCATTCGCCACATAGGCCAGATCGTTTGCGACCCACACCCCCATGGCGGCACTGTCTGACGGGCTGAAGAAGCCCACCTCGACCGGAGCAGCGGGAGTACTCACATCAATGATACGCACCCCCCCTTTCCCATCCGCGACATAGGCCAGCGTCCCTACTACCCGTACATGCATCGCCTGATCCGGCGTGTCGGAGGTGCCAACCCTGGAGGGACTGGAAGGGTTGCTCACATCCAGAATACGCAGCCCACCTTCCCCATTCGCGACATAAGCCAGGCTGCCCACCACCTGCACATCCCAGGCAACCTTGCCCGTCGCACTGGAGAACCCCACCCCGGTGGGTCTGGCGGGGGTGCTCACCTCAACGATGCGTACCCCTTCGAGGCTGTCAGCGACATAGGCCAGGTTCCCTACCACCTGGACATCCTTGGCATCGCCGGGCGTGTCGTAGGAGCCAATCTCGGTCGGGTAAGCCGGGGTGCTCACATCAATGATGCGCAATCCACTCTTCCCATCGGCAACATAGGCCAGGTCGCCCACCACCTGCACCGCCGCGGCCCAACCGGTCGTGTCATAGGCCCCCACCTCGACCGGGGTCGCCGGGGTACTCAGGTTCACGATGCGCAACCCATCATACCCATCGGCCACATAGGCCAGGTCGCCCACCACCTGCACTCCATAGACATACCCCAGCGTCTCATAGCGCCCCACCTCCATGGGAACGGCGGGTGAGGTCATGTCAACGATGCGCAACCCACCCGTGTAGTCGGCAAGGAAGGCCAGGTTATCGGCGATTTGCACGTCCCTGAAATCGCCCGAAGCCTGGTACCCTCCCACCTCGGTGGGGTAAGCCGGGTCACTCACATCAATGGTTTGCAACCCACCGGGACCATCTGCAAGGTAAGCCAGGTTGCCCACCACCTGGACGTTCCTGACATAGCCCGATGTGTCATACGCGCCCACCAGAGTGGGCGAAGCGGGGGTACTCACTGCTAAGATGCAGAATCCTTTCAATCCATCGGCCACATAGGCCACCCCTCCCACCACCTGAACGGCCCCGGCTTCGCCCGGCGTGTCGTAGCTCCCGACCTCGGTGGGGTTGGTGGGGACACTCACATCCAGGATGCGCACCCCACTTCTCCCATCGGCCACATAGGCCACCTCTCCCACCACCTGAACGGCCCCGGCTTCGCCCGGCGTGTCGTAGCTCCCGACCTCGGTGGGGTTGGTCGGGGTGCTGACATCCAGAATGCGCAATCCGCCCTCCCCATCCGCAACATAGGCCAGGCTTCCGATGACCTGGACATCCTGGACAACGTCCGGCAGCGGCACATAGGACTGGGGCATGGGTTGGGATGGAGTCCCGATGTCAAAAATACGGAACGTTGCTCCCTCCCCAACATAGGCATAGTGATGATCGGTTGCGACTGCGCCTACGCCACCACCGATGCTGCCGACAAAATGGACCAGACGTTCCTCCTGTGAAACGGAAGAAGGGGAAGCGGTGAATGCTTCCCCGACGAATACGACCATGAAAGCAGTCAGTAGCAGCACAGGCAAGGCGACAACCGATGAATGATGATGATATTGATAACCAGATCGAACGGTATTGCGCATGTGAAGATGTTCCTTTCCCTGTTCCTCACTCATCTCTTTCACTGCTGCTTTTTCCCCTCACCGCCGCACCAGCGGCAGATAGACCGACCCGGTCGGCTCCGGCTGCGGCGTCTCCGTCGGAGCAGGTGTCTCCGTCGGGGTTGGCGTCTCTGTCGGAGTTGCAGAGGGGGTTGGAGTGGGCACCGTCGCCTGGTCAATGAATTCGCCGGCCAGCAGATTGAAATACCCCCCCTTCCGGCTGGCAATCGCGACATTACCGGCCTCGTCCAACGCCTGAATGTAGTAGGAGGCTCCGCTCCGTATGGTCTCCGGCGTTCCCCGCCATTTGTGCCCCTCCTGGTCATAGGTCAGGTCGGATACCGCCCACGACCCATCCTGATGCGTGTAGGAAATCAGAACCCGCGCCACCTCGGAGGTCTCGTCGCTGGCTTCGACCTTGAACCGGGCCTGGCTCATCCGGGTGTCATAATATCCCCCCACGGATGCAATCTCCGGCCCAACGTAATCATCCGACGCCGAAAAATAGGCATCGAACGTGACATCGTGGTAGAGCGCCTGGGTGCTGCTGGTACTGTCATATTGCCCCATTGCCATCGCCAGCGTAGCTTCATCGCGGTCCAGGTCGTCGTTGGTCTGGAGCGAGAAGAGCACGGGCGGGTAGGGTCCCGGCGATTGAAACTCCGGCTCGTCCTGAAGTAGGACATACTCATTCACTGGCCGGTCAATCACGGGGTCAACCGTCGCGGTCACATAGGAACCACCGGTCAGCACCACCCCGCGTAGTCGCTGCCCCGGTGAGGAGGGCAGATGCGCATAGAGCCGCGGCAGGATGGGACCATTTGCCTCCGTGGTCACATGACCATCGAGTTGCACATAGCTCCCCCAGGCCGTGGTGGTCGTGCTGAATCCCCCGGTGACCTGCACCGTGTTCGTCTCCCCATCAGACCCATTCTGCACGTGGATCGTCAGAACACCCTTTGCGGCCGGATCTTCTGGCCCCAACTGACCACTGGTTGGCTCTGCGAGCACCAGTTCGACACCGGGGAAGGGGTTTTCATCCCCTAATGGGGCGTAGAGGTTCCCATACAGGGCTTTGTTGGTGACGACCTGATACATCGGCAGTCCATAGAGCATCACTTGCTGCATCACCTTCTCATCGAGGTCCGAGAAGTTTGTTGCTTCCTGGTAATATCGCTGCTGGGCAGCCATCAACGTTTGCCCCACAGAAGACGACGTTCCCTTGAGCAGTTCCTCGGTGAAGAGCTGCATCAACCGCTCACTGAATTGAACGCCCAGCTGAGTGCCCCACCCGTAACCGCTATTGCCAAGGTAGATGGCCTTCCGGGCCGTGAAAGCCTGCGGCAAGTCGGGGTTGCGGCTGCCCGATGGGTCGGGGACGTTCAGCCCGGCATGACACCCGACGGAAAAGATAAGCACCCGTTCCAGGTTCCCGGTGCTGTTGAGAACATCCGTGGCAGAGACCAGGTCTCCGTTCGGGGTGCCCTCGCGGTCGTGCGCCGCATGTCCGTTAAACGATTGTACCCCGAATGGGGGATTGGCTTCAAGCTGCCGCGCTTTCAGGTCCGCCGGGCTCCAGGAATCGTGGATGAGATTGCAATCGAGCGTGGCACCGGGCAAGTGCTTCTTGAAGAGTTCGCAGATACTTGTTGCTCCATCTTGAACAAAGTCATACCCCACGACCAGGGCCCGGTCAGCGGTTATCTGGTCCGATGCCAGGAACGTATCCAGTTGCCCGATAATCTCCTCCGGGGTTTCTATCAGGCGGCCTGTGGCCCAATCGGGAAGGTACAGTTCACGCGCCCGGAAACCTTTCGGCTTGCGGTCACTGTAGTAGACATCGGTCAGGAAGTTGTTAGCCCTGAGCGCCACCGCGACGGTCGTTGACGGGTCAACCTCCGGGGTCCGGTAGGCATTCTCAGAGTTAGAACCGGTATAATCTTTGAGCCGCCGTGACGGAATGACCCGGTCATCGCCCACCAGCACGAGGTATTTCACCGACGGGTGGGCGTCCAGATAGTCCATCAGCACGGCCCGAATAGCGCTTGCGGTCGCGTTGGCAGGTGACACACTGGTCTGGTGGGCAATCCAGTCCAGATAGGCGGTCGCAACCGTGGCGTTCTGCTCAACCTGGAGAATCTCGCCGCGGACCCTGGCATCGTTGGCAAAAACGGTCAGCTTGTCGAACAACTGATGGGTCCGTGTCTCACCATACAGAGCGGTCATTCGTTCCCGGTTGGTGACAATCAACGTCAGCACCTCCGAAGGGGGCGGGGACGGCGTGATAGTCGGCGCGGGAGTTGGCGATAGCGGTGTGGTGGTCGGGGTGGGGTCGGGGCTATGGCTCGTCACCGAGAGCCGATATTCGGTGCTCTGCCCATAGCTGGTCGGGCTGAAGTGGCGGCCCTCGATATAGTAGGTGCCGGGCGTGGTAAAGGTGTGGACAATCTGGGAGGAAGCCCCCGGCCCATAATCGTCATTGCTGTCAATGACCTGCTCCGCCGCATCATACAGCGTCAGCACGGTATCACTGCCCGGCCACAGCTCCGTGGTCTGGATGGTGTAGGTTCCGGCCGATGGTATCTCCAGTCTGGCCCAGTCTCGGTCTCCCTTATCGCTATCAGACAGGCAGGCATTGTACCTGCGGCCATCTCCGTCTATCGCCAGAGCTGCGGCCTGCTCCATGCCGTTGTCTGGTTCCTGCCCGTCGGACTGACAGCGTCCGGTCGTGACCTTGATGGCATAGGCCGTTTCGTCCCCGGCGGTCAGTTCGTTGGCATGGCGCACCTGGATGAAATATTCCCCATCCGAAGGAGCCTGCCAGAGGCCAATCCGCGACCCGTGGTTGGCTTCTCCCCCCTCATCGTCGCACTGAATTTCGGCCCCGCGGTCGTCGTAGAGGCAGATGATGGTATCGGCCTCTGGTTTCATCCCGACGGTTTCGATGGTATAGGTTTCTTCTTCCACTGCCGTAAAACGGAGCCAGTCATGGTCTCCGGCGGGGGCCGCGGTGTGGGATTGGTAGGCTCCGTTGACGACGATCTCACGGGCCGCATCCCTCGTATTGTCTGGTTCAAAGGCGTCTGCCTGAACATCGCCCTTCGGCGTGACGGTCAGCTTGTAGCTGGTGGTCGGGCCAATCGCCTGCTTCGCATTGGTGACGCGGATGTAGAAGGTCGTGTCGGTGGCGGGCGCAAGCGTCAGCGGATCGGCGGTGGTGAGCGGGGAAACCGTGGTAATGCTCCCCTCCGGGGTCATGGCGTGGATCTCGACCTGTGGTGCGGAGTCAACTCCCACCGCCTGGGCCTGTACGCGATAGTCCTTGCCTGCCTGTGCCACCACTCTGGTCCAATCTTCGTCGCCCGTCATACAGAAGGTATGCTCCTGGGAAGTGCCATCGGGCGGGATATCGTGGGCGGTTGCCCGTTCGTTGTTCGGTTCGAAGTATCCGTTGCATTGAGATAGCGACGTGATGGAGATGGTATAATCCGTGGCGGTTTCGGCGCTGGCGCTGGTGTTCACCGCTTTGATATAGTAGGTACCATCGGTTGGCACCGGGATAACGATTTCCTGGCTGCCCCCAAACGTCGCGTGGCCCCCACAATCTGACAGGACCTCCAGGGCAATTTTGGCGTTCTCCCCCTCGCTCTGCCCGGAAATCTTATACTCACTGCCGCCTACCCCTTCAAATTGATACCAGTCTTCATCCCCTGACGGGCAGAAGGTATGACTCTGTGAGGTTCCGTCGGTGGGCAGAGTCCTGGCTTGCCCGCAGGTGTCGTCTGACTCGTAGGAGTCTCTGGGACATGGGCAGTTGGTGCCCACCTGGACCCATTGCAGGTTATTGGTTTCATCATCTTCAACCACCTGGTTGTCGCGGTCAACCCAGGCGTAGATGGTATGACACGCACCTTCGGAAATGAGATCATCCGCCTCATAGCTATAGGTCAGAGTCTTGTTGGCGTTCAACCCGACCGAACGGGTGTAGTTCGTGTCGGGAGTGGTGGAATCGGGAGGTTGCTGGTCGGGGTTGACATACAGGTGGACATAGAAACCTTCGTCAAAGCCCATATCGCTGGTACCGACGTTTTTCACCCTGGTCGTAATCTTGACCAGTTGCCCCGGTTCGGGGACCGGAGGGTCAACGCTGATGCTCTCAATCACCAGGTCAACCCCCGGCGCAGCCGGGCGGCTCCCAGTGGTCGGGGGCAGCGGAGTGCCGGTGGACGGGGAAGCAGGAGGTACCGCCGTGACGTCCCCATGTGGCACCTGGGTGAGCAGGATGAGCAGGATGAGACCGGAACCGATCATTCCGACTATCCGTGAAAACAAGGGTGGGGTATGGTTCTTCATGGATACTTCTCCTCTACCTGGACAGAATAGGATTTCAGATTATTGGCTCGGTTTGTCTCAAAGATCTGGTGGTTACGGTCAACCCAGGCATAGATGAGATAGTTGCCTGGGGTAGGAAAGAGGTCATCCGCCTCGTAGCGATAGGTGAGGGTTCTTCCGGCCTTGAGGCCAACAGATTGGACCGTATCGGTGAAGGGGGCTGTGATATCAGGCGGCTGTGGCTCCGTTGGTTGATTGACGTAGAGATGGACCGAAAAGAACTCATCGAAGGCCATATCAACGGTTCCGATGTTCCTGACGACCGTGGAAATCGTTGCGAGTTGGCCGGGGGCCGGGTCCGGGGGGATAATGCTGATGTGCTCAATCACCAGATCTATGCCCGTTGTCAGGACGCCGCCCTGGACCAGGGGCAGATAGACGTGCTGCGGATACGGTTCTCCATCATCTCCGCTGTTTTCATCGTTTTCGCCGTTTTCATCGTTTTCATCGTTTTCATCGTTTTCATCGTATCCACCGTATCCACCATCTCCACCGTCATACGGGTTGTCGTATGCTAAGGGCAGATCACGCCCCTGGTAGTGGTGCTCCAGACCTCCCCCGCCCCCGATGAGGACCAGAATCAGCCCCCCGATGATGGCCCCCCACGCCCCCGGCGTGAGGCGCGACGGGGAGCACCCGTCAAGCCGTTCCGAAACCATCGAACCATTTTCACCATCTTCATCGTCTTCACCGGAACGGTTATCACCCTTGCTCATGGTGCTTCTCCTGAAAGCTCGTGTTGGGGGAAGAGACCGGGCAACGAAACGAGACGATGCGTGCTGCATTCCTCCCAGTTTCCTCCCAGTCTCCTCCCCCGCAGCCAGTTATGCATCAGCGGCGGATGAGCGGTAGATAGACCATCTGCTGCGACGGTGGACCTTCGATACGCAGCCGACCACCTTCAACCGAATCTTGCGAGATGAGGATTTCATCAACGTTCCCGCTGATAATCTGGAGATCCGTCTGGGTGCCTTCCGCGCCCGTAGCCTGAAAGGTGATACGGAGAAGCTCCCCATCCTGGTTGACGGGGGTGGTTCCGGAAAGGCCAACCTTGATCTCCCCCGCGGTCCGGGTGTTGGCTTCGAGCGACCAGGCACTGGCTATCTCCTCCCCTCTGGCGACTTCCACCACGGAGACCACCGCCGGGTCATAGATGATGGTGAGGTTGAAGCTGGTCGAAGCGCTCTCCGGGGCGAGGCTCAGGTTGACCGGTACCTGGACCTGACCACCGGGCGCAACGGTGAGCGCGGGGATAGAGAAACTGGCAGGAGCACCGCCCGGCCCGGTGGTGTTCGCGTTCCAATTCCCCGACGGGTCTCCCAGGAGTATAGCCGTGAAGTGCCGGGTCTGGTTGCCCACCAGCGGGCTGAAGCTCTGTTCGGGTGGGTCAAAGACCCAGATGGCATTCGCGCCTGGGAAGGGGAGGCTTTGGTTATCTACGGACTTCCGGAGGATATACGTTCCGTCGAGCGCGTTCACTTCTCCCGAACGGTCCACATCGGCGGCGGTCAGGGCATGGCCTTGCAAGGGCGTTGCTCCCACCGAATGGCTCATCACCAGCGTGCAGTCGAGGGCTGTGATACTCTCATCTACCAGGTCCGTATCAGATTTGCCGGGCGTCAGGGTGTAGCTGCCTTCTGCGAGGTCGGTGAAGGCATAGGAGCCATTGGCATCGCTGGAACTGGTCTGAGCCTGACTACCCGACAGCGTCAGGGACACATCCGAGACCGGGAGGCCGGTTTTCCAGTAGCTCACGGTGCCTGAAATGGCCCGCATCGGGGGGCCCCCACGGTGATGGAGCCGTCGTATTTTTCGCCCGGAAAGTTCAGGCCATTGAAGTCCACCCGGTCAAAGTGCAGAGCGCTGCTGGTGCCATCGCTCCCGATAACGTTGAACTTCAGAATGACCATGGAGCCATCGCCATTCACTGCGTCGCCCGGATTCGCCATGGCAAGGCGAAGCTCGTCTTCGGCCACATGGTGGACCAGGGTCCATTCGGTCAGCAGGCTGCCTTTTTCTGGCTCCAGGGCCTCGACGACGGTGGGGTCGAAGGTGATGGTGATATCGGCAGCAATGAGGTTTTCAAGGGAGGAGCCTTCAAGGGGCACCGAGATGGTGCTGCCCGGTTCAGCATGGATATGGTGTAGGAAGATGCAGGTCCCTTCGCAGCCATAGATAAACCCGTCTTCCAGGGTATCGCTCTGTCCGTCCGGGTTGGTCACGGTCACGTCAACCGGGCCGACCTGGTGAGGTGGGATGAGACACTGGATCTGGGTGCTGCTTGAGACGGTCACACTGGTGCAGGAAGTACTGCCCAGGGTCACCGTCGCCCCTTCGGCAAAGTTGCTGCCCGTGATGACGACCTGGGTTCCTCCACCGGGGGGGGCCTGGTCCGGGCTGATGCTACTGATGCTCGGTTTGACCTGGGCGGGCGCAGCCGCAACGCTCACATCATCAACATACCAGCCGCGATAGTCGTTTTTGCTTCCATCTATGGAATCGAAAACAAACTGGAACTGCACCGTCTTCCCCTGGTAGCTCTCCAGATTGATGATATGTTCGGTCCACTGGTTCATGGCGTCGCCCGATAGCTGCTTGAGGTCTTGAAAATCGCCGTTGTCCACCGCTATCAGGACTCGACGCTGGTCATATTTCGTGCTGGCTTCGGTTTCATACCAGGACCAGAAGCGCACCTGGGGGTTATCCATATCGTCATCGTCCGGGATGGCAATGCGCGGCGAGGTGAGGGCACCGGCCGTGCCCTGCCCGGTATCATAGGTCCCGCTGGCATCCTGCCCATACCACCAGCTGTGGGACCCACTCTTGCTGTTGGCGTAGCTGGTGCTGCCATCCTCCACCTGGTGCCACAGACCACTGGCCCCCCACCCGTTGGTTCCTGCTTCCATCCCGTCGTTCCAGGGGGCCGTATGCGCTTCCTGATTGGCCCCGGTTTTCGCCGAGGCCGCGTCCGTATAGGCAGAAGGGCCGCTGGCGTTGCGGGCGCGGACTTTGTAGTAGTAGGTCGTCTGATAGGCTACCCCGCTGTCCGTATAGCTGGTCACATCGGCCGCCACCGTGCCCACGATGGACCAATCATCAGTTTCCTCTTTCCATCGGGCGATTTCAAAGCCGGTTTCGTTGTCGCTCTGGTCGTTCCAGGTGAGGACCACCGTGTTGCCGGACGCATTTGCCTGGAGATTGTTGGGGGGATCCGGCGTGGCTTCAACGATGGTCACGCTGGCAACGCTGCTGAAGGCCGACTGGTCGCCGTTCTGGGAGGCCGCCACCCGATAGTAGTAGGTGGTTCCCGCTTGCAACGTCGCATCATTGTCGGTGTATGAGGTTGCGTTTGCTGCGGTGCTGCCAACCGGTTGCCAGTTCCCACCATCTGAACGCTCAACGAGGAACCCGGTTTCGGTGGTGCTGTTGTCTTGCCAGGTCAGATTCACCGTTTTGCCTGACGGGGTCGCAGTGAGGTTCGTTGGGGGGAGCAGGGTGTTGCTCCCTTCATGATACACCACGTAGCTGGCGGCATAGCCGACGCTGGAGACACCATACCCGATGCGCATGGAGCCATCCTCGCCCATCCGGTGCCCCAGGAGTTGCGGAGATACCAGACGCCGTTGGTTCCCTGGGTGTCGTCCCACCAACCAGGACTGACAGC
>JAAUSY010000069.1 GCA_012032475.1 Chloroflexaceae bacterium
CCAAGTACCTTCTGACGGGCTGGTTTCACGGAGCGTGCCCCACATGCCCCACGGAATCCATGCCCCCGATTGCCCAGGCAGACAGGCTTCGAGCCTCCCGGATATGGGCGGGTTCCCTTTCTCCGTCGAGCTGCGTGACCGGTTGCTCCGCAGCCTGCGCGTGCGCTACCTGGTGGTGCGACCAGCCACCCCCTTCTCCCGCCCGGAGCAACTCGACCGTCAGGTGGCCGCCGCGCAGGAGGCGCTTGGCCCGCTGACCAGGGTCTATGCCGATGAGACCCTGCACGCCTACCGGCTCGATTCGGTGGCTGCCTGGCTCGACGGACCGGGACAGACGCAGCGCGAGGAATTCCCCCTCTTTCCGGGGCTTGACGAGCGCTGGCCGACGCCCGAAACCGACGGCCCCGGCCTGACCCGCTGGCTGCCACCCGGCGGCGCGGGGGTGTGGGTCTTCACCCAGCGGCCCGGCGGGTTGTCCTGGAACTTTCGCTCTACCGCCGGCCGGAGTCTCGCCCGCTGGAGATATGGCTCAACGGCCAGCACCAGCAAACCCTGCCCATCCCTGTGGGTCCCTGGTTGCGGCGCTATGTCACGGCTCCCTTGCCCCTGCCGGCGGGTCCGAGCCTGATAGAACTCTTTGCGCCAGAGGGGATCGCCGGCTCCGACCCTGCTAGCAGGCCGGAGTTGAAGGCGGGCACGAGAAGTGACCCTGAGCCTGACCCCCGCCCCCTTTCATTCAGTATCCACCATGTTGGCCTTCATGAGGTAGAATAGAACCCATGCACCTGCTGCATCTCATCAGTGCCTACGGGCCGGCCCATATTGGGAATGAAATTCATGGCGAACTGGGGCGGGCTATCATTGCCCGCGGACACCGCTACAGCGTGCTCACGCTGGCCGGGCGTGGGTCCCCGTGGGGGTTGCATACCTGGGATGATGGCGGTATCACCGTCTACGAGATGGGACAGGGGCGCGGAACCCTGGCGCGGGTCGAAGGGATGCTGAGCACACGGCTGTTTCACTACCAACCGTTTCTCTTTGCGCTCCGCTCATACGGGGACGTTCTCCTGACCCGCCTGCGCGATGCAGACCTGGTTCTGGTTGAGGGAGGCTACCCGCTTGGCTCCATTGCCGCGCTGTGGCAGCCGGTTGTTCGCCGCCCGCTCGCCATCGTGCTCCAGGGGGGCGATATGCACCGCGAAGAACGCGCCAGCTACGGCTTTGGTCGCTACGCGGTGGCCCGCCACCTGCTGCGGCTCACGCTCAGGCGGGCGACCCTGATGCGGGCCTATTCTCCACCTGGGCGAGAGGCAGCCATCGAGCGCGGGGCTGACCCGTCGCGGGTCTTTGTCGTCGCCCAGAACATTGGAGCCGTCTGCTACCTGCCCCCCGGCACCGACCCTGCGCTCTTCCGTGCAGCGGCCCGCCGTGCGGTGGTCCAGCGTCATCGCCTGTGTGGTCCCCATCTGCTCGTTGCGGTCGGGCGCTTGCTGCCCATCAAAGGGTTCGATGGGCTGATTCGGGCGCTGCCGGAGATGGAACGCATGGTCAGCGCCCGCGTCGAACTCATCCTCTGCGGTCCGGACCGTCCGGTCGCCGGTATCGGCAACTACCGCGACTATCTTGAGCGTCTGGCGGCGACCTGTGGCGTCCGCGACCGGCTCTGCTTCACTGGCGAACTGCCCCACACCGCCGTTCGAGAATATCTGGCCGCTGCCGACCTGCTGGTGGTGCCATCGGTGATGGAGGGGGGAGCGAAGGTGGTGATGGAAGCCGCCGCAGTTGGCACGCCCTTCGTCGCGACTGAAACCGCGGGAACCCCGGCCTTTCTGCCGGACGGTGGCTTGATGGTACCCCCGCTGGCCCGGTCGGCTACGGCGTTCCCGCGGGGGGTGGCGGTGTTGCTGCGCAACTCTGACCTGCGGGGGCGTCTGGGGCAGCGGGCATTGGAACAATCGCCCCGCTTCAGCGCCGAGAACCGCGCCGAAGAACTGGTACCACTCTACGAGGCTGCCCGATGCTCTGCTACATTGCCTACCCGACCAGCCTGACGCTTCAGTCGGCCAACGCGCTCCAGACTTATACGACCATGCGCGAACTGCGCCAGCACCGCCCCGATATGCTGGCGCTGATTGCCCACTGGGGACGGGGTCCCTCGCGCTTCCGCGAAGTCGGGGCGCTGCACCTGCCGCGCCCGGCCCTGGGCAAACTGTCGCGGCTCTATCCTTCGTCGCTCTGGTACTACCTGGAATACAGCACGTTCGCCTGGATGTGCGCCCCTATCATTGCCGCGCAGCGCGTGGATGCCATCTACGTGCGCCAGAATATCTGCGCTGCCTGGTGGAGCAGTGTCTTCGGGCCGCGCCTGAACATTCCCGTCGTCTACGAAGCCCATGACCTGGAACTGCGCAACCCTTCGCGGGCCAGGGAGCCATGGGCGCAGGGGTGGGTCCATATGATAGACCGCCTCGCCCTGACCCGTTCCACAGCGGTCGTCTCGCTGACGGAGCAATTCCGCCGCTATCTCGATGCCATTGACTGGCGTCGCCCGGACGAGGTGTTCGTGGTGCCCGATGCCTACGATGACACGCTCTTTGTTCCCCACGACCGGGCCGCGGGCCGTGCGGCCCTGGGGCTTCCCCCCGACGGGGCGATAGTGTGCTACGCCGGGATGACCTTTGCCCACCGCTGGCTCGATGGCCTGCTCGAAGCAGCGGCTCGTCTGGTGGCGGCCCACCCGCGGTTGCTGGTGGTGCTGGTGGGGGGGCGGCCCGCCGAAATCGAGGCGCTGCGCCAGCAGGCTCGCATGTTGGGTATTGGTGAGCACGTCCACTGCACCGGGCCATGTGCTCAGGATGACGTGGTCCGCGCCCTGAGCGCTGCGGACGTGCTGGTCATTCCCGACACGCTGACTGATATGACCGCCTCACCGCTCAAGTTGTTCGAATACCTTGCCCTTGGGCAGCCGCTCGTGCTGCCCAACCTTCCGGCGCTGCATGAAATCGTTCCTGCGGCACTGGCGCACTATTTTCCACGGCGCAGCCTTGACGGACTCGTGCGGGCCCTTGACGCTGCGCTCTGCGACCCGGCGACCGGAGCGGCAACCGCCGGTCGCCGGGCCATTGCCCGGCAGCACACCTATGGCCGCCGCGCCGAACGCATCCTCAAGGTTGTGGATGGAGTGGTTCAGAGAAAGAACCAGCAACGGCAAGATTAGGGGCGGTTCTGGTTCTGGAGCCGTTGCAACTGAGGCCATTTCCTTAATTTCTGACTATGGCATCGTCCTTTGCTGCCTGGCACCACGCCGCATACCGCTTCCAGTTCCAGCATAATCGCACACCCCGTCACCATCGTTGTCTACAAAGCCAACTCCAGCACCCCGTCCAGCACCCCCCTGTTGTCCCATGCGTCCACTACCAGCATAATCGCATATGCCATCACCGTCGTTGTCCACAAAATTGCTCCCGACGCATTGTCCCGGTCCACGCTGCTGCCCTCCCATGCCCGGTCCCTGCGCATAAGTGGTTGGTGCCAGAGCGACCATAACAACAAGTGTTACGATGACACTCGCAATGACCTTCGATATGATGTTTTTCATCTGAACCTCCTGTGATAGCTCTTTACCATCAATACTTGAACTCATACTCATGGTTCTCCCCGTGGTGGCGCTTCGCCCGGAGTGGGGGTGGAAGAGGGGGAAGAAGGTTCGGGGGCAGGCAGGATGTTTCCTGCCTCTTCTTCAAAACCCTTTATGGACTCCTCTACCGATAGATTGCCAACTCCATCTCCATCAGGAGTCGCAGTTGGCGTCGGGGTAAACGTCGGCGTGGGGGTGGGAGTGGGTGTTGGCGTCGAGGTGAACGTCGGCGTCGGCGTCAGGGTTGCCCACCCCTCATCTTCCCCGTTCCCTTCTTCGGACAGGTCCGGGTTTTCAGGTGAGCGGGTCTTCGTCAGGCGTGAAATCTCATCGGCCACCAGGGTCGCCGTAACCCCCACCGTCGCAGTCGGTGTTATCGTGCTCGTCGGGGTCGGTGTGTCCAACCAGGTCGGTGGGACCTCCGTCGGAACAAACTCTGTCGGGAGCGGAACATCCGTCGGCACCCCTATCTCAGTCGGGGTCGGGGTATCGAGATGGATGGGCACCTCAGTCGGGACGAACTCGGTTGGCTCCGGAATATCTGGCGGTGGCGGGTTGGTCGGCACGACCGGCGGTGATGGCGTTGGCGAGATTGGCACATCAGGGGTTGCCGAAGGCGTGGCCGTGGGCGTGGCTGTGGACAATCCGCCCACTGGAGTCGAGGTCGGCGTTGACGCCCTGACGGTAGAGGTGGGAGTGGGGGTGGGCGTCGGGGTACTGGTCGGCACCGGCGTGAGCGTCGGGGTACTGGTTGGCACCGGCGTGGAGCGTCGGGGTACTGGTCGGCACCGGCGTGACCGTCCTGGTCGGTGATGGGGTGCGCGTTTCCGTGGGTACCTCGGTCGGCGTTGCTGTCCTAGTACTGGTCGGGGTCGGCGTCGGGGTGGGAGTCGCCGTCCGGGCCGGGCGCGGGGTACTGGTCGGCCAGGGCGTGCTGGTTGGTTGCGGCGTACTGGTCGGTTGCGGGGTCTCCGTTGGCAGCGGGGTCTTCGTTGGCCCGGAGACGCTGGTCGCCGTTTCTGCTGGTGACGAGTTTCTGTCGTCCGGGGTAGCCTCGGCAAGGCTGTTCCCACGCGGCGTCGGCGTGGGAGCCTGCACCGCCGGCGACGACGGAAGAATCACCGGTGTGGCTGGCAACCCCGGCAATGGATAGGGGAGCACCGTCGGGGTTGCCGGGCGGGAAACTCCGGTTGGGGACGGAGACGGTGTCAAGGTTGGGGTCGGAGACGGAGTTGGAGATGGAGATGGGGTGCTGGTTGGAACCGGTGGGGGCGGCGTGGTCCGTTCCGCGACGTGGCTGGCAACTTCGACCCGGGCCTCCTCATTCGATTGACGCGCCAGGCTGAGCGCTGTTTGGGCCTCCGGCGGCGACTGGGTGGACAGATTCGCAATCACATCGGTCTGGCGCTTGAGCGTGCTGCTGGCCTGGTCTGCCGCTTCCGTATCGAGCATTTCGACGGTATCAACGGCCTGCTGCACCGCCTGCTGATATTCCTCCGCTGCCACGGCCATTTGCTGCTCAGGAGCCTTATGAGTCACCAGGTGTTCCAGTTCTTGCAATCGTCGGTCGTCAGCCGGAGATGAAGCACTGGCCGTTCCTCCGGCGGAGCCAGCACAATCTGCACCTCCTCAACGCCACGTTTGATGGGGTAGAGATGCTCGCCGGGCAAACTTCTCTGGGCGGCCACGTAGCCGGTCCCCAGGAGCATCAGGACCATTGCCACCACCAGCGTGGCAAGCTGCATTGTTGACCTGGCGAACAGGCCAGTCCGTTGGGGTTGCAAGAAGGAGGTCCAGGCACCGGGTGTTCCTGCCGGGCGGGCGCGATGGCGGTGGGTCCGTTCTATCTGCATCCGCAGGCGGGTTCGGCCAACGTGGCGGTAGGACGGGGAGGGAGCCATCTGGCGCAGCGTTGCTAGACGCCAGGCCAGTTCGCGTTCTTCAGCGGTCAACGATGGGTCGCTAAGGGGGGCAATCTCCGGTTGCGGTTCCGTCTGGGCCATCTCCATGCGCAGACGGGTGCGGGCCACCAGGCGATAGGCCGGGGCCGGCGAAAGGTGGGGCAGCGTTGCCAGACGCCGCGCCAACTCGCGCTCTTCAGCCGTCAGGTCGGGGTCATTGAGTGGAGACCCGTCATGATTGGGCAATGGATGAAACCTCACGGACTTTCTCCTCTCGCGGAAGCAACTCCCGTAATCGGGCCAGGGCCCGATGCTGGATGACCCGGCATGCCCCGCTGCTTTTCCCCACAATCACCGCAATTTCGTCGAACGGAAGCCCCTCGACAAAGCGTAGCAGAATAACCTGACGCCACTCGTCCGGAAGCTGGCGCACGGCCCGGAGCAAGGCCACCTGGTCATCTTTCAGTTCGGCAAAATCGTCCGGACCCGGCAGGTGCGAGACGTGGACGTCCGTTTCCGGAAGCGACGTATCATTGCGTCTGGTCCGGTAATAATCCGTCACTTCATTGTGGGCCAGGCGGAGCAACCACGTACTGAAGGCATACCCCCGGTCTTCATACCGCTCAATAGACTTCCAGGCATTGAGAAACACCTCGGAGGTCAAATCTTCTGCCACCACCGTATTCGCCGTCCGATAGGCAATGTAGCGGTAGACACGCTCAAGATACCGCTCGTACAATATCCCGAACGCCTCCCCATCACGCTGTCGGGCGCGACGAATCAAGGCCGAATCGCCAGGTTCTTCTAATGGAGGTGACGAACGGGTTTCTGGCTGCGCCACCACACGCGAACGAAACGGCCAGAACATTAACCGCCCCTTTGCGATGGAAGATTGGATGCCACCAGCGTACGATCTCTTTGCGTACTCAAACGACGAAGCGTTTTCAATGTTACACCTCCCTCGACTCTAGTATAGCTGAAATTCCTGGGATGTGCAGGGACGAGCGAGCGCCGGCCCGTCTATAGCCTCTAGTTTATCGCCGGTAGGAAGATGTAACAAGTTCACGTTTCTTTCGTTACCATAAGAAGGAAAAACAGAGCGACAGAGCAACCGAAGGTCATACCGGTGAGAAGGCTTGTGTCCTGTACTGGTTGCTTTTGGGAGAGGAAGAACGATGGCCCATGCATGCCCGGATACGGACCGAAATAATGAAGAGAATCCGTCGGAGGGTCCATCCAGAGACCCGGTGCTCCTGGCTCGGCGCATTGTCACCGAGTTGGAAGAACTCGAACACGTGCTCAATGACCCCTCGGCGCACTGGCTGCGCGGCATGATTGACGTGCTGCGGGTGTATGTTGACCACTTCCCGTCGGTTCCGAACCATCTGTGCGCATTACACACCACCAGTGGCGTTATCCTGCGGCGCGGTCTCCAGAGCTTCATTGTGGATGAGCGGGAGTTTGACCAGGTGCGCAATGCCTTCAGGCGATGCAACCGCTACCGCGAGAAACAACGGATGGGAAATCTCAGAAGACGAGGGTTTTCATGCGATTTCGAATAACGCCCCTGCTGCTGGCCTTCACCTCCATCTATTTCGTCGGCCTGTTCGGGTGGTTCCTGCTTTCCTTCACGCCGGCGACCGCTGGTGGTGGTTGTATCTGCTCAATTCGTTTGCCCTGTATTTCTTCCTGCCGCTGCCGGTCATAGGGTTGGTTGCCCTGCTGGTGCGGAAGCGGGTGGTCGGGGTCGGGTTGGTGCTGGCGCTGGCGCTTGGACTGGCCTTCTATGGCGAACTCTTTGTACCGCGGTTGCCCGGAGGCCCGGCGGGTGGCACCACGCTCACGGTGATGACCTACAACCGCCTGGGGTTCAACCTCGACACTGAAGGAATAGCCGAGGCTATCCACGCAGCCGGGGCCGATATCATCGTGTTACAAGAGTTGAACCCCGCCGTTGCCAGCGTGCTCCAGCGCGACCTTGCCGCTGCCTACCCCTACCAGGAATTGGACCCACGCGACGGAGTCGTCGGGATGGGAACCATCAGCCGGTTCCCATTGCAACGCATTGAAACCAGCCTGGGCCGTTCCTGGGTTGGCCGGCCCCAACTCCTGACCATGGACTTTGGCGGAACCCCCGTGACGGTGCTAAACTTCCATGCCTCCCCGCCGGCCCTGGCCTCCCCGTTTGCGCCGGGCGGTCAGGCATTGATGAACCAGATTGTGCGGAGGCGCGAACAGCAGGCGCAGGTCATTGCCGACCTGGCAAGGGAGCATCCCGGTCCCTTCCTGGCCGCCGGTGACCTGAATGCTGGGGATCTGAGCGATGCTTACGCCATCATCACCAGGGAACTGAAGGACACCTGGCGCGAAGCGGGGTGGGGGTTCGGGCATACCTTCCCCGGAGCCGCCATGCACGGCAGTTCCCGGCCCATCGTCGCCGGTTTCTATGTTCCTATGTGGCTCGTGCGCATTGACTATGTGTTCCACTCGGACGACTGGCAGGCGCTATCGGCCCGGATTGGCCCCTGGGATGGGCAGTCGGACCACCGCCCGATCATTGCGACGCTCGCGCTGCGATGATGCTGGCAGGCCAGCGCGGCGGTAGTGGAGGGGGAAGAGGGGAGTTGGGGAAGATTGCAATTTCCCCGAATCTGCGTACAATATTCGTGAGCAACGATAAACGATAATCGGGGGGAACCGGGCCTGATGCATGAGTTACCCATCGTCCAGTCCATTCTGGCGCTCGTCGGTGAGACCGCGCAGCAGGCAGGGGCCCGGCGAGTTTCTGCCATTCACCTGGTCATTGGCGAATTGAGCAGCTTTGTAGATGAATCCATCCAGTTCTACTTCGATATCCTGAGCCAGCATACCCTTGCGGAAGGCGCGGTGCTGCATATTCGCCGCGAACCCGCCACCGCCACCTGTTGGGACTGTGGGCACGAGTTTACTGTCTGCGCCCCGCTCCCGGCGCAGTGCCCCCGGTGCGAGAGTGCGCGGTTGCAGGTGACGGGCGGGCAAGCGTGTGCCATTGAAAGCATCGAGACGGAGATGAGCGATGAGTGATGAGGAACGATGAAGAACGATAAGGAAACCGTGAACCTTGTGGTGGGCAAAAACATTCTGAGCGCCAACGACCGGGTTGCCGCAGAGAACCGGGCCATCTTCGAGGAGGCCGGGGTGTTCGTGGCAAACGTCATGGCCTCGCCCGGCGCGGGCAAAACCAGCCTCATCCTGGCGACCATTGAGCGTCTGCCCCCCCACATACGCCCCGGTGTCATCGAGGGCGACGTAGCATCGCGCATTGACGCTGACACCATCGCGGCCCGCGGGGTCCCGGTGGTGCAGATCAACACCGGCGGTGGGTGCCACCTGGATGCCCCGATGGTCCGTGCGGCTCTGACCGACCTGCCCCTGGATAGCATCAACCTGCTGTTCATTGAAAACGTGGGCAATCTCATCTGCCCCGCCAGTTTCGACCTGGGGGCGCACCTGGCGGTGGTGGTTCCCAGTGTGGCCGAAGGCCACGACAAGCCCTATAAATACCCTGGGATGTTCGCCAGTGCCAGCGCGGTGGTGCTCAACAAGGCCGACCTGGAAGAAGTTTTCGAATTTGACCACCCGTTCTTCCGCTGCGGCATCGAAATGGTCAACCCGGCGGTGCCCTTCTTCGTGGTCTCCTGCCGCACTGGCCGCGGGATGGACGCCTGGGTCGCGTGGCTGGTTGCCGCGCTCCAGACTGCCCAGAAGAACCGGTAGAGCGAAACGGAAGGGACGGGGCAGGTGTGGTACCATGGAAATGGCGGGACGGAAGCAGGCAGCCATGTTTCAGACCCGCGGGGATGAGGAAGTCACGGATATGAAAGAACTGGCCGAACTCCGCTGCCTTATCGAGCAGCAGCACTACCCGGAGGCTCTGGGCCTGATTGCGGAGATGGAAGCGATGAGCCGGGAGGATAAGGTCAACCGTATCGGGAGCTTTATCAAAATCCTCCTCATCCACCTCATCAAGCAGCAGGCCGAACAGCGGACGACGCGTGCCGGCGATGCCTCGATTGCCAATGCGCTTTTTGAGATAGGCAAGACCAACCGCAGAAGGAAAGCGGGCGGGGTGTATGTGGATGGCGAGGAAATCCGCGAGATTATCGAAGAGCACTACCCCTACGCCCTGGCCTATGCCGCCCTGGAAGCGTTTGGCGGGCGATACCCTGCTGAAGAACTGGAAACGATGTTCGCTCCGGACCGCGTGATGAACGAAGCGTTGAGCCGCATTCTTGAGCATACTGCCCTATGAACGAACACCCCTCCCCCCCGACGCACGTGCTGATGGTTGCCTATATCTACCCGCCGAATCGCATTGTCACAGGCAGCCGTCGCATCATCAAGTTTGCCAAATACCTGCCCGGCTTCGGGTATCGCCCGGTCATTCTGACCACCGTGCGCACGGGACCCTGCCGGACGATGCCAGTTTCTCCGAGGCTGGCTCCTCAACGGTCCGTGTGGTTCGAGCCGATGACCCGGTCCGATTGCTCAAGCACTTCTACCAGATGGTGAAACGTGCGAACAAGTCACCTACGCCGCACGTTGCCGTCAGCAGGGCCGCGCCCGGCCCGGAAAGCCGCATCCAGCAGTGGCGGGCGAAGTATTTCATCCCGGACCAACAAATTATCTGGTACCCGTGGGCGGTCTGGACGGCCCGCAACCTGCTGCGCTCCATGCCCATCCGTCTGCTCTATAGCACCTCCACGCCAGAAACCGACCACCTGGTTGGCCTCACCCTCAAGCGGCTCACGGGGTTGCCGTGGGTCGCGGATTTCCGCGATGGATGGATGTTCGAAACCATCCCCTTTCGCCACACCTCCTCCCTGCGTCACGCCATCGAATCGCGCCTGGAGCGGGCAGTTGTGACCGCCGCTGACCATATCATCACTGCCAGCGATGCCCTGGCAGATGATTTTTGCCAGCGCTACCCGCAGGTTGCCCCCAGAATGACGGTCATCACCAATGGCTACGACCCGGACGATTTTGCCCATATTCAGCGAGCAGAACAAAGACCACCGACCTTCCGCGTGGTGCATACGGGCACGTTCTCCCTGACGCGGTGGAACAGCTCTCTTGAGGGGTTGCTCACCGCCCTGAGCACCATGCAGAGCCAGCAATACCCGCTGATGCAGGACCTCGATGTGACCCTGGTGGGGGAACTCTCGGCAACCGAACTGGAGACCATTCGGCGCTCCGGGGTTTGCGCTTCGTTCTCGATGATTGGCAGTGTTCCATACCCGGAAGCCCTTCAACATCAGGTCAACGCAGAGGTATTGCTCCTGATCATCCCTCCGGGAATTGTGGGAATGTCGAACAACAAGGTCTTTGAATATCTCGCAACCGGTCGCCCGATTCTCGCCCTGGCTCAAGATACCTCGCTGGCGGGGCGACTGATTACCAACCTGGGGGCCGGATTGGTCGTCGCCCCGGACGATGTTGTGGGAATCCAACGGGCGCTCCAGACCTTCCACGCCCAGTGGAAGGCCGGTCTGCTCCCTACGCGGGTGCATCCCGCTGTTGCCCAATTTGACCGCCGCGAACTGACCAGAAAGCTCGCCGCAGTTTTTGACCGCCTTCTGGAGACCGGGAGGAACCCGTGAGCCGAATAGGCATCTTCTTCCCTTCGCTCGCAGCAGGGGGCGTCGAGCGCGTGATGGTGACGATGGCGCGGGAATTTGTCCGGCATGGGCATCAGGTAGACCTGGTGGTCGGCAGCAAGTCCGGCGAGTTTCTCGCCCACGTCCCCCCAGAGGTTTCCGTGTACGATTTGCGTCTTCCCCCCCGCATACGGCGCTGCGCCTGCCCGGCCTGATACGCTATCTCAGACAGGAACGTCCCGATGCCCTGCTCTCGGCCACCGACGGTTCGAATCTGGTTGCGCTGTGGGCCGGGAGGTTTGCCGCCGTGAAGACGCGAATGGTCATTACCATTCACATTGTCTGGAGCGAACACGCAGCACTCGAATCCAGGAAGGGGTGGATGAAAGCCGTAAAATATCGCCTTGCCATGCCCCTGCTCATGCGGCTCTCATACCCGTGGGCCGGGCAGGTCGTGGCCGTCTCGCATGGGGTTGCCAGAGCGCTTGCCAGCGTGAGCCGTCTGCCCCTGGAGCGCATCCACGTGGTGTATAACCCGATTGTCACCCCGGACCTCCAGGAAAAAATGCTCGCTCCCGTGAATCATGAATGGCTGGATACCGACCCCATCCCGGTGATTCTGGGCGTTGGCAAGCTCTCCCGCGAAAAAGATTTTGGCACGCTCATCCGGGCGTTCGCCCTGGTCCGTCCACACCGCTCGGCCCGCCTCATTATCCTGGGCGAAGGACCGGAGCGCCCCCTTCTGGAAGCCCTGGTGCATGAACTGGGCATTGCGCAGGACGTTGCGCTGCCGGGCTTTGTGGCAAACCCCTATGCCTGGATGAAGCGGGCATCCCTCTTTGTGCTCAGTTCACTGTTTGAGGGGTTGAGCACCGTTCTGGTCGAGGCCATGGCTGTCGGAACCCCCGTGGTGAGCACCGATTGTCCCGGCGGTGTGCGGGAAATTCTGGCAGAGGGAGCCTACGGCATGATTGTGCCGCGCCGGGACGCGGCAGCACTGGCAGAGGCCATCCGCGCCACGCTGGACCGCCCGCCCGACGCAGCGGCGTTGCAGGCGCATGCGGCCATGTTTTCGCTCCATACGAATGTAACCCGCTACTTGGAAATCCTGGGTCTTGCTCATCGCAACGATAGTGGTGACGAATAAATAACGGTTGATAGGCACGAACGATGGAAACGATTAGCCTGCTTGGAGTGACCATCCACCTGGTTTCCTTAGACCGCCTCCTCGCGATAGCCGCGGAGCGTATCCAGGCGCGGGAGCGGGCCATCCTGACCTACGTCAACGTCCATGGCATGAACCTGGCGGTTCACCTCCCCTGGTTCCGCGATTTCCTGAACCAGAGCGATGTCGTGTTCTGCGATGGGTTCGGGGTCAAGTGGGGGGCGCGCCTCCTGGGGCACCGCATCCCGGAGCGGTTCACCCCCCCGGACTGGCTTGGTCGCCTGGCCGAACTGGCGGCTCACCAGTCATTCACCCTCTTTCTGGTCGGGTCCCGCCCTGGGGTTGCGGCAAAGGCTGCGGTTCACCTGCAAGACCAGTGCCCAGGCCTACGGGTGGTGGGAACGCACCACGGCTACTTCGACCGAACGCCCGGCAGCCCGGACAACGAAGCGGTGATAGAGGCGATCAACGCGGCCCACCCCGATATCCTCATCGTAGGCTTCGGGATGCCGCGACAGGAACGCTGGCTCATGGAAAACTGGGAGCGGATTGATGCTCGCATTGCCCTGACGGTCGGGGCAGCGTTCGACTATCTCTCTGGGGAGGTGCGGCGCGGCCCGCGCTGGATGACCGACCACGGCCTGGAATGGCTGGCGCGGCTGCTCATCGAGCCGCGTCGGCTGTGGCAGCGCTACCTGGTAGGCAACCCACTGTTTCTCTATCGCGTGCTCAAGCAGCGGTGGGAGAGGAGGCGAGATGCCTGACCACGCTCCACTTGCTGCCGAACCGGCCTCCGTCATCATCGTTCCCTTCCGCAAAACGGAAACGATGCGGCTCGTCCTGGCAACGGTTGGCGTGGGCTACCCGCTGTTCCGGATGCTTGTTCCATCGCTGGCAATGGCTCTGCTCGTCATTCCCCCGCTGCTGCTGCTGCTCTGGTTGGTCTGGCGGACCGGCCAACCCCGCCAGACCGTCCGCTCGCCGCTGGCGCTGCCCCTCCTGCTCTGCGCGGCGGCCCTGGTTGCCAGCAGCTTCCTGGGAGTTGCCGAAGGGGCCGACCGGGTTGCCATCCTCTTCTTCTGGGGAGGGGCTATGGGGGTGGTGCTCTTCCTTGCCATAGACCTGCTGGCTTCGGGGTGGTCGCCGCATCTCTTCCTCCAGGCCATCCTGGCAACAGTCACCATCCTGCTGGCTGATGCATCGTGGGAAGTCGTCAGCCGGTGGGTTTCATGGTTGGAGACGCGTCAGGCAGGGGACTCGCTGCTGCCCCCCTACATATCGCTGGACGTTATCGGGATGCACCACACTGCGGCGGTGATGCCCTTTGTGCTCGGTATCCCGCTGGCAATTGCCGCTATGTGGCGCTCGGAGCGGGTATGGGAGCGGTGGGGGTGGGGCATCTGGTTGTTCTGGGCGGTCGTGGTCATTTTCTCGACCTCGGCCCGCGGTGGCTGGCTGGCAACCATCGCCGCCGCCGGAACCATCCTGCTCCCGCTGCTGTGGAGCGCCTACCGCGCCGGGCAGTTCCGGCGGCTGTGGGCAACGGTGTTCCTCTCAGGAGGGTATGTGCTCCTGTTCATCGTGCTGTTCGTTGTCAACTACGCCGAGGTATCACAGACCGTTTCGCTCGCTCCGCCGGCCCCTGGGGAAGAAGCGCCAGACTTTGAGGAGGCCATTGAGAGCCTGGCAAACCCGACGGGACGCCTGGTATTCTGGGAACGGGCCCTGCAAGTTTTTGCCGAGCGGCCCCTCCTGGGGGCCGGGCCAGGCGGCTACCCGGCTCGCTACGACGCGCTGGCCCCGGCCAGACGGGTCTATACCCCACCCCACGCCCACAATATCTACCTGGCCTTCCTGTGCGAACTGGGTCTGGTCGGAACGGTGGCGTTCCTGGCGCTTGCGCTGATGGCCGGCCGGGTAGGGTGGCACGGGTGGCACGCCATGGCCCCTCATTCCCACGAACGGCTGTGGCTCCTGGCGTCCGGAGCTGTGGTGGTGGGGATGGCCGTAAACGGGCTGGTTGATGTGCCACCCCCGCAGAACGGGGCGCTGATCTTCTCGACTATCGTGGCCGGGCTGGCCTATGGGGGGTGCTGGCATCTGACGGTCCCTCCATTGCCTTCGCCCCCCACCGCAACTCTGACCCTCCGGTCGTTCCTGGCGTTCCGCCCGCGGGACCTGCTCAAGGTTCACCCGCTCCACCTTTTGCTCGTGGCGACGACCTTCATTGCCTGGGGCGTTGCAACGCTCGTCTTCCTCCAGAGGTGATGCCAGCCATGAGACTGCCCGGTACCTCCCGCTTCGTGCTGCTCCCCCACCTGCTGAACATCTTCTGCTGGTTCATTCCCGGCACCTTGCTCTTCTTCTACGCCTGGTGGGGCTACCGGCGGTTTTTCCCTCCCTATGTGTTTCCCATCCAGGCGACCGCCTTCGTCGTACTCTGTTCCTGGGCTGTCTGGAAGCTCGCCCGCCGGGAAGGGCTGCCCCGCTCCCCGCTGACCTGGCCGCTGCTGGCGCTCCTCGCCTCCACCACGCTCTCAACCTACTTTTCCGTTGACCCGCGCCGCAGCTTCGATGGCCTGCTGACCACCCTGGTGATGGTGCTCGGCTTCTTCCTTGTTTGCGATCTGCTGCTGGCCGGCTGGAAGGCACAGACCTTCGTCACCATGCTGCTCTGGCTGGCAACCCTCCTGATGGGCGTCGGGCTGTGGACCCAGGCTGCCTACTACTGGGAGCAGTGGCAGGCTCATACGACCAGCTACCCCCCCCTGCTCCTGGAGCACCGCCTCTTTGGCGTCGTTGACCACCCCAACTTCCTGGCCGGCTCCTTGAACCTCGTCTTTCCCTTTGCCGTGCTGCGACTGGCCTGGACCCGCTCAGCGACCGCACGGGCCGGGTGGGCACTGTGGCTCGGCGGGTTCGTGCTGGTGCTCTTCTGGACGCGCTCACGGGGCGGGTGGGTCGCTGCCAGCGCCGCCGCAGCGTTCCTGGTGGCGTGGCTGCTGGTGCAGCGCGGAGGATTACCCTGGCGCACCGGCCTGCACCTCTGGCTCCGCCAGACCGGGCCGGTCTGGGGCACCACGCTGGCCTATGCCGGGCTATTCCTGCTCCTGCTGGGCGGTCCCGACCTGCTGGCAACCTTTCAGGGGTCGTTGGAGGACGGGAGGGACACCGCCGGGCCAACGTTCACGCTCAGTTCCGGGGGCAGTCTGCAATCCGCCAGCAGCAGCCGGCGGCTGTTCTGGTCCGTCGCCTGGGACGAATTTGTTGCGCACCCGCTCACTGGCAGCGGCCCCCTGACCTATGCCCGCGCCTTTGTGCGTCGGGTATCGTCGGTGCGCTTCTGGTCGCCAAGCTACGCCCACAGCCTCTATGTAGAGACGCTTGGAAGCCTGGGGATACCGGGGGTTGTGGCGCTGCTCTGGCTCATCCTGGCCGGGTTCGTCGCCTTTGCCCGCTCGCTGTGGCGCACGGCCCCGTGGCACAGGCACGGGCACTGGTCGAACCACGACCGCACGGCCCCCCTCACAACTCCGGGTGGGCAAGAAGACGAGCACCAGGCCATCCTGGTGGGGGTGTGCGCGGCACTGACCGGCTTCCTCGTCCACTCATTGGTTGACATAATTGGAAAAATGCCTGCCAATGACCTGGTGGTGGTGGTGCTGGCGGCCCTCGGAGTCGGCACCGCCGGGGCACTGCGGCAGGGTCCCCGCGGGTTGCCGCGCTGGATAGGCACGGTGCTCATCGTTCCGGCCCTGCTCCTCGTGGTGCTCTTGCGCCACGGTGCAGGGCAGCAGGCCATGTTCGACGGTGTGATAGCAGCGCTCCGCGGGGACTGGCCCGCCGCAGCGCATCAGATGGATCGCGCCGTTGCGGCAGACCCGGCGTTCGCATTCTCCTATGGGCAGCGGGGCTATGCCTACAGCGTGCTGGCCGCGCCGGTTGGGGCAGAGGGCAGCCCGGAAGCCCTGGCGCGGGCACTCGAAAGCTATGCCGTCTCGCTCCAGGTCGAGCCGGACTATGTGCCCAATTTACTGAATGCGGCAGCGCTGCTTGAGCAGGCCGGGATGGCGCAGCAGGCCGAGCATCTGCTCGAACGCGCCCTTGCCCTCCCCCATGCGAAATACTGGGCGCTCCCGGCCCTGCTCCTGGGCAATCGCTATGCTGACCAGGGGAGAACCGACGAGGCAAACGCCCTCTTTCACCGGGCGTTTGCCAGCGAACCATACGCGCCCGATATGGCCGCCTGTCGGCGTAGCCTCCCGTGCCGCCACGCAGCGCAACCCATCTCCCCGACGCTCACCCTGCACGAGGAGGTGCGGATGCTCCTGTCCCAGGATAAGCCAACGCAGGCGCTCGACCTGCTCAACACCTATGCCCCGCTCAGCACCTCCGACCCGCTGGCCTGGTTTGACCGGGCCGAAGTTCACCTGGCCCTGGGGCAGCACCAGGAGGCTCGCTATGCGCTGGATACGGCGGATGCATTACGGTCGGCGCATCAGACATTTGCGACTACCGAAGCCCACGCCGCGCTCCTCCGTGCGGAGTTCTGGTTGGCAGAAGGCCAGCCGGGACTGGCGCTGGCCGTCCTGGAACGGGCCGCCCGCCCTCAACTGTCCCTGGAGGGATATGGCTATGGGGCGTTCCATCGCATTGGCCTGCCGGGGTTGCTCCACCCGCGCCTGGACCTCCTGCAACGGACCGCTGATGATTTGCGGGTCTATACCCTGCTGGCTCGCCTTTCTGAGGAGCAAGGGAAGCGGGACCAGGCGGCCTGGGCCCGCACCCAGGCTCAGGCGCTTGCCCCGCTCCTGACCCCCGATTAACTCCCGACCCCTGGCCCCCGACCCCCGAACGCGAGAACAAGCTCTCGCGGAGTGTCACATCACAGCCATCACAGCCCGCCCTTGCGCAAAAGCTGCCGCACCAGGCGCAGCGACTCGCGCAGGTTGCCTGGCTCGGCGTAGCTCATCCCCCCATCAGGCAGCCGAATAGCCCACCGGTTCGGTTCCCACCAGAAGCGGCAAATCCCCCCCGGCGAATCGAAGCGCACTTCGGGCTGCTGCGCCTCGTGGTTGTAGACGGGCCGGGACCACCCCAGCACCGCCTCCAGGTCGCCATATTCGTCGCGCAGACGAAGCGCCTGCTCCTGCATGTCCTGCGATATCTTCCGTTCGCGCAAGTCCTGCCACACCTGCTGGAGCACGGACCGCAGTTTGCCGCGGAAGGCGTGTATGTCCGTCTCGTCTGGCAAACGGATGGTCCACTGGTTGTTTCCCCACCAGAACCGCCCGACACCGAGGGGACTGTTGAACTGGATTTCTGCCCGCTGCATCGCCTGGTTGTAGGCGGGATTGACCCACGACCGTATTTCTTCCAGGTTTTCAAACTCCTCGCGGAGACGTAGGGCCTGCTGCTGCATGGCCGCTCGGATGGCATCGCTCTCGCTCATAACCTACCTCGATGCTCATATTGACCTTCACCGCCCATCGCGTTCGCTGCTATGAATGATACCATCTTTTCTGGTGACCGGTGTGGCCTGGCCGGTTTTTGCCAGCGCGATACCTTGCCAGTCCACGAAAAACCCTCTATAATAGAACGTATATTTTACTATCCTACCAATAACCCTATTCATTCAAGGAGAACCCGGTCCGCATGGCATCACGCTACCCTGACCTGAGCCGAGAACCACCCACTGTCGGCATCGTTTCCCGCCTGAAAACCTCCGCCCTCCTGCTCATCATCTCCGCGGTTGGGATGGCATCAGCGGGGGTCTACTGGGGGGTCATCCAGTATTCGCTGACGGGCAACTGGCATATCGCCATCACCACGGCTATCATCCTCGTCGTGTCCCCTCCGGTGCTGTTCTCGTTCCTGCTTCCGCACTCATCCGGCAGCATCTTGCTCGAACGGAATAACATGCGGAGGTGGGGAGGAGGCGTGGCGCTACTCTGCGCAGCTTTCTTCCTGTGGTATGTCGTAGAGGTGCAATACCGCTGGTGGTCCCGACAACCTGCTGCCGCCGATGCCGGGGTGATGCTGCATCAGGTGGGTATCTGGCTGATTGGCGGGGTGATCATTCCCGGCCTGGTTCTGGCGCAGGCCACCAGCGAAGAACTGCTGGAAGAGGCTCACCAGAAGCAGGTGGTCCAACACTACCGTCTCCAGGCGCAGGCTGATATCGCCCACCTGCGGGCGCAACTGCTGCGGGCCCGCCAGCTTACCCTGAAGGGCTTCGCCAACCTGATAGCCGAGGAACGGGAGGAACTGGCGTCGGCATTGGTCGAACTGGTCCGCGGCATTGATGGCACCCTCGATGAGTATACGCGGACCATCCGGGCCGTGAGCGAAACGATGCTCCCCTTCGAGGGACTGGCCGATAACCTGGCCCTGCAAGAATACCTCGACTACCTGGCCGAAAGCATCGCCAGTGCTAACCGGCCTGTGCGGAAGCGCCGGCAGCGGTGGCCCATCGAGCAAGAACAACCCGGACGATGACGGCGACCCCGAAGACGGTGCTGCGGCTCTGGTGCAGTTTGCCGCGCCCCACTATTATTCAACCGAATTTGGTATCACTCACCGGGGGTGGTGGCTCCGTGGTTCCATTCCCACCGCCCCGGAATATACAGCAAGCCGTACCGCTCGCGCACCGTGGCAACCTGCACGCGGAAGGGATATTTGCGCTCGTGGTGGTCGTAGGGGTGGCTCATGGTGTAGTCATAGACGGCTGCCGTGAGGAGATATTCCCCTTCCAGCAGGGGCAGGCTCTCAATCGTATACTCCACGGTGCCCTCCCCTTCTACCACGTCAATCGGATAATTGGCAAAGCGTGTGTTGGGGCCGTTGATGTGAATGCCGCTGCGGTGGTGGATAGCCAGGCCAAACACCGGGTAGTCAACCTGCTCGTGCGCCCGGTAATGCACGCGGACCGTGAGCGTTTCCCCCGTGTCAAAGACTTCGCGCTCTTTTCCTGCCCGGTCGAGCAGTTCGACCCGGACAATCTCGACCTCGCGGGACCCACCGTTGGGGGTCGGGCGCTCAGTCTCGCCCTCATCGTCTGCTCCTTCGCCACCAGAAGCTCCCTCTGCTGCATCTCTGGCGTCCCGTTCTTCCAGTTCGCGCCGCCGCTCCTCCTCAATGCGCTTGCGGTCGCGCTCGTTGATATCGCACAGGTAGGTATCAATGGACTGCACCGTGTCGCCATCGCACCGCAGCACGCCGTGGTCAAACCAGAGGGCGCGGTCGCACAGGTTTTGCACCAGGCCGAGCGCGTGAGAAACAAAAAGAATCGTCCGCCCCTGCCGCTTGAAACGGTAAATCTGGTCAATACACTTGCGCTGGAAGGCATCGTCGCCCACAGCCAGAATCTCATCGGTAATGAGGATATCCGGGTCTACGCTGATGGCGATGGCAAACGCCAGGCGCATGTACATGCCAGACGAATAGTGCTTCACCGGGGTATCAATGAAATCACCAAGCTCCGAGAAATCAATAATCCCCGCTATCTTGCGCCGCATATCGGCGTGGGACTGCCCAAGCAGCGACCCGTTGAGGTAGATATTCTCGCGCCCGGTCAGGTCGGGGTGAAACCCGGAGCCAAGTTCGAGCAGCGCCGAGACACGACCATGCACCGCGACGCGCCCGGATGTGGGTTCCAGAATACGCGTGATGAGTTTGAGCGTGGTACTCTTGCCCGATCCGTTGTGTCCAATCAGCCCGATGGTCTCGCCGCGGCGCATGGTAAAGCTCACGTCGCGCAGCGCCCAGAACGAATCGTCGTCCAGGTGCTGGCGGCCCCGGAGCAGGTTCGCAACACGCTTATGGATGGCAACCCGCCCGTCGTGCTGGAGCGCAAACCGCTTGCTCACGCGGTCAAACTCGATGACCGGCAGGGACGATGCGGGCGTGGATATGGACGTGGACGGTCGGTAAATCTGGGGGTTGCTCATACTACTCCGCCACCGTCTGCTTGAGTATCCGCTCGAACTCGGCCAGGTCGGACGCTTTGACCACGGCAACAAACAGGGTCCGCAGTTGCGCTGGTCGGGTCACGCGCCAGAGGTCCTGGATAAGCGCCAGCGGTGCCTGGGGGAAGCGGGCAATGAGCGCTTCCAGCAGCGTCTGCTGCATCTCTCGCCGGTTCGTTTCCTGCTCCCTGGCCTCCAGGGCCGCATGGAGCCGTTCTTTCTCCGCCTCCAGCGCCTCCATCCGTTCGGCTTCCTGTCTGGCGCGTTCGGCTTCCTGTCTGGCGCGTTCGGCTTCCTGCTTGGCCCATTCAGCTTCCAGCCTGGCATGCTCCGCCT
>JAAUSY010000253.1 GCA_012032475.1 Chloroflexaceae bacterium
AACATTCTGGGTCCTCGATGAGGACGAATATGCGGCCCGTGGTCTGACGGCGAACGAGCCAGAGGCGCACGCGGCCGTGGTGGCTGCCCTGAGCGAGTTGCACGACCTGGCCCAGCGGGGGTGGCCCCGTTCTGCGCCGAACTGGTTGAATGGACCGGTGACCCATGAGGTACTGGAAAGGGGAAGATGATGGCTGCAATGACCCGCCAGCAGGTTGAGGAGATAGTGGTGAGGCCAGGGGGGCCGGCCGACCTGTCGGGATTGGACCTGTCGGGATTGGACCTGTCGGGACTGGACCTGAGCGGGGCCACGCTGAAGGGGGCAAATCTGGCCGGGGCGATTCTGAGGGGCACCAGCCTGAGCCGCGCCGACCTGAGCGGGGCACCGGGGACCGCAGGCGGCCAGATGCGCGACTGGGTTGCGCAGGTGACGGACCTGAGCGGGGCCGACCTGGGTGGGGCCGATCTGAGCGAGGCCAATCTTCTGGGGGCGAACCTGAGTGGGGCGAACCTGGGGCAGGCCAACCTGAGCCGCGCCCGCCTGGGGGGAATGGTGCGGGTGTGGGATGATGATCGCAAGATCTTTGTCGAGCGGGCGACCAGCCTGAGCCGGGCCGACTTGCAGGGGGCAGTGCTCCAACAGGCCGACCTGAGCCGGGCCGTCTGCACCGGTGCGAAGTTGCCCTATGCCGACCTGAGCGGGGCCGACCTGAGTGGGGCCGACCTGAGTGGGGCCGACCTGAGTGGGGCCGTGCTCGTGGGCGTTCACGTTGGCGGCACCGACCGTGAGCCGACCAACCTGAGCCAGGCGACGTTGCGCGGGGTAGACCTGACCGGTGTGGACCTGACGGGGTCCCTTTTGCGCGGGGCCGACCTCAGCGGGGCCACGCTCTATGAAACCGTGCTGGCGGGGGGTAATCTGCAAGGGGCCACGCTGCACCAGACCAACTTGCAGCAGGCCAACCTGAGCCGGTGTGTTCTGGCCGGGGCGGACCTGCGCGAGGCGTGGATGGCCCGCGCCAACCTGAGCCAGGCGGTGTTGCGGAGTGCCAACCTGAGCGGGGCCACGCTGAACGAAGCCGACGTGCGGGGGGCTGATTTCTGCGAGGCCAACTTGCACAACACCGCGCTGGCGCAGGCGGTGTATGACGGGCAGACGCGGTGGGACCGGGGCTTCGACCCGGCGAAGGGCGGGGCAGTGCGGAAGAAACGGTGGGGAATTTTCTGAAGAAGGCGGCACTGGCGATGCGTAATCCTTCGGACTTTTCTGTCCTTCCCGATATCTTCCGCCGCTACCCGGACATCCAGGCGGTGTATGTATTTGGTTCCGTGGCGACGGGCACGGCCCACGCCGAAAGCGACCTGGACCTTGCCATCGTGCCGGCCACGCGAGGCGAAGGGGGGACCGTTCGAGACCACCACCTGGATATCCTGGATATCCTGACAGACCTGGCCCGCCACGGCTTCTGTCATGTTGACCTGGTCTTTCTCGACACCCAGGATATGGTGCTGAGGTACGAGGCGGTTCGGCACAATATCCTGGTTTACCAGCGGGAGGACTTCGACCGCGGAAGCTACTATTCGCTGGTAGTGCGTCAGTATTTCGATTTCCTGCCCTATCTCAAGGTGCAGCGGGAAGCCCTCAAGAGGAGGATGATGGATGGTCAACACCGAGGTTCTGAGAAAGCGCCTGAACAAACTCAATGAGGTGCTCCAGCACCGGCTGACGGACATCGAGCACCTTGGGCAGGTCTTCGCCCGGTTTCTATGATACAATAGTCATACGGTTATGTCTTTTCTTGCTCCACTTGCCCTTCTTGGCGCGGCCATTCTCGGCCCGGTCATCGTGGCGATGTATATGCTCAAGCTGCGCCGCGAAGACCGGCAGGTGTCTTCGACGTTTCTGTGGCAGCGCATGGTGCGCGATGTTGAGGCCAATGCGCCGTGGCAGAGGCTACGCCCCAACCTGCTGCTGCTGCTCCAGTTGCTCTTGCTGCTGCTGCTGGTGCTGGCGCTGGCGCGGCCCTTCTTCAGGACGCCGGGCATCAGCGGGCGCAACCTCATCCTGATTCTCGACCGTTCGGCCAGCATGGGCGCGACCGATGGTTCTCCCGACCGCCTGAGCGCGGCCAGAGACCTGGCGGTGCGGTTGGTAGACCAGTTGCCCGACCAGGGGCGAGCGACGATTATTGCCGCGGGGGGCCAGATGGAGGTGCCGGCATCGTCCACGACCGACCGGCGCGAACTACACCGCGCCATTCAGGAGATAGCGCTTCGCAACGGGGGAGGGAGCGACCTCTCGCCGGCGTTGACGCTGGCTTCGGCGCTGGCGGCGCGTGAGGACGAGAGCGAGGTGGCGATTCTTTCCGATGGCAATGTGACGCTTCCGCCGGACCTCGAAGTGCCGGCCCGCGTGCGCTACTTCCCGGTTGGACGGAGCGGCGAGAACGTGGCGATCAGTGCGCTGGCGCTGCAACCCGGCCCCGGTGGGCAGACGCTCTTTGCCCAGGCCATCAACTATGGGGAGCAACCCGCGACCCGCCGCCTGGACCTCTACCTCGATGGCGAGCTTTTCAACGCCTACAACCTGACGCTGAACCCGCAGCAGGAGCAGAGCATCGTGACGGATATTCCGGCTTCGGTGCAAATCGTTGAAGCACGCCTGAATGAGGGTGATGGGTTGGTTACCGATGACCGGGCCTGGGCGGTGAGCACGCTTGGCGACGAAACGACCGTGCGGGTGGTTGGGCCGGGCAACCGTTTTCTGGAAACGGCGCTGGAACTGCTGCCGGGCGTGAAGGTGCTCCTGGCGGAGCCACAGGCCACGGCTTTTGAGCAGACCGCGGCCCAGGTGCCGGTGACCATTCTGGACGGGGTTATCCCGCCCGTGCTTCCTCCTGGGAACCTGCTGTTCATTGCGCCTCCCCGCAGTACGGACTTTTTCTCCGTGACCGGCGAAATCGAGTTTCCGTCGGTGCATCCGGCACCGGGCGACGAACCGCTGTTGCGCAACGTGAGCCTGAGCGAGGTGAGCGTGCTCAAGGCGGTGCGGGTGGTTCCGGGGGTCTGGGCGCGGGTAGTCATAGACAGCGAGCCTGGGCCGCTGCTGGTGGCGGGCGAGAGCCAGGGGCGGCGGCTCGCGGTGCTGTCGTTCGACCTGCACCAGTCTGACTTGCCGCTCCAGGTGGCCTTTCCGCTGCTGCTTTCCAACCTGGTGAGCTTTCTTTCGCCCGGCAGCGGGGCCGAAGCCTCGCAGCTTGCGCCGGGGCAGCCGCTGGCGCTCCAGGTTGACCCCGCTATCACCGAGGTGCGCCTGACCCGCCCGGACGGAACCCAGTTGAGCACACAGGGTGGGTTGCTCCAATCGGCCTCCCTCCACATCCAAGATGGGCAGATGGTCTATGCTGATACGGATGAGATGGGGGTCTACACCGTTGAGGAGTTTCGGGAGGGCGCACTCCAGGCGCGACACCGCTATGCCGTCAACCTGTTTGCGCCCGGCGAGTCGCAGATTGCTCCCCAGCCAGACCTGGCGGTGCCTCAGACCAGTGGCCTCCAGACGACGGTTGCTCGCCAGCGCGAGGGCCGGCAGGAAGTCTGGCGCTGGTTGGCGGCGCTGGCGTTGGTGGTGCTGCTGGCGGAGTGGCTGGTCTACCACAAGAGCGGCCTGGCCTACCTGCGGGAGCGGTGGCGCAAAGCGCGGGCGCGGTTGTAGGGAGCGAAGCAGGTGATGCAGCAGGGCGTGGGGGGGACGTGGCGATGCGCTACAACGTCTACGTGGTGACGGCGGCGCAGTTCGTGGCCGAACTCTCCCGCATGCTGGTGCAGGGTTGCCTGCTCGGTGAGGCGGTGACCCGCGGACGCAAGCACCAGCACAACCAACCCGTGCGTGAGATTGTGCAGAAGCTGCGGCTGCAAGACTGGATCGTGCCCGTGGTCTACGAAGCGCAGCCAATGACGGTCTTCCGCCCGATGCTCGCAACGATAATAACGGCTTCCGTCCTGCCACACCCCTGGCTTGCCCGGCCAGATGCCGCACGGGGTTCTGCTGTCAGAATGCCGGGCGGATACGCCAGAAAGGGAAGGGGTCAGCTCTGGTCCCGGTCGGGCACCGCGCCCGGCCAGAGAAGCCTGGGCCGCACCAGGGCCAGTAGGGCGGACCCGCTCGACCATCAGGGTGCGGCCCCTCAGCGAAGTTCAGAGGGATACGGGGGAGCGGATACGCGGCGCTCCAGAGAGAAGAGAAGCAGACAAAAAACCACCCCACGAGGGCTGTTCGGTCGGGGTGGGCAGCGAACCAGACGATCAATCTCAATCAACCTCAATCAATCGGTCCCTGCGACCACAGCATACCACAGGAGCAACGAATGAGCGAATCGGAACATCCAGTCCCGCCCGCCCCGCCCCTGCGGGTGTTCCTCGGCCACGCCCGCGAGGACCAGGAGGTGGTGCTCGCCCTCTACCACCGCCTGAGAGCGGATGGCATCACCCCCTGGCTGGACAAGAAGGACCTCCTGCCAGGGCAGAGATGGCGTGTGGAAATCCAGCGAGCGGTGCGACAGGCGGACGTGGTCCTGATCTGCCTCTCGGCGCACGCCGTGACGAAACAGGGCTTCCTTCAGCGGGAAGTCAAGCTGGCGCTGGACGTGGCCGAAGACCAGCCGGACGGAGCCATCTGGATTATCCCGGTCCGACTGGAGGCGTGCGACGTTCACGAACGGCTGAGCGAGTACCACTGGTGCGACTACTTCGAGGAGGAGGGCTACGACCTGCTGCTGAAGGCGCTGCACCTTCGGGCCACGCAGCTTGGGAGGGTGCTTGCGCCGCTGCCACCCCCACTGCCGCCGTCCGACCCGGCGCGGGAGTGGCTTCGACACGGGCCAGTACGGCAGGGCCGTGGCGCTGCTGGAGCCACG
>JAAUSY010000008.1 GCA_012032475.1 Chloroflexaceae bacterium
ACAGGTGCTCATGCAGCAGGTGGAGACGGTGCCCACCACGCCCCCCGCTCCCGCTCTCGCCCATACGAATACGCCCATCATGAACTGGTAGCAGGGCATATCGCCCCCACCGGCGGGAGACGATACCGCGCAACCTTCGAGTGGGCAGCAACACCCGACGCGCTTGCAACGCTCCCCGAAGGCGGGGTGGTTGCCATCAGCACCCTGGCCCCCCTGGACCACGTCGAAAACGCCCGTATCGTGCATCTGCCCACCTACACGCTGCGGCCGGTTGCTGCCTGGCCTGGCGACCAGAACGTGCGCGAGACGTTTGATGTCGTGCTGCCCGATGAGATTGCTCCGGGGCGCTATGCCTGGCGGGTTAGCTGGCACACGCTGCGCGGCCCTGCCAGCTTTGCCACCGACCAGCGGAGCCTTCTGCCGGGCAGCCAGCCGGTGAATATCGGCACCATCTCAGTGACGAGTGACGAGTGACGATTTCCGAGTGGCTTCGCGGTTCAAGGCATAGGCGATGCCGCTTTGCAGGTTGGCCCGCGTCACCACCTCGCCCAGGTCGGCCCCCAGGCCAACAAGCGTCTGGGCAATGGCCGGGCCGATGCCCGTCAGAACCACCCTGGCCCCCAGCAGGTTGACGGCCTGCGCCGCCTGGATGAGGGCATTCGCCACCTGACTATCTACCACCGACACCCCCGTAATGTCCACAATCGCCACCTCTGCCCGAAACTGCGCCACCCCTTCGAGCAGCGTTTCCATCACCTGTTGAGCCCGGTCGCTGTCTATGGTGCCAACCAGTGGGAGCGCGACAACGTTTTCTGCCAGCGGCAAGAGCGGCGTCGAGAGTTCGCGGATAGCAATTTGCTGCGCCTCAATGACCTGCTGCTGGAGCGACAACCGCTCCTGCTCGGCCTGCTTGAGCGCGGTAATATCCATGGCAAAGGTGACCTTTTTGGGGCGGCCATCTTCCCCGATGATAGCGGCAGCATCGGCCAGGACCGTCAAGGGGGTGCCTTCTCTGGTGACAACGTGCCATTCCCCCCTGATTTCGGTTCCTTCGCGCATGAACGCATCGTGCAGATCGGCGGCGTGCTGGCGGTTTTCTGGCGGCACCACGATGGTAAACGGCTGCCCAATAAGCTCATCCGGCATATAGTGATAGATCTGGCAGTAGGCGGGGTTGGCATATTCAAACCGCTGTTGCTCGCTCGTGATGCACACCCCGACCGGAATCTTTTCGATAATCGTTCGCAGGCGCTCCTCACTGGCCCGGAGCGCCTGTTCCTGGCGCTGCTGGTTGGTGATATCCGTCGCAATGCTCCCGACCGCATGGATTTCCTGCTGCTCGTCGTAGAGAGGAAAATAGAGTGAGAGGTAAGTGTGGAATTCGTTCCTCACCGGAAACGTCTCCTCGACCTGAACGACCGAGCCAGTGGTAAGAACCTGGTGCGTGATGTCCTGCCAGGTCTGGACCAACTCCGGCGGAAACAGATCGGCATCAGTGGTACCAACCATGCGGTCGCTCTCACGGCCGACCAGCGTGGTGACGGTCCTGTTAACCAGCAAAAAGCGCCCCTGCCGGTCCTTGACAAAGATAGCCGATGGAGCGTTGTCAATGATACCCTGAAGCAACCGCTGGTTCTGGCGCAACTCCTGTTCGGCCTGCATCCGCGCTGTTACATCCAGGTTCACCTCAACGATGTAGTTGATGGTGCCGGTTTCGTCACGCAGGGGAAAGTAGGTCGTCTCCGACCAGACCAGCCGGTCACTCTGGCGTCCTTCAAGGCCGGCGCTGGCCGTGTCGTAGGACGTCGGGGGCATACGGACGACCTCACCCTCCAGGGCCCGGTGGAATGCGCTGGTGTAGCCCTGCTTCTCAGATTCCGGGTCGTCCAGGATGTTAAACTTCGCAACGACTTCTTCACGCGGGGTGTGAATGAATGCCTCGTTCTGGCGGTTCATGGCAAACGCCATACCATCCGTTCGGAAAAGAACCGCCGGCAAGGGCATATGTTCAAACATCTCCTGGTAGGGAGCCAGTTGCTCGACCGTCTGTTCCAACGCTACCACCCGCTGCCGCAGGGCCGCGATTTCGGTCTGGAGTGCTTCTATCGTGGTCGTCATTCCGCTGTTCTCCTTCTTTCATCCCTGTGATTCTCGCATTGTGCCACGCCAGAGGGCCGCCCCCCCGCCACGAAGCCGCGAGCAGATGAAGATGATAGGCTTTGCTTTGCCGCATCCCCACAAATGCCATGATGCCGTGATGCTATCGGTACGGTTTGCTGATGATAGGGACAGTATAGCACGAGAACGCCGGGAATGACACCAGTCACGGGGAACGAAACAAGAACCGACCCCCACTCGCATCATCCATGGCCGACGCTGGGGGTCGGCCCATCTCGCTGCACAGCGCACCCTGGTTGGAACTAAGGAACAAGAAACCAGGGCGTTATTCTCCGGTGCCGTCTGACCTCCGGTTGCTGGTAGTTTTTTCCTCCTCGGCCAGCACCCACCGCACCTCATCAAACCAGATGGCGTGCCCCGAATCACCCGCAACATTACTCAGCGACACAAAGCCTGCCTTCCCCTTCGCAAAGGGGAAGCGCCCGATTCGCACCCACCCGTGCTCCTGCGCCTGGTTGACCACGACCCTCCGGGTTCCATCACTGGCATGCACCACATAGTGGGCGGACACCGTAGTCGGATAGGTCTCCAGGCACGAAGGAATATAGATCTGCACGTCGTAGGTTCCCTCCCGCGGCAGGTCGGGCTGCCAGCGCGCCTGGCTGGTCTCCAGCGAGGGGTCAACCGTCGTCAGCGCCCACAGTGCGTGGTCCCCCCTCCCACACCCGCTGAAGGTGTGGGACCACGCACTGCTCGCCTCCGCGGAGAAACCCGGCCCCTGCTGTTCGTCTACCACCACCACCACCCGCTCACCGACCAGCGGAACAGACGATGGTCCCCCGGTCGTCACCTGCTGCTGAACCGACCCGCGGCCCTGATGAACCGGCACAGCCTCCGGGGTCGCCGTGAGCGTCGGGGTGAGCCTGTGGCTCTGCGAGAAGGTCCGGGTTGGGGTCAGCACCACTGCCTGGGTCGGGGTCAGCGGCCCGGTCGTTTCGGGTGTCCGGTGCGGCAACGGAGCCACCCGCACGGTCACCGGCGAGGGTGGCGAGGGCGTGCCCACCACTTCCTGGGTGCGCGTGAGCGCCGGGGTGGGCGTTCGAGTTGGGGGCATTGCTACCGCCTGGGTCGGGGTCGGCACCACTGCCTGGGTCGGGGTCAGCACCACCACCTGGGTCGGGGTCAGTGGTCCGGTCGTTTCAGGTATCCGGTGCGGCGAGGGCATGACTACGACCTCCTGCGTGAGCGTGAGCGCCGGGGTCGGCACCACTGCCTGGGTTGGGGTCAGCACCACCGTAGCAGGGGGCGTCCGGGGCGGCGAAGGGGCAGCCTCAACCGTCCCCGGTGCCTGCGCATCTTCGCCCCGATAGACAACCGAAATCACCGGTATCTCCTCTCTGGGTGTGGGCATGGCAGTAGAAGTGGGCAAAGGAGCGGCGATGGGCTGTGGCGTCGGAGACGGGGTCGGAACCACCAGCGGATCAGTGCCAAGCCACAAAAACGTCACTTCAACCTCACCCTGGTCTCCGGGGATGCCAAGCTCCCACCACAGCCCATCCCCAACATCCATCGCGGTTGGAAACCGAACCCACCCCTTCTCAGCATATCCCCCGTTATATCCATCGAAGTAGGCCGCGTGGTCTTGCGGCCACCCCCGCCGCAAATCCCGAAACCGCTCGCGCTGCACCGACCAGTAGTCATCGTGCGTGTTCCACGGGCCAACATCCCACACCGGCGCAACCACACTCCGCCCCCGATACGTAATCCGCACCTGATAATCCGTCCCTCCCCGAACATTGAGCGAACGCCACGACGGGAGCGCCACGAACCGGTCGTGCGGCTTGATGATGTGCCCGTTGGCGGTCCTCCCGCCAACCATCCCCAACCGCGTCGCTCGAATGCGATAGGTCGGAGCTACCGCCGGGGAACCCGTATCAAACGCCCCATACGCCATTGCGCCATCCTGCGGTTCAAGCTCCACAGAGCGCAGCGTCGGCCCCACCTCGGCCCCGCCCAGGAAGGTCACCCGATACTGCACCATCCGTACCACCTGGGGCAACATCACCAGGCTATTCGGGGCGACCTCCGTCTCCCACCCGGTCCAGCGCAAGCCATCTTCGCTCCCCCGCACGTCTACCCGCAGGGCGCACCCTTCGGGGACGGTGGCATCATACGACACCACAATGCGCGAAGTCGGGCTGTCAACTTCCTGCCCCGGCGAAATGAAAAACCCGTAGCGTTCGAACCCCGGCTCAACCACCGGGGGAGGCGGCGCGTCCGGTAGCAGACGGAGCACTCCATCGGCCAGAATTTCGACCCCCAGCGACTCCGCACCCACAGCAAAAGAAGCATGAAGCGCCGTCGTGGGCGCACCTGGCTGCACCGCCGCATAGCCCGGCATCGTGGCAGCCCCAAAAACGGCAAATAGCGCAGCAAAAACCAGAAAACGGCGCATACGTCGAAGGGTATACGCAAGACACATCACGGTCCTCCTTTGTGCTACAAACCTGGTAGGCAAGGATGGCGCGACAACCCGGTCGCGCCCGATGAGATAGAAAATGGAAAATCGCAACAACCGCGGCATTATAGCACAATCTGAGAAAAAGATGAAAAAGAGATGAGAAGATGATGAAAAAAGGGGGAAGAAAGCGGTAACCTGGCCCCCCTATCACCCTGCTACGGCCAAACCAGCGTCCCCCCCTGGTCGAACCCCTGCCACGCCAGCATCAGGCTCATCACACAATCGTCGTGCCCACCCGGCGGAGCACTATAGCGCATTCCTCCGCCTGGCAGCAAAACTCCCTCATAGGCCAGCAGCTCCCCCACCAGCACCGGGTCATCCAGAATGGCAATATCCCCCCGCTCAAACGCCAGCGCCAGCGCATCTACCCACCGCGCCTTGGACGGATTGGTCGTCGTCACCCCGTGCACCGGCACCCCTTCTCGCCCCAACAATTCCGTCAGCGGCCCCCCCATATTATTCATCTCCGAATACACCACCTGGGGGTGCCACCGCTCGCACAGCGCCCGCAACCGCCCGACCTGCACCCCATAATCCACCCCGCTGAACCGGTCCAGCGCAACCATCGCCCTCCGCTCGCAATCCATTACCGTCAGGACGGTGTAATCTCCCCCGACCGCCCGCGCCCAGTCGCACCCGACCACATACGTTGCCCCCACCGTCGGGCCGTCCAGCGGCAGCGCCGTGGCCGCCTCCTGCACGCGCCGAAACACCCCCGCACCACCATCGAGAAACTGTGCCAGCACCTCCTGCTGAAACACCCGCTCCGGTAGCTCCCGCCGCATCGCCTCAATCTCCTCCGGCGCAACATAGGGATTGGCACTCGTTGGCATCTGCCACGAACCCCACTCCGGCTGCTGCGGGTCTTCCCCGCGCCGAAAACACTCCCAGAAGAAATTCCGCCCCCGCGGACTCGAAAGCAGCCACGCGTCTCCGCACAGGTCCGTCAGCGTTGGCCGAACAATCTGCTGCCACACCACCCCCAGGTCCCGCACCATCGCGGCCTCATCAATCACCACCCGCCGATACTTCCGCCCGCGGATGGCATCGGCGTATTCCAGGCTCCACATCTCGACCACGCCCCCCGTCACCAACTCCAACCGATAGTGCTGCTCCGAAACGCGCTCGACCACCGGGCCGAGCCGGTGGCGCACCGTGCGCCATACCTCAGCCAGCATCCGGTAGGTTGGAGACATCCATGCCACCGGTGCCCCGTGCAGCGCCGGCTGAATCAGCCGGTCTATCCCCAGGCACGTCTTCCCGGCCCGCCGCCCCAGACAGACGACGTTGTACCGACACGCCTGTGCTACAATCAACTGCTGCGCGGCATGCAGCCTCGGCAATGTCACCCCGAACGACCGCTTCATCCCTTGCGAACTCGCCCGCTTCCCCTGCCTGCCCTTCCTCGACGACAACGACCATGGTAAAGACATCCATTCCTCCTGACCTTGCTATCAACCTCGCCATCACCTCCCAGAGCAGACCAGCGCTCCGGTGGCCGGGGCCTCCCGCAAACGCTCAACCTGCGAGAGACCCCGGCGTCCCATCCCTACCCGGCCCGCCCCGTGGGAACACGCCTGCTACGCCGCGTATTCCCGCTCCTTCCCACCTTCATCAACATACGTTACCCGAACCGTCACCACCTTCGACTCCGCCATCTCTTCCAACTCTTCCGTCTCCTCCAGCGTCTTTGCCGCCCGCTGCATCAAATCCATTGCCAGGTCAAAATACACTGCCACATCCCGCGGCGACCAGCGCAGTTCACTCAGCGGAACGACGAGCATCTCACGCACCCGCGCCAGCAGCGCCTGCGACATCTCCCATTCCAGTTCCTCCCGTGTCTGCCGGTGCGGGTGTGCCCGGTCTCCTTCCCCCGGAGCGGGGGAACATGCAACTGCCGTTGCACCCGTCGCGCTCAACTGACCTACCTCTTCCGGCGGTACGCCCTGGGCATCGAAGGCCCGGGCCCGTTCTCGCCACCGATAGCGCGACGAATAGCCCTTGATGGTCCCCCGGCTCTTCCCAAGCATCCGCGCAACCTCCGCAAGCGAGCGGCGCGGCCCAAGCTCAAAATACACACGCGCCGCCTCATAGGCTTGCTTCCCCTCACCCGGCTGCCGCTCCCACAACGCTTCCCCTTGCCTCTCTCGTTCATTCCTCATCGTCATGGTGGTTCCCTCCTCAAAACTACTCCTCACGAGCCGTCTTGCGGGCCGTCCGCGAACGCGCCACCAGCTTCTCAAGCATCAAGGTCCGAATCTCCCGCTCGTGCTCCGCGTGGCGTTCCAACGCCGATATCCGCCGCTCAATCCCCGCCAGCGCGGTGCTGGCCTCGTGGAGCGCGGCATAGACGCGCTCCACCTCCATCGAACGGCCCGCACCCGGGACCGGTCCATCGGCGCGTTCGCCCGTCGTCACGCGTCCCCGCGGGAACTCCCGCGGGAGCAGCGCCATGCCCTCGGATCCCCGCACGACTGCCCCACCACCTGGACCATCATCACCACCAGCAGCACGGCCCACGGGCCATACACCAGCAGTCCATCCCCCCCCGAACACGGAACCCCGACCAGACTCTCACCCATCATGCCACCCCTCCTTGCTTCGAAATCTCACTCCACCGACCCCCACCCCAGAAAAGACAGACACCCTGACTATCACGTCAGGGTGCCCGTCTCCCTCGGAACCACGCCCACCAGCGCCGTTCCGGCCCTCTTCTTTTGCGCTATTCACAACAAATGATCACCCCCTTTCATCCTCCTCATCCTCATCATCCTCCTCATCGGCCATCACCTCCCGATAACACGGTTCTCCTGCTCTGGAGCAACTCATCACGCGCCACGCCCCACCACAAGCGCCGCTACCGGCTGCTCCGCTCCCGCTTGCGCTTCCGGCTCCGAGCAGGAGGATGCCATTCGCGCATCGTGCCACACCGCGAACAGCGCAGCACCACCCGGCTCCGTGGGAACACCTGAATGGGATACTGGTCATCCACCGGGCTGTTCATCACAAACCCGGCGGCCTCCGTGTCAGCCACATCGGCCACCAGGGCCAGCACCACCCCACACCCGCGGCACGTAATCTCTGACGGCATTGCAAACTCCTATGAATACTATGGGGTATCGTCAAGTAACCTGGCACTCATTCTACTTCACCTTCCTTAAACCGCGCAAGCACATGATTGCTACATTCTCCCGCGCCCCGGCCACCGACCACCCGTCCCTGGGACATCTCCATCCCTGCCCGGACCGGCCGGGTTGCAGAGACGTTCTTCCTATGGTACAGTTGCGCCAGACACAGGAGAAAACGCCCACCACACACACAAAGGAGACGACCGAAACCTATGATACCGCGCCTGCTGACCGGGAGCCGCTACCTCATCGTCATTGCGGCGCTCTGCATGCTCGTTGCCGCCCTGGCCCTGACCATCTACGGCGGCATTCTCACCTTCCAGATCATCACCGACACCATCGCAACCGCGGCAGTCAGCGCCAAAGGAGCCAAAAAGCTCATCATCCACTTCATCGAACTGGCGGACCTCTTCCTGATAAGCACCGTACTCTACGTCATCGCCGTTGGCCTCTACGAGCTTTTCATCCGCGAACTGAACCTTCCCAACTGGCTCGTTATCACCAACCTTGATATGCTCAAAGACAAGCTCATCGGGGTGATTGTCGTCGTTCTGAGCGTCTTTTTCCTCGGACAGGTGGTTTCCTGGGATGGTCAGCGCGACCTGCTCGGCTACGGAGGGGCGATAGCCCTGATTATCGCCACGCTCACCTACTTTCTCAGCCAGAAATCCAGCAAAAAGGCCAGTTCAGAAGCCAAAGCCGGAGCCAAAGCCAGCAAACCCGATACCACACCCATTGGTGAAGGTGAAAGAGACCACCGTGAGACCGCCGTGAAACAGAAAGGAACCTCGCGATGAACACCCCACTGGTCGGCGTCATTATGGGGTCGCGCTCAGACTGGGAGACGATGCACCACACCGTTCAAACCCTCGAACACCTCGAAATCCCATTCGAAGTTCGCATCGTCTCCGCCCACCGCACCCCCGACCTGCTCTACGAATATGCCGGAACCGCCGAACCACGCGGCCTGGAAGTCATCATTGCCGGCGCGGGGGGGGCTGCACACCTGCCCGGCATGACCGCCTCCCGCACCTCTCTGCCGGTCCTCGGCGTCCCCATCCCATCCCAATCGCTGAACGGCCTGGACTCGCTCCTTTCCATCGTCCAGATGCCCGCCGGTATCCCGGTCGGAACCCTCGCCATCGGACGGGCCGGAGCCGTCAATGCGGCGCTCCTGGCCGCGGCCATCCTCAGCAGCAAATACCCCCCCATCCGGGCGGCGCTCCAGCACTACCGCGACCAGCAGACCCGAACCGTGCTTGACAACCCCGACCCCCGCAGTCAGGGAATGACCGCATGATTGGCATCATCGGTGGTGGGCAACTGGGCCGCATGCTCGCGCTGGCAGGCTACCCCCTTGGCCTGACCTTCCGCATCCTCGACCCCAAACCCAATGCCCCCGCTAGCTACCTCGCTGACCACGTCGCTGGCTCCTACGACGACCACGACGCCCTGAGCCGCTTTGCCAGAGACCTGACTATCATCACCTACGAGTTTGAAAACATCCCCATCGAATCCGTTCGGCTCCTGGCCCAGACCTGCCCGGTCTACCCTCCCCCCGACGCCCTGGCAACAGCCCAGGACCGCCTGCTCGAAAAGCAGTTCTTCCAGAAACTCGGTATCCCGACCTCAACCTTCGCTCCCATCAACCACCGCGCCGACCTCGACACCGCCCTGGCGCGGTTTGGCCTGCCCGCCGTCCTCAAGACCCGGCGCATGGGATACGACGGCAAAGGCCAGATCACCCTGCGCACCCCTGGCGACATCCCCCACGCCTGGGAGCGGTTGGGGCAGCATCCTCTCATCCTCGAAAGTCTGGTCCCCTTCGAACGCGAACTTTCTGTCCTCGCCGTCCGCGGGCACGACCGCACCACCCGCTTCTACCCCCTCATCGAAAACACCCACCGCGACGGCATCCTCCACCGCTCGCAGGCCCCGGCCCCCCACCTGTCGCCAGACCTCCAGCAAGAAGCAGAAACCTACGCCCACCGCGTCCTGGACGCCCTGAACTACGTCGGGGTCCTGGCTATCGAACTCTTTCAGTTTGGCACCACCCTGCTCGCCAACGAAATGGCCCCCCGCGTCCATAACTCCGGCCACTGGACCATCGAAGGGGCCGAAACCAGCCAGTTCGCCAACCACCTGCGGGCCATCACCGGCCTCCCCCTGGGGTCAACCGCCCCCCTCGGAACCGCCGAAATGCTCAACATCATTGGCACCCTCCCCGACCCCGCAGAGGTCCTCTCACGCCCGGACGCCCACCTCCACCTCTACGGCAAACCCCCCCGCCCCGGTCGCAAACTCGGCCACATCACCTACTGCACCCGATCCACCAGCACCCCATAAAAAGCCTCCCGCAGGCAGAGCACCCGCGGGAGGACACCAATCCACTCACTTCATTTCATTATGCGTCAACTCATCACTATCACTGAGAGGACTCCATCGCTGTTGCCTTGACGCGTTCCTCCTGCGACAGCGCCGCAAGCTGCTTCACCTCTTCAAGATTCAACCCCAGACCACCGGCAACCCCCTCGCCATACTCCGGGTCGGCCTTGTAGAAGAGCGCCGTTTGCCGCAGTTGGAGACGCTGCTGGGCATTCTTCAGGTGCCCGACAATGTTGCGCACCAGGTGTTGTTGCTCGTCGCTGGTCATCACATCGTGGTAGAGCGCCCCGGCCTGCACAAAATCCACATCTGTATGGCGATACTCGTGGCGCGCCGCCATCCCCGCAACGTCAATCGGCGGGGATGCAACAGAGGGGTCGGGAGCCGGGCCACCAAAACTGTTCGGCCAGTAGTTCGGGCCGCTGCCGCCATTCTGCTCGAAGCGCATAAAGCCATCGCGCTGGTAGCTGTTCATCGGGCTGGCCTTGGGCGCATTGACCGGCAGCAGGTGGTAGTTTGCGCCGAGGCGGTGGCGGTGCGTATCGTGGTAGCTGAAAAGCCGCCCCTGGAGCATCTTGTCCGGGGATGGGCCGATGCCGGGCACGAAGTTGGCCGGCGAGAAAGCCGCCTGCTCCACCTCGGCAAAATAGTTCTCCGGGTTGCGGTTCAGCACCATACGCCCCACCGTGATGGGCGGAACATCGCCGTGAGGCCAGACCTTGGTGACATCGAAGGGGTCGAAGCGATAGCTCTTTGCCTGCTCAGGCGTCATGATCTGCACTTCCAGCCGCCACGAAGGATAGTCGCCCCGCTGAATCGCGTCGCTCAGGTCCCGCGTCGCATAGTCCGCGTCCTCGCCGCGCATCCGGTCGGCTTCCTCCCCGGTGAAGTTCTGGATACCCTGCTCGGTCTTGAAGTGGAGCTTCACCCAGTAGTAGTCGCGCTGAGCGTTATACCACATATACGTATGGCTGCTGTAGCCATTCATTGTTCGGTAGCCTCTGGGAGTGCCGCGGTTCGAGAAGAGGACCGTCACCTGATGAATCGACTCCGGCGTGAGCGAGAGAAAATCCCAGAACATATCCGGATCTTTCAAGTTGGTGGCCGGGTTGCGTTTCTGGGTATGGATGAAGTCCGGAAACTTCAGCGGGTCGCGGATGAAGAAAACCGGCGTGTTGTTACCAACCATGTCATAGTTGCCCTCTTCCGTATAGAACTTCACCGCAAAGCCGCGGGGGTCGCGCTCGGAGTCGGCAGACCCCTTCTCGCCGCCAACGGTGGAGAAACGGACAAAAACCTCAGTGCGCTTGCCAACTTCCGAGAGGAATTTTGCACACGTATAGGCGCGCACATCCTGCGTCACCTCAAAATAGCCATGTGCCCCAGCGCCTTTCGCATGCACCACCCGTTCGGGAATCCGCTCACGGTCGAAGTGCGCCAGCTTTTCGAGCAGGTGTACATCCTGCATCAGCACTGGCCCGGCGGGGCCAGCCGTTATCGAATGCTGGTCGTCATCTACCGGCTGCCCAAACCCCGTAGTGAGCGTCTTTTTCTCGTCTCCCATAACCTCTAGCTCCTTTCTTTCCGTACCACAAATGATTCCATGATTCCATTTTAATCGGGGCATGTTATGTCACGTTCATGTCCCATGCTGCTTCTTTTCCAGACAATGCCAGCACAGCCCCCGGAACTCGACATGGGCTTGAACCGTGCTGCCAAACGCCCGCACCGCGTCGGGGATAGCGAGGGCATCGAACTCCGGGCTGGAGAAATCCCGAATCATCCCACATTCCGTACAGACAAAGTGGTGGTGAGCATGCATGTTGGCATCGAATCGCATCCGCTCGTGGGACGTCTTCAAGCTGCTGATGAGACCAAGATCGGTGAAGAGCATGAGCGTGCGATAGACCGTATCGAGCGAAATCGTCGGAATGCGTTGACGGACTCCCCGATAGACCGTTTCGGCGTCGGGGTGCTCAACCGTTTGCATCACCTCACGGAAAATCTCAAGACGCTGGTGGGTCTGCTTGACCCCGGCCCGCTTAAGAACCTCCTGGAAGTGGCTCACCTGTTGTCCGAATTCGTCCGGGTGCGGCTCCATCCGTCCGTCCGTTGTTCCTGATTCATTCCTAGGTAAGAATATACCTTGAATACGCCCGGTTGTCAAGGAGCCAGAGCGAAGGCCAGAGCAAGCACTAGAGCAAGACATAGCTCCAGTGGACCGGCTGCTCCCCTTCGTAGGACATCCTCCCATGGAACTGACGCGGGTCATCGCTGAACACCATGGGCAGGAAGTAGCGGTCACCGGGCCACAGGTTCAGGCGCAGCAGATGAGCCTGTGGAACCCACTCCAGCGTCCCTTCTTCGTTGTGGTCGAACGGCGTGCCGCTCCAGCGGTCAATCCGAAAGATAAACGCCAGCCAGCCTTCGTTGTGCTTCCCAAAGTCCGACCAGTTGATGGTCCCGCGCAGGGTCAGCGCCAGCGCCTCGATACCAGCCTCCTCACGCAGTTCGCGCTGCATCCCACTGACCACATCCTCGTTCGTTTCGAGCTTCCCTCCCAGACCATTGTACTTGCCGTAGTGGTAGTCATCGGGGCGGGTATTGCGGTGGAGCATCAGCACCAACGGGCCATCGGGCGACCGCACATAGCCGAGCGTGGCGACCACGGGGGTGTAGACCATCGCGTTTCCTTCCTCCCTCATTTTATTTTTCGCTCCCAGTTCCCGCCAACCTGGTGTCCATTCCACCCCTGCCCAACTACACCCACCTCCCCCCGCACATACTCCCCCACTCGCAGATGGGTTCCGACATCCGTGCCGGCTGGCAGGGCGTGCATGTCAGCGTAGCAGGCCGTCACAATCTCCAGGTCGTTGGCCGGGGGGCACAGGTCCGTCAGCGGCGCACAGACAAACACGACAATCCCGTTCTGGTAGCCGCGATGATTGGCATAGTATATCCCGTGCAGCCGAACCACCTGCACCATACAACCAGCTTCCTCCCGCACCTCGCGCCGCACCGCTTCTTCGAGCGTCTCGTGGGGGTGCATCCCCCCGCCGGGCAGGCCCCAGGGCCGCACCCCTCCGCGGTGGCGCACCAGGACTACCTCGTTCTCCCGCACCACCAGCGCCCGCACCCCGATGCGGGTGGCCCTGGTGACCTGGCGGAACACCAGCGTACCGGCGATGGCCCAGGTATAGACCAGATTGAGCAACGTTTCTTTGACGCGCATAGGATAAAGAGTATAATCAGGTCCGTATGGGGTTTCGCCCATACCTGCATGAATACAAGGAGCGCACGATATGAGTATGACCAGACGAGAACGCCTTGCCGCTGCCATCAAAGGAGAAGCCGTTGACCGCGTGCCGGTTGCCCTCTGGCGGCACTGGCCGGTGGATGACCAGGACGCCGAACAACTTGCCGGCTCCGTCGCCGCGTTTCAGCACCAGTATGACTGGGACTTCGTCAAGCTCACGCCTTCAAGCCACTACTCTGTTGCCGACTGGGGCGTTGAAGTGGCCTACCGTGGGCATGCCCATGGCACCAGCGAGTATATCACGTATCCCGTGAAATCGCCAGAAGATTGGGGAACCCTGAAACCGCTGGACGCCCGGTCGGGCAGCCTGGGGCAGCAGCTCGCGTGTATCCGCCGCCTGCGAGAACTGGTCGGCCCGGATGTCACCATCATCGAGACCATCTTCAGCCCCATGGACCAGGCCCGCCACCTGGTCGGAAGCCCGATGGAAACCGTCCACCTGCGGTGCTTCCCAGACCAGATCCGTCCTGCTCTGGAAGTCATTGCCGAAACAACCGTTGCCTTCGTGCAGGCCGTGCTGGAAGCAGGCGCAGATGGTGTGTTCTATGCCACCCAGTATGCCAGAGCGACGGCCCTCAGCCCGGACGAGTACCGGGAATACTGCCGTCCGCACGATTTCCGCATTCTGGAGGCTGCGCGGGGAGCGAGCTTCAACCTGATGCACCTGCACGGGGTCCACACCTATTTCGACCGGTTCACCGACTACCCGGTCCACGCGCTGAACTGGCACGACCGCGAGACTGGACCCTCGCTGGCAGAGGGCGCCCGGCGCTTTCCTGGCATGGTGATGGGCGGCATCAGCCAGCAGGACATTGTCGAGGGCACCCCGGAGACGATTCAACACCTGGCGCAGCAGGCCATCGCTGAAACGGGTGGTCGGCGGATGGGGTTGGCAACGGGGTGCGTGCTCCCCACCGTCGCTCCCTGGGGGAATATCCGGGCGCTGCGGGCCGCCGCAGAAGGGTAGGGTTGGGAGCCGAGGGCGTGAAGAGCTTAAGAGGAGGGGACCGGTACCAACCGGGTCCCCTCCAGGGTTTCCTATTGGGGCAGAACACGCTGCCCGTCATACTCAGTTCTGATGCCCCTATCGGGGTTCCCGATGATTTTCACAATCCCATAGACCTGTTCGCCAGTCATATTGTTATTGTTATCTGGCAGCGCAAAGTGCCGCAGCAGCAGCGCCACTTCCAGAATGTCTTTCAGCTCACCAGCAATATCTTCCGGAGGGTGGCCCGCAAGCCCGCCAATGGCAAGGGCAATACACGCCTCTATATTGCCACATTCCAGCGCAAGGTTCGCAGCGCTGCGATGGAGGATGGAGCGGGCTGGCTCGTGTGAGGTCTGGTTAGCAGCCTGCGATTCCTCTTCAAATGCCTGACGAAAGAGCCTGCGGGATTCTTTCAGGTTGCCCTCATGTCTGGCAATCACTGCCTTGCTTGCCAGGCGCATCGCCTCACGGTGTGTTTCTTGAAGTGTCGTCATGTCTGGATACCGTTCTCGCCATCGGGCGGCAGAGGACCGGCCCCCGGTCCGGCCCTTCCCACCGGCCAGAAGCCCGTCCTACGTCTTTATTTCCCGCGCTGCCGCAACTCGTCACACGCATGCATCACGTATCACGGGTTTTCAAACACCTCCGCAAGCAACAATGTCTCCGGCACCATCTCCGCACTGCTCACCAGGCTATCCGCCAGCACCACATCATCCGGCGACAGGCGATATCGCGTACCAGGTCGCGCAACAACCAGCGCAGCGCCTGCACCTGCGCCGGAGGGTTCTCCTCCACCAGTTCTACCTGGTCTCCGCGGTCTTGCGGGGTCGAAGCCCCCCCAATGGGCACCCGCTGAAGCGCAATGCCAATACTGACGCGGTTGGTGTCGAACCACAGCCCGCCAAGCGTCGCCATCCCGCTGTGCCAGGAAGCGTCTTGCTCATCAACCAACTGGTAGATGGTCCCGTCCAGCGTGAGGTAGTAGTGGGGCGACCCCTGAACTCCAATCGCCGCCATCCGTTCGAGCGCCACCTCAGCCGGGGAGGTATCGCCATGGACGAACACCATCGAGACGCTGGCCCCGTTGCGGCTGCTGCGCGAGGCCGACGGCGGGGAATAGCGGATAACCTGGTAATCCCCCTCAATGGGTGGCTCCCAGGCAGCCTGGGAGGACACCCCGAAGGTCACCGCTTCTGGGGAGAAAGACAGCGCAAACGAGGATATACGGTCGATCTGGGTCAGGTCCTTGAGCCGCTTCACATCACTCCAGTAGGGCACCTCGTTGTAGAGCGTATCTAGAGCATAGACCTGGAGAGCATATTTCTTGCCGCTCACGCTCACCTGGTAGGATTCCGACAGCGGCGTCCCGATACCAGCGCCGTTGTCCAGCGTACGGGCAAGCTGGTGAAACGCCCAGTCAGGGTGGTAGGTTGCGCCCCCACTCCGGTAGGTTTCTGCCAACAGTGCCTCGCGCAACCGCACCTTCGCGAGGTTGGTTTCGCGGCTCAGCCGGCTCAACAACTGGATCTCGTCCCACTTCGGCACCACATTGTAGAGCGTATCCACGGCAAATGCCTGGTAAACATAGGAAAGGCCATCAACGGTTATCTGCTTGCTCGGCCCGATGGGGGGGCCAAGCCTGGTGCTCAGGGCATATTGATGGAACGCCCAGTCGGGGTGAAACGCTGCCCCGCCAGCCTGGTAGGTTGCCTCCAGCAGCACCCGCCCCAGACCACTGGGGGGGATGCTCCCCCCAAGCAAGTCGCTCAGGAGCTTCACATCGCCCCAGTGAGGCACCTCGTTGTAGAGCGTGTCGCGGGCGAAAGGCTGGTAGCTATATTCCTTGCTGCCCACCTTGACACGGGCGCTCTTTGCCAGCGGCACGCCCATCCCGTGCTTCACCGCAAACTGGTGAAAGGCCCACTCGCTCGAATACCCCCCTCCCCGCTTGTAGCTCTCGTTCAGCAGGCTTTCCATCAACGCCTCATCGCTCGGCGTGGGGATACCAATCTCGCCGGGCGGGGGCGGGGTAGGAGGCTTCTGGTTGTTGATCCAGGCCTCAACCTCGCCCCAGACCCATTCCTTGGTCACGGCCCAGCCGGGGCAGCTCTTGGTGCTGAAATCGCGGTGGAAGTAAATCAACTGGCGCGGTGCAATGCCGAGTCGCTTCGATAGCCCACCCATCACCGCTCTGGCATAATCCCAGACAGCTCCCGTCGGTCGCTGATAGTCATAATCGCCCACCATCTCAAGCCCGATAGAGTAGGTCCACTTTCCGTTGTTCCAGTAGCCAGAATTCCCCTCCCCGGCGTGGATACCCACATCGCGCATGGGTGTCGCAAGCCATATCCCATCCGGGGCGGCGTAGATATGCGGGGCCGCGCTCCAACCCAGGCTGCGATAATACGCCTGCATCCCCTTCATTGACGCCAGCCCGCGCCAGTCCGCCACCCGTGGTTTCCAGGTATGGTGCAGCACCACCCGGCTCGGTGGGATACTCCCAAAGTTATAGGTCGCCACATACTCGTTCCATTCTGCAATGGACAGCTTCACATTGATAAACGGGGGACTCCCCGTGGCCTGGTAACTCATCGTCCCGTACCTCCTCCAGAAGTTTGCAATCGCGCAACCGCCTTACTCCTCCGGGTGTCATTATACCGCATACCCATGACAACCCTGCTCCAATTCCCGCCCTGTTCCAGGCAAGCCGGTAGCTCTACCGCTTTGCCGTCACCCGTCACTCGTCACTGGCATCACACCCGATAACCCGGTCATCGTCGTTATGGTCGTCATCTTCCAGGAAAGTCTGGCAGATGGGGAAACGCCGTCGGTGCGCTTCGGTCACCGCCTCGCGCCAGTTTCCATTGGGGCCGGGGCGCTCTGGAATATGGAGCCGCGGATAGGTCACACGCAGGTTTTCGCGATACCAGGCGAACTTCAGGAGCGGGCCGGCGACGAGCGAAAGGTCGGGGCGATGGCCGAGGGCATAGTGCGCATACCAGAGGGAGAAAGTGTCGCGGTCGGACGAGGTGAAGACGATAGCTCCAGTCGGAGCCAGCGTGAGTACCCTGGCAGCGTAGGTGGCAGCGCGGCTATCCCGGCTGGCATCCACCAGCGGCGTAGTCGCCCTGGCCTTCCAGGCAACGAGCACGAACGCCACCGCTGCGAGCAAGAGCGCTCCCCACAGGTTCCAGCGGGCCGCGAGCTTCAGGAGCCACGCGCAACCCAACCCCACCCAGATGGCGAATATGAGGGAAACCGGAATGAGGTAGGCATAGGAATCGGCGGTATTGTAGGTCATCGCAAAGAGGGAGAAGAGAACGGCCATCGCAGCGGTCAGCCAGACCCACCCCCGCACCGAACGCCCTTCCGGCGGGAGCACGCGGTCGGCATAGAGCAGGCCCGTGCATCCCACCGCAACCCCGGCCCACCCGAACTGCTGCACCAGCAGAGTCGCCCACGCCTGAACGCGGCTGGCAAGAAACATCGGGGGCAGGCCAAAAGCAAGTTCGCGGTAGGGTTGCGCAGAAACAACCCACCAGAAGCCTTCCCAGGTATCCGCCCTTCCCCAGTTGACCGGCGGGTGGGCAGCAGCACAGAGCGGCAGGGCGAGATAGACCAGGGAACCGAGGCCAACCCAGACGAGCCGCTGCCCCAGGTCGCGCCAGCGCTGGCCGGGCCGAGCGTGGAACACCCCCCATCCCACCCAGACCGCGGCAGGCAAGGCAATGGTGAGGTGGTTGCCCAGGGACAGCCCGACGACCAGAGCCATGCACCGGGCAGGCCATCGGCCCCCCCACGGACTGGCCCCGGATGGGGAGGGTTGCCAACCCTCCCACAGGAGAAAGAGCAGAATGACCGCCGTAAACCAGGCGTTCAGGCTATACACTTCGGTGATGACCGCCTGCGACCAGGTCAGGGGAGAAAACCCGAACCCCAACGCGGCGATGCTGGCTGCGGTGGTGGTCGTCCAGTCCCGCCCCGGCAGCAACCCCCGCACGATGACAAAGACCCAGAGCGCGGTGAAAACCGCACAGAAGGCAGAGAAGAGATTGGTTCGATAGGCCAGGTCGCCAGCCGGGAGCGACTGGAAGAGGCGGGACAGCAACACGTAGGTGGGGTAGCCGGTCGGGTGGGCAACCCCCAGAACAGCCGCCGCCGTGACAAGGTCGCCCCCGTCGCTGCCGTGGTTAGCCCAGGTCAGGCCGGGCGCGAGGGTGCAGGCGTAGGCCACACTGAGGATGAGCACAATAGCTCCAGCGGCCAGACCGTTGGGGGATACTTTCAGACACACGCCCTGAGCGCCTCAATATCGGCGGAAGTAATCTGCTCCAGGTTGCGGGAAATCTTCGCTACGTCCCAGTCCCACCACGCAATCTCCAGGAGCGCCCGGACCACGTGGTCGGGGAAGCGCTGACGGATGACCTGTGCCGGGTTGCCACCAACGACCGTGTAGGGGGCAACATCGCGGGTAACAACCGCCTTTGCCCCGATGATAGCCCCATCGCCAATCGTGACGCCGGGCAGAATAACCGCCTCGTAGCCGAGCCAGACATCGTTCCCAACCATGGTATCCCCTTTGTACGATGCCTGACGGTAGGACGCAGGTTGGACGCGCTCCCACCCGTTGCCAAAGATGGAGAAGGGGTAGGTCGAGAAGCCGGTCGTTTCGTGGTTGGCCCCGTTCATGATGAACGTGACGCCCCTGGCGATGGAGCAGAACTTTCCGATGATCAGCCGGTCCCCGATGAACGGGAAGTGGTAGAGCACCCGGCGCTCGAAATGCTCCGAGTCCTCCGGGTCGTCATAGTAGGTATAATCACCAACGCTGATATTCGGGTTGGTGATGGTCTGCTTGATGAAACAGATTTGCGGAAACCCGATCATCGGGTGGATGGTGCGAGGGTCGGGACCGTTCATAGTTTAGATATGGGTACATCTCCAGACGGAGTTTGTTGCTCGTCCTGGTCCAGGTCCAACTTCAATCATGATAAGAGTAGCATGCCCCTTCCTTTTTGACAAACCGAGGTCAAACCGGAGCTAGCCCGGACCGGCCGCAGAGGTGGGCCACGTTCTGTGCTAGAATAGAGGAGGATACTGGTATGGAGCCAGGAGGAATGAAGAGAGTGGATGCAATGCTGGTCCTGGAAGATGGACAGAGCTTCCGCGGGCGCTCATTTGGCGCACCGGGTGAGCGAGTTGGCGAAGTGGTCTTTAATACGGGGATGACCGGTTACCAGGAGATTTTGTCGGACCCGTCCTATTGCGGACAACTGGTGGTGATGACCGCTCCGCACATTGGGAACACCGGGGTCAATACCTTCGACTTCGAGTCGCGGCGTCCCCAGGTTTCAGGGTTCATCGTGCGGGCACACAGCCGCGAATGCTACAGTTCGTGGCGGGCCAGTGGCAGCCTGGAACAACTCCTGCGCGAGCACGGGATTGTCGCCATCACCGATGTGGACACCCGCGCCCTGACGCGGCATATCCGGTCGGCAGGAGCCATGCGCGGCATCATCTCCACGGAGCCGGTTTCGGTGGAGGCTCTGCGTGAGAAGGCGTGCCACTCACCGCAGATGGAAGGGCTGGACCTGACCGGAGCCGTTACCTGCGCCCAGCCCTATGGGTGGCACGAAGGCAGCAGCGAATGGCGGGTCAGGATACGAGCAGGGCAGGTATCAGATGGGCAGGCATCCGCTGGTGAGATGGTTCGTCCCCTGCACGTGGTAGCCTACGACTTTGGCATCAAAAATACCACGTTGCGGCGGTTGGTGGACCATGGCTGCCGCGTGACGGTCATCCCCGCGAAAACCACGGCGGCAGAGGCGCTGGCGCTCCAACCCGACGGCATCTTCTATTCCAACGGTCCCGGCGACCCGGCAGCAGCGACCTATGCGGTGGAGACGCTGCGAACCCTGCTCGGTCGGGTGCCAATCTTCGGCATCTGCCTGGGGCACCAGTTGATGGGGCTGGCGCTGGGGGGGCAAACCTTCAAGCTCCCTTTCGGGCACCACGGGATCAATCATCCCGTGCGCTACCTCGTGACCGGATGCGTGGAAATCACCTCCCAGAACCACGGGTTTGCGGTTGACGCAGAAAGCCTGCCCTCCGAGGTCGAGGTGACCCACCTGAACCTGAACGACGGTACAGTAGAAGGATTGCGCCATCGGGGGCTTTCCTGTTTCAGTGTGCAATATCACCCGGAGGCGGGGCCGGGCCCGCACGACACCACCTACCTCTTTGCCGAGTTTGTGCAGGAAATGCGGGCGGCCCATGCCCCTTGGCGCTCTGACACAGGATGTAGAGATGGTTGCAAGGTGAGCTAAACGGCAATAGCAAAGGAAGGAAGACCGTATGCAGCGACGAAAACTGGGACCCCTCGAAGTGAGCGCCATAGGCTACGGCGCAATGGGGTTGGAGGGGTATTATGGCAGCATTGGTCAGGCGGACGCAATCGAGACCATCCGGCATGCCCTCGACTGCGGCATCACCTTGCTTGACACGGCTGATGCCTATGGGGATGGACACAACGAAGCGCTCCTGGCGCAGGCCATCAACGGTCGGAACCGGGATGCCATCGTCATCGCGACCAAGTTCGGCATCGTCTTTGACCCCGACGAACGTGGCACGTCACTGACAACGGGTTGGGGCTTCTCGTTGAACATCAACGGTCGGCCAGAATACGCACAGCGTGCGCTTGACGCCAGTCTCAAACGACTGGGTGTGGAGTACATAGACCTGTGGTACCTCCACTACCCTGATCCTGCCACGCCAATACAGGAAACCGTCGGGGCTATGGCCGAGCAGGTACACGCGGGCAAGGTGCGCTATCTCGGCTTGAGCAATGTCACCGCAGAACAGGTGCGGCACGCGCACGAGGTGCATCCTATCAGCGCCGTGCAATACGAATATTCGCTGTGGCGGCGTGAAGCTGAGCAAACACTCCTCCCCACCACCCGCGACTTAGGCATAGGTTGTGTGGCATGGGGGCCGTTGGGGACAGGATTCCTTGCTGGAATGACCCGCGTTGCCGAGGATGACTTTCGCTACCATAATCCGCGATATCAGGGTGAGAACCGCCAGCATAACGAGGAACGCTTTGCGCCACTGAGCGATATGGCGAAAGAACTGGGCATCACAGCGGCACAACTCGCCCTCGCCTGGCTGTTGCATCAAGGCAGCAACATCGTGCCCATTCCCGGCACGCGCCAGGCTGCCCGCGTAGAGGAAAACGCCGCGGCGGTCGAAATTGTGCTCACTCCGGAGCACCTGGCACGGATTGACCAGCTTGCCCCGGCGGGCTTGCACGTGGAAACACCCTGGTGTAAGACCCGTGACGTGACGAGTGATGCGTGATATGTGACGGTCCTTTGCAGAAGGCCCGTAACCGTCTTCGGCGTGAAAATCATCACCCGAATCTGCGGTGAGAGCAGCAAGGTCACGAATGCCTTGCCACCACAAGGTCCTGCGAGGCGGCCCACTGGTTGAGGTCCTGACGATTGATGGTCGCGGCCATCAGGTCGGGGAAGAGGTCGGGGGTGCAGGCAAACGAGGGCACCCCCAACCCTGCCAGCTCTGCGGTGACATGCCGGTCATACGAAGGGGCCCCATCGTCGTTCAGCGCCAGCAGCGCCACCATCTGGACGCCGGAGCCAACCAGCGCCGCGGCCCGCTTGAGCATCTCCTCGCGGTTGCCCCCCTCATACAGGTCGCTAATCAGCACCAGGATGGTTTCCCGCGGGCGGGTCACCTTTTCCTGACAATAGGCCAGGGCCCGGCTGATATCGGTGCCACCGCCCAGTTGCACCCCGAACAACACGTCAACCGGGTCTTGCAAATCCTCCGACAGGTCAACCACGGAGGTGTCAAACACGACCATGCGCGTTGAGACCGCCGGCAGCGAGGCCAGCACTGCCCCGAAGATGCCCGAATAGACTACCGAGGTTGCCATAGAACCGCTCTGGTCAACGCACAGGATGATATCACGCAGGGATGACCGTTTGCGCCCGTAGCCAATGCGCACTTCGGGGATAATCGTTCGATACTCTGGCTGGTAGTGCTTCAGGTTGGCGCGGATGGTGCGGTTCCAATCTATTTCGTTGTGGCGCGGGCGGCGGTTGCGGATGGCGCGGTTCAGGCTCCCCAACACCGCCTGGCGGGTGGGGTTGGCGAGCTTGCGTTGCAATTCCTGCACCACGCGGGCCACAACCTGGCGGGCAGTGGCCTTTGTCTGGTCAGGCATCACCCGGCTGAGCGATACCAGCGTGGCGACCATATGAACGTCTGGCTCAATGGCTTCGAGCATCTCCGGCTCCATCAGCATTTGCTGAAGATTGAGCCGCTCCAGGGCGTCCTGCTGCATCACCCGCACCACCGAGGAAGGGAAGTAGGTGCGGATATCGCCAAGCCAGCGGGCCACCCTGGGGGCCGAACTGCCCAATCCTCCACGGCGGTCATCCGAATCTGCGCCAGAACCCGAACCGTAGAGCGCTCCGAGCGCCTGGTCCATCGTCTGGTCTGCGCCGTGCAGCGATAGGCCAATCCCATCGGCCTCGCCACCGCCGAGGATGAGCCGCCAGCGCCGCAACCGTTCGTCATCGCTGGTCATAGAGATAGACATAGACATACACGCATTGCTCCTTCATCCCTCACCACATCTCACTGAGCCTATACCTCCGGCCTCGGCAGCCCCAGCAGGTCGGCCACCAGCGGCAGCACGGCCCGGGCCCGCTCCTCGTCCAGGTCGGAGGGTGTTCCCATTCCAGGTCGTGGAGAAACCCCTCTGGCCTCCCCGCGGCGCACCCGCTCCCCCAGGCTGCGGCGTTCGGGAGCTTCGAACGTCGCAAAGGTGCGGCGCAGCAGAGGGAGTATCTGCGTGAAGGTATCTCCTGCCAGCGCCGTCACCCACCCGTCGAGCACCTGCCAGAGCGTGGTATCGTGGACGAGCAAGGCCCCGCTCCCACGAATGAAGCCTTCGATCCAGGCAGCAGCATAGGCCGGCTCGTTTGCCAGCGAGAGCGATAACCCCATCCGGCGGGCGGCCTCGTCGTGGTCGAAAACGCGCTGGTCGAGCAGCAGGCGCACGCAGCGCCCGGCTATCATCCCGTGCATGCCCTGCTGGTTGGCAAGCTGTGTCAGGACCGCCTGCCACTGCGCCAGGTGCTCCGGGTGCTGAAGCATGGTTATCACGTCGTTGGTCGCCACAAGGAGCTTGAACATCGCGGCGGCTGCCTCGTCATTGAGCGACGAACACGCCCCCGGCAGCCCGATGCAGATGCGCACCACCAGGCCGTTCACCACATGCCCGACCGCGGTGGTGTCGGTCTTGCGCACATCGCCATAGCGCAGGACATTGGCAAGCCCCGGCAGGGTCCTCATCATCTGAACGACATCGCTGGTCAGGGCGGCCTGGTTTTCCAGGCACTGCGTGATGTAGGGGACCGCGTCCGGAAGGTGCGCCAGGAGCACCTGCTCAATCAGGTTGCCCAGAGCAGACAGGTCGGCGCGGGTTGCTTCGTCGCAGGTGCGGGCAGTGGCAGCCGCCAGGATGGTGTTGCCCCACCGGCCCGCCTCAATGAGCCGTACCGCCAGTTCGGGCTGCCACTGCACCCGCCAGAGTTCGTGGAAGGTGCCCTTGCCCCCACCGCTGCGCTGAAGGGTGCCCCATTCAACGCCGAGCAGCAGCAGACGGTGCAGCAGGTGGCTGCGTTCCAGGTCGGTGGGCTTGCGCAGGTCCAGGTCATAGTCTTTCCAGTCGCTGGTGGGCGGCAGCCTGAGCCGCTTTTGCTCGCGGGACAGGTCTTGCTGGAGCGGCACCATGGGCGTTTCGTCCGGGACGGCCCCAAGTACGTTGCCCACAATGAGCTGCCGGTGGACCAGCCGCAGCGGCAGGTCCGTATCGAAGCAGAACACGCCAAGGGCCGCTTCGTTCATCTCCGGCAGGCCGGGCAGCGGGCAGTCGCGCAGGGCCGCCAGGGCTTCGGCCAGCCGCACCGCCTCAATGACATGCGCCGATGAAGCGTCCAGACCCTCACTGCGCAGCAGACGTGCCACCCGCGTCATCCAGTGGATGGCAACCTCGGTGGGGGTGTGGTTGGCAAGGGCAGAGGTGAAGAGGTGGTGATACCAACCCGGCGACTCGACCCCGGCCCCATAGCCGCTGTAGGAGGAAATACGGTCATAGGTCCAGGGTATCCAGGTTGCCTGGACCTTCGTTCTGGGCAGCCCCTTGAGCAATTCGTTGTCATCTTTCGCCGGGGGCATATCCGCCAGAGCCGGGGCGTGCCAGGCTCCGCACACCACAGCAATCCGCTCGAACCCCTCTTTCTGCGCCTGTCGAATCGTCTTGCGCATAAACGCCTCGCGCTGCGCCTCGTGCCGCGCCTCGGCAGTGTCGTCAAGCGGGGGAATTTCCGCACGAGCCGCGGTCATCGCCTCAAGGATGGCCTCGAACACCCCGGCGCTGTTCTGGCGCTGCTCCACCATATGCTCCCACCAGCGTTCGCCGTCGCTGTAGCCTGCCGCCTGAGCCAGAAAACCAAGCGGGTCGGCACGAGGGTCGGGGACGGGGAACTGGAAATCGGGGGGGAGGGGTTGGGGGTCAGCTTCGCCCTGCCCATCGTCCGTCGCGGCCGGCTCCTCGGCCTGCTCCGGTGCTTGCGCCTGGGCTTCCTCTGGCATCGCTTCTGGCGGCTCTTCCTGGCTTGCCCGACGGCGAGCCTCCTGGACAGCCTCCGCAAGCTGGTGCGCCTGGGGCAGGTCCATAAACCGCACCGGGATATTGCTGGTCAACCCGTAGTGGATGGCCTGCCATTCGGGGGAAAAGATGGCAAAGGGGTAGTAGACCGACAGGTTCGGCGTTTCGGGTACGTAGATGAGGAGCGCCACCGGCGGCTGCATCTGCGGGTGGGCCAGCAGCGGCAGCACCTCCGCTGCATCGGGCGGCCCCTCAACGAGCAGAATATCCGGGCGCATGGCTTCCAGTGCCTTGCGGAGGCTCTGCGCCGAGCCGGGGCCGTGGTGCCGGATGCCGAAGATATGCGGTGCAGCAGCAGAAGCGGATGGCGACATGCTCACACAACCTCCCGGCACGCCCGGTACAGGTCCTTCCACCCTTTGCGCTCCTTGACCACCGTTTCGAGATACTCCAGCCAGACCACGCGGTCCTGCACCGGATCTTTGACTACCGCCCCCGTCAGGCCAGACGCCACGTCGTGAGATTGCATGCGCCCATCGCCAAAGTGCGCCGCCAGCGATAGTCCATTGTTGACGACGGAAATGGCCTCGGCGGTGCTCAGGGTACTGCTCGGAGACTTGAGCTTCGTTTTGCCATCTGCGGTGACGCCCTCGCGCAGTTCGCGGAAAATCTGCACCACGCGGCGGATTTCCTCCAGCGCCGGTGGCTCCGCCGGTAGCTCCAGCATGCGTCCCAGGCTCTCAACCCGCCGCCGCACAATCTCCACCTCTTCTTCGGCACTGGCCGGCAGCGGCAGCACCACGGTGTTGAACCGCCGCTTGAGGGCGCTCGACAGGTCGTTGACACCGCGGTCGCGGTCGTTCGCCGTGGCAATGAGGTTGAACCCCTTGCGGGCCTGCATCTCGCTGTTCAGTTCCGGAATGGGCAGCGTCTTTTCTGAGAGCACCGTAATCAGCGTGTCCTGAACATCAGCAGGCACGCGGGTCAGTTCTTCCAGGCGGGCAATGCCGCCGCCTTCCATCGCCCGCATAATCGGACTGGGCACCAGCGCCGCAGGGGAGGGGCCTTCTGCCAGCAGGCGGGCGTAGTTCCAGCCATAACGGATGGCCTCCTCGCTGGTGCCTGCGGTCCCCTGCACCAGCATGGTCGAATCGCCCGAAATGGCCGCGGCCAGGTGCTCCGACACCCAGCTTTTGGCGGTGCCAGGCACGCCAAGCAGCAGCAGCGCCCGGTCCGTTGCCAGTGTTGCAATGGCAATTTCAATCAGACGGCGGTTGCCGATATACTTGGGCGACACCGTGAAACCGTTGTCCAGTTTGCCGCCCATCAGGTAGGTCATCACGGCCCAGGGCGAGAGTTTCCAACTTGGGGGGCGCGAGCGCGCATCAACCTCGGTCAGCACCGCCAGTTCTTCAGCAAATTGCTGCTCGGCGTGTTCCCGGAGCAGGGTGGTCATTGGGCAAACTCCTTCAGCATCTCAGAGCGAAAATTGAGGATATCAACCATCTGCTTGACCCCATCTTCCCAGTAGTCCCAGTACTTCGCATGCGCCGGCCACCCCCGCCCAACTTCGCTCACAAACTCCGGGGGCAGGCGCAGCGCAAATTCCTTCAGCGACTCCCGAAATGTCCAGAGGGCCAGCCGGGTCGAAGATGATGGGTTCTCATCGGCGGTGATGCGCTGGTACAGGCTCTCCAGCACCTTCTGCGCCAGGGTGTGCCCCCACGGTTTCTCATACCGGGTCAGGAGGGGCATAGCCGGGTGCTTGCCGTGGAGCGGCTGCGCTTCTTCCTCCAACAGGCGGATCATCGCCGGCTCTGCCTGTTCCTGCGGCAGGCAATCAATCAACACCTTGATGTGACCGTAGGAATCTTTGCGCTTGAGAAAGACCGGCAGCAGCGCTTCCAGAAAGGCCGTATCCTCTGCTCGTTTCGCGGCCCGGAACCACGCATCAAGCAGCGTCTCCGCCTCTTCGCTCTTCAAGGCCACCTTCAGCAGCTCCGCGGGTGCAAGGTTCCACTGCTGATACCAGTGCGCCGGCGGCACCAGGCCAAGCATCTGACCGAGCCACCAGGTCTTCTGCCCGACCTTGATATGCCTGGGAACATCGGGGATGATGCCATCGCGCACCATTTCCGGGTCGCACGCATCGGGCAGGGTCACTTCGAGGCTCTTCTTGACGATTTTGCGCCGGAACTGGAGCAGCAGGGCCACGCGTTCTCGCATCCGCTGGCTCAACCGCGAATCGGGCAGCCCTGCCAGGAAATTGACAGCCATCGCACGGACCTCTTTGCTGCGGTCGTCCAGCACGCCTTCGAGGAACGGTTCATCGTCCATGCTCAGCCCCGCGGCCAGTTCTTCGAGAAAGCGCTTGCGGTCGTCGGCCTTTTCGGTCTTCCAGGTTGCGCTGAGCAGCTCGCGGGACCGGGCCGGGTTGACACGGCGCAGCCGTTGCAGCAAGGCCAGGCGGGTTGCCGCGTTGCTCGTTTCCCACACCTCCTCGCTGGTCGTATCACCCTGCACCTCTTGCTGGACCGCCGCATACTCCCAGTCCGGGTTGTGCGCGGCCAGCCAGCGCCCCCGTTCGCCCAGGACCGACACCATCGCATCGCGCAGGGCCGGTTTCTTCTGCCCGGCCTCCAGCAGAGAGACCAGGTGCTCTTCGGGGACACGTTGCCCGGCGGCAGCCGCAGCAGCGAGCCACTCCGACAGGACCTCCTGATAGGTTCCCCGCAGCATCAGGGCGAGGTGCTGCGCGGCCCGCGGGGTGCAGCGAGGCGCGTGGTCAGGAGGGCACGGCGCAAAAGAGGGGAAATCACTGGTTAGCGGGCGCTGCCCGGCCTGCCGGTAGAGCACCGCCGCGGCGGCGGCGCTGAGCAACGCGTGCTCCTGGTTGGATGGATCGAGGCCGGCCAGCAGCGTGGTCAGCGGGTCGCCGGGGAGAGGAAGACGAAGCGGCTGCCGCCCTGTCCCCACCAGCGCCGTGACTGTCAATTCGTGCCAGAATGTTGATGGCTCGGACATCTCCTCGCTCCGTCCAGCTTATCCAGAGGTAGGTGACAGCAACTCGTCGCTCGTCACTGATATCCCCCCAGCGGGGTCACCCGACCCTCCGCCCACACGCTCATCGGGGTGAGGTACTGTCCATTCCACTCGCCTGCCAACGCCAGCGGATACCCCCCACTCAGCGCGAGTATGGGCCAGGAGTGGGCAAAACCGGGCACGAAGGTTAAGGTCCGGTGCTCCCGGTCGCGCACCCCCCATGTCTCATTATAGCACACCAGTGTCATTTCCTGCAACGCCATCGGGAAGCGCTCCATCCATGGGTTGTTCGCCAGCACCGCCGCATAGGCCGCGGTTGCCGCGGCAATGTCGGGGTACCCGAACACCGCGGTTGGCTCCATCGGCCCTGGTGGGGTGTCGGAGAGCTTCACCAGCGCCCGCAGCGAGGCAGCACCGGGGTAGAACACCACCTCGGCATCAAGCAGCGTCCCCGCAATCAGGCCACTGGAAAGCGGCTGCCGGCCATAGGCAAAGCTCAACACCAGCGCCGGTCGCCGGTGTTCCTGCCCCCACAACCAGGTCCGCCGCGTCTTCAGGTTGTCTTCCTCCTCCACCGAACCCCCCAGAACCAGCCAGCGGTCGTGCATCCCCGGTTGCGCCAACACCTCCTCTTCCTTGAGCGCAATGCCAATGGCAGCGCGGATATCGGCCTGGGTCTCCGGGGGCAGCCGGTCGAGCCGCTGGTAGCCCTCAATCAGCAGATGTATCTTGCCCAGTTGCTCCAGCAAGCGCCCCTGCCATCCCTCGCCCGACCCCTCGATGCCGTTCAGGTTGCGCAGCAGGCGGGCAACACCGGGAGCCTGAGCATCCACCAGGCGGGCCGCCTGCTGCTGCCAGATATTCCCGCGGCTCTGCACCTGGGCCAACCCCTGACGCACCAGGTCGTAGAGCCAGCGCTCCAGTTCCTCAAGCCCGGCAGCAATACGAGCATCACGCACCCCTGCCCGCTTTGCCTGGGCTTCGGGGTCGGCCACCGCCGGGGAACCTTGCGTCTGCTCGGCTCGTTTCCGGGCACTCTGCCTGCGCCGTTCGAGCCAGTCCGACACCCAGGACGGCATCTCCTCACCCGTCGCAAAAACCCTGGCTTGCTGGCCCGGAGCAGCATCAGGCCAAGCACATGCTTGCACGGCTGCTTGCGGCTAGGGCACGAGCAGCGATAGGCCATATTGCTTCCCGACAGGTCAACCTGGACCTGGTAGGGCGTTTTGCCGCTGCCCTGGCACTCCCCCCAAAGGGCGTGCTCGCTGCCCCCGCACGAAACCCACGGACGCTCAACTGCCAGCTTTTGCCCGTTCTTTGCCGAATCAGCGTCCGGAGCTAGCGCGAGAATTTGCTCGGTCGTCAGGGCAAAGGCCATATCCGCTCCTTATTTGTTCACGATGTGACAAAAACGGGCCCGTCCTGGTGAAGACACCACATTGTACCACATCCCCCCCTATCCCTGTCCCCTCGGCCTAGCGTGTTATCCTGAGCCACAGCCTGAGCAGAGCTTTCGGTAGGGGAGTCAGGCGGGTCAATTGATACTCGTCGGTCAGGCGGCGGATAGCCTCGGCCTGGACTGGATAGGGATGGATAACCTTGTTGAGCTTTTTCATCCCGATTTTCGCCACCATGGCGAGCGTCAGTTCGTTGATCATCTCGCCAGCGTTGCGGGACACCACCGTGGCTCCCAGAATACGGTCGCCCCCCTTCTTGACATGAATTTTCACAAACCCCGCGTCCGCGCTGTCCACCACTGCCCGGTCAATTTCCCCCAGGTCAATCTTGAACGTCGTGACCTCAATGCCTTCCTGGCGCGCCTCGTACTCATACATCCCGACATGCGCCACCTCCGGGTCGGTGAAAGTACACCAGGGAATGGTCAGGGTGCTCTGCTTGCCGTGGCCGCGGAAGAGCGCATTTTGCAGCGCAATGCGAGCAGCCGCGTCGGCAGCGTGGGTAAACTTACCGGCCATACAGACATCGCCAGCGGCATAGATATTCGGGTTGGTGGTTTGCAGGTAGTTATTCACTTCCACCCCGCCACGCGCATCATACCGCACGCCGGCGGCCTCCAGGTTCAGGCGCTCGACATTGGGAAGCCGACCCACCCCCACCAGAATTTCATCCACCTCAACCTCACCACTCCCACCCGGCTGCTCATAGACCAGGAACTTCTTCCCATTCTGGCGGGAAACCTCGGTAACCTTCGCGTTCAGAAAGAGGCGAATATTCTCGCGCAAAAAAGCCTGCTGCACAATATCAGCAGCATCGCGGTCTTCGCGGGTCAGGATATGGCCGGAATCGTGGAACAGTACCACCTGGCTGCCCAGTCGTTGAAACGCCTGCGCCAGTTCGCAGCCAACGGGTCCCCCGCCAATGACCGCGAGCCGTGCGGGGCGCTCGGTGAGGGAGAAGACCGTTTCGTTGGTGAGAAACCCGGCCTCCTCCAACCCCGGAATGGCGGGGCGAACTGGCCGGCTCCCCGTGGCAATCACCGCCTTCTTGAAGCGGAGCGCCTGCCCGTCAACCTCCAACCGCTCCGGGCCAAGAAACCGCGCCTCGCCAAAAAACAGGTCAACGTTGGAGGCCTGAACATGCCGCACCGAGTTGTGGCGACTGATAGCGGCTCGCAGCTTCCGCAGGCGTTCCATCACCGCGGCAAAGTCAACCTCCGCGGGAGCCAGAGCCTGCACCCCGAAGCGCGAAGCCGTGTTGGCCGCGTGGGCCGCATGCGCCGAGCGGATCAGGCTCTTTGAGGGGACACACCCCGTATTCAGGCAGTCGCCACCGAGGAGGGAACGCTCGATAATGGCGACCTTGGCACCCAGAACGCCTGCGCCGGTAGCCGCGACGATCCCGGCCGTCCCGGCCCCGATAACGACCAGATTGTAGCGCCTGGCTGGCTGTGGGTTTTCCCATGAAGGCGGGCGCACGTTGGAAATCAGGGTGCGATTGTGAATATCGTCAGGTTGGACCATCGGGTCTTGACTCATAGAGTCCCTCCATACCGGATAAAAACACCGACTTTCCGCTCATTCTATTATGCCATAATAAGCAGACCATGCCACCATCCCAATTTGAATGGGAGCAGGAACCTTCCAGCCACGGGTGGCCTTGACATGATATCCAGGTTATGGACAATTCGCGGCAAGGTGTGCTATACTCTATGCCTGAAGGGGGCAGTATCGGGGTGTCAGGGTTCAGTCCGTTAGCCCATATTCATTACCCAGGACATATGGAGCAAGACATTTCATGAAAGTGCGCTGCCAGGCTGGTTCGGATATTGGTCGGAAACGTGAAGTCAATCAGGATAGCTATAAGATTGGCGATGACCCCTCCCGGAGTGCGCGCAAGGGGTATCTCATGGTCGTGTGCGATGGGATGGGCGGGCATGAGGCCGGCGAGGTCGCCAGTCGTATCGGAGCCGATACCATCTTTGATGAGTTCTATCACTCCGAGGATGAGGATTGCCGCGCTGCCCTGGAACATGCTTTCCATGAGGCCAATCGCCGCATCCACGAACAGGTGCAGGGCTACGGGAATATGGGGACCACCGGGGTGGCTGCCCTGTTGTTCAAGAACCACCTGTACATTGCGAATGTGGGCGACAGCCGGGCCTACCTCATCCGCAACGGCGAGATACGCCCCATCTCACGGGACCATTCCCTGGTGGCCGAACAGGTCGCCGCCGGTATCCTCACTCCGGAGCAGGCCCGCCACTCGCACTACCGCAATATGATTACGCGGGCGCTCGGCTATCGCCCGGAAGTACAGGTTGACTTCCCCTTCACCTCCCCCGTGCAACCCGGCAACATCGTGGTGCTCTCGTCCGATGGCCTGCACGGGTTGGTAGAGGACGACGAGATTGCCCAGATTGTGACCCGATATTCCCCGGATGCCCTCGATGAGGCCGTTCGTCAATTGATTGATACGGCCAATGACCGCGGCGGAACCGACAATATCACGGTCGCGATGGCAGTGGTTGATGAACTGGATAGGGACATCTCCCGCGCTCCGTCGGGCAAAGCCGCTCAGGGCAGCGAACCAGCGAGCGGCCCTTCGTTGGAAGAAGCCGACCAGGATGCCCCCACGAGCCGAATACCCGTACCAATCGCCGCGGCAAGGAGTTCCCAGACAATCCCATTGGAGGAGTATCAGCGGGATGCCCCGACGGTACGCTCAACCGCCCCGGCCTCTTCCGCAGCTTCAACCAGGCCCCTGACCGCCGCGGAGGCGGAGAACGATGGCGAACACGCAGGGGATACACGAACCGGAGGCGCAAATCTTGACCATTTTCCCCCCCGCTCACCGCCTCCCTGGCTGATAGCCACCGGGGGTCTGGTGATTGCCCTGACATTCATCATTATCGTTGGGTTCGTAGTCCTTCGCCCCACGAACAAGGGGATACAGACCGCAACCGCCATTCCGACAACCGTGAAGCCATCATTTACGTCCAACCCGTCTGATGAACCAACTACGCCTACCACGACGGTATCGGAGGAGCTTTTATCCTTGACCGCGACCACACCGGCAACCGCAACCCAGGAAACCAGGGAGACCGAGGAAACACCCACCCTAATGCCGTCGTCCCAGGTGTCGTCACCATCATTGCCTCCGCAACAACCCGATAGCCCTTGAACCGACCCTGAACCATCCAGGTCCCGTTCAATTCAATAAAACCGTTGGCCGGCCCTTGTCTTGCCTGGCACGCCGTTCGTCCGCACCCGGCTGGCCTGAGATGATATCCCTGGAATGGAACCAGATGCCCTATGCCAATTCGTACGCTCGACCCGACCGTTGCCGCGCAAATCGCCGCGGGTGAGGTGGTTGAACGCCCGGCCTCGGTGATGAAAGAACTCATCGAAAACAGCCTGGACGCAGGGGCGCAGCGCATCAACGTGGAGGCTCGCGGGGGTGGGTTGCAAGAGCTGAAGGTCCAGGACGACGGGTGTGGGATTCCCTCCGACGAAGTGGAACTGGCCTTTACCCGCCACGCAACGAGCAAGCTGCAAACCGCCGACGATCTCTGGCATATCGCGACCCTGGGGTTTCGTGGGGAGGCGCTCCCCAGTATTGCCAGCGTTGCCCAGGTGGTCTGTGTGACACGGACGGCGGACGCAGAGGTGGGAACGGAGCTACGCATTGCCGGGGGCGAAGTCCAGTCTCGGACGCCGCGGGGGTGTTCTCCCGGCACCAGCATCAGTGTGCGCCACCTGTTCTACAACACCCCGGTGCGCCGCGACTATTTGCGCTCGTCGCCCACAGAGATGAGTGCTATCAGCGCAGTCATTCAGAACTACGCGCTGGCCTACCCGGAGATTCGCTTTACCCTGCTGCTGGATGGGCGACTGGCGTTGCAGACCGGGGGAAGCGGCGATCTGCGAGATGTCGTTATCGAAGCCTATGGGCTTGATGTGGCCCGCCAGATGTTGCCGGTCAAGGGGGAATATGGGGAAGACACCGAGGCGGTCTGGGTCCGCGGCTTGATATCCCCACCCGGCCTGACCCGCAGTTCTCGGAACTATTTTCACATGTTCGTCAACCGCCGGGCTATTCAGCCGCGCAATCTTCTGGCGTATGTGGTGGAAGAAGCCTATCATACGCTGCTGATGAAGGGACGCCACCCCCTCGTCGTTCTGGATATTCGGGTCCACCCGAACGCAGTGGATGTCAACGTCCACCCGACCAAGAGCGAGGTCCGCTTCCGCCACCAGTCGCGGGTGACTTCGGTGCTGGGGCGGGCCGTGCGCGAGGCGCTGCTCGCGGGGGCGGGGGTGCCGTCCTGGGATGAGGCGACTGGCGAGCCAGAGGGGGTGCCGCGCCGCTTCGAGATGCGCCAGACCGAGCCAGAACGCCGTCCGGAAACGTCTTCCTCGTCTTCTGCATCGGCTTCATCTGCCTGGGGAGTTGGGAAGGGAGCCTGGAGCGTTCGGCATAGCCACTGGGATGTGGGGTGCCTGCTGGAGGAGGCGGAGGAAGCGGAGGAGGCGGAGGAAGCGGGCCACGGAGCACGCAACCTCCTGGCTGCCCCCGGCCGCGCAGAGGGCGAAGAAGAGGCAGCAGGAAAGGCAGCAGAGCGAGCAGACCGCGAGGCGAGCAGCGAAGGTGGGCAGGGAGGCAGAGAACCGCAAACGTATGACGCGGATGACGGGCAGCTTTTCCTTCCCGTCGCTTCAGTCCCTTCAGTCGCCCCTGCCTCGGCTTCCCTTCCGGACGTACCCATCGAGGCGCTCCCGCTCCCAACGCAGCGTCCTGCGGCGTCCCGTCTGCCCCCCTTGCGCGTGGTCGGGCAGGTGGGGCTAACCTACATCGTGGCCGAGTCGCCCGATGGCATGTATTTGATTGATCAGCACGCGGTCCACGAGCGCATTTCCTACGAGCGGCTCATGCGCCAGCGCGGGGCCGGAACGATAGACGCGCAAGAACTTTTGATGCCCGCCGTGGTGGAAGTCCCCCCGGCCGCGGCGGAGACGCTGCTCGGCAGTGCGGAAACGCTGGAGCCGTGGGGCTTTGTGCTGGAGCCGTGGGGGGAGGGGTTGGTGCGGGTGCGAGCCGTGCCTTCGCTCCTGTCGCTGGAGCACCTCCAGGCATCGCTGCTGGAGGTGGTGGACCATCTGGGGGGGCAGGGAGGGAGCACCCCCGACAACTGGCGCGAGGCGATGTTGATCACCCTGGCCTGCCACACCTCGGTGCGGGCCGGGCAACCGCTCTCGCTCGAAGAGATGCGCGATTTGCTGCGACAGTTGGAGCAGTGTAAGAACCCGCGCACCTGCCCCCACGGACGCCCGACGATGGTGCTGCTGACACCAGGGCAACTGGAACGGCAGTTTGGGCGGTCCATGTAAGTACGGGCAAGTATGGAAGATGGGAGATGGGAGAGAAGATTCGACAGTCCCCCCCGACCGTGCTATAATCCTCCCCATCAACGACAACTCAATAATCCTGGGAGAGGTGCCCGGACCCCAGGTGGTCGGGCCAGAGAGCGAAGCCGGTGCGAGTCCGGCGCTGTCCCGCAACTGTAAGGCCCATCAGGTGTTGAGGGGGCAAGACCCTCATTCATGCCTGGTCATGAGGTGATGAGATTGATGAGCCGAGCCAGGTCGCCTGCCTCTTCCATCCCTTCTTCAAGCCTCGCGGATTGGGTCGTGGAGAGACAGCGCCATGGGCAATGCTCCTTCCCGTAGGGGAGCCGGTGCGCCCGGTGCATAGTCCCAGGGGAAGACCGTTTCTCTGGCTTCCAACCCCCCCGACCGCAGGCGTGGTCGGTTTTTTTGTGTGCATTGGCTGGAAGGAAGCAAAGAAAGGGTATCGAGGAATGATGAACCCACGAATACATCGGTTACGCGGGATTCGGGTGGGGTGGGGAGTGCTGGCGCTGCTGATGATGATGGGCATTCACGCTGCTCAGGCCAGGGTTGTCGAGTCGGCAAACCCCACCGCCCTGGGGCAAGATCCACTCAACATGCACATTATGGAAGGCTTTTTGCCGCCTATGTGGGCCATCATCTGGTTTGTGGTTGCCCTCCCCTTCTGGATCATCGGGCTTCGCCAGATAACCAGACTGGTTGCCACGAAGCCAGAAAGCCGCCTGCTGCTCGGCGTATCGGGCGCGTTTACCTTCGTGCTCAGCGCCCTGAAAATCCCCAGTGTCACCGGGTCGAGCAGCCACCCCACCGGCACCGGCCTCGGGGCCATCCTGTTTGGTCCCTTTGTCATGAGCGTGCTCGGTGGCCTGGTGCTGCTGTTCCAGGCATTGCTGCTGGCCCATGGCGGCCTGACCACGCTCGGAGCGAACACCGTGAGTATGGGCATTGTCGGCCCGCTGGTGGCCTGGACCATCTGGAAGGCCATGCAGAACCGCGCCCCCCTCTGGTTGACGGTGTTTCTGGCAGCGGCACTGGCCGACCTGATGACCTACGTTACCACCTCGGTGCAGCTTGCACTGGCCTACCCCGACCCGATGGGCGGGGTCGTCGCGTCGTTTGTCGAATTCGGCACGGTCTTTGCCATCACCCAGATACCCCTGGCAATCAGCGAAGGCATCCTGACCGTTATTATCTTCAATGCGCTCATGCAGACCGCGGTGAACGAACTGCGCACGCTTGGCGTACAAGGAGCCTGAAACCATGCAAGCACCGAAGCATACCGCCCATACCACTCAGACCCTGAGCCGCGCAACCACCTGGTTGCTGCTCGGCGTAGTCGTTGTGCTGGCGATTGTCCCGCTGTTTCTGTACCCCGAGTCGGAATTTGGCGGAGCCGACGGGTCGGCAGAAGAAGTCATTGCGAAAATCAACCCGGAGGTGGAACCCTGGTTCGCGCCACTCTGGGAACCGCCCGGCGGCGAGACGGAAAGCCTGTTGTTTGCGCTGCAAGCCGCCATCGGCGCGGGCATCATCGGCTACTACTTCGGGCGAAAGCAGGGTGAAAATCTCGGCAGAAAGCACCCTTCTGCGCCCGACCACGAGTAATCTATGCAGCTCATTGACCGCTACGCCTACGCCAACCGCCTCCGTAACATTGACCCGGCGCAGAAAACCGCGCTGGCCGTGCTGGTCATCGGGCTGTGCCTGCTGCTCAACCGTCCAGCGGTCGGGTTGGTGGCAACAGCCTGGATGGGAGGCCTGACCGTGGTCCGGGCTGGCGTACCGTGGGCAGTAGTCGGACGGGTGCTACTGGCCGAAGGGCTGTTCCTGGTGCTGGCCGTCGTGGGGGTGGCCCTGAGCTTCAGCACGTCCCCGCCGCCGCCGCCCTTCCGCAGCTTCCAGGTCGGAGCACTGTGGATTGGTGGCAACCCCGCCTCGTTCTCCCTGGCAGGGTTGCTGGTCAGCCGAGCGTTGGGGTGCGCGGCAGCCATGAACTTTCTGGCCCTCACCACACCGCTGATGGACCTGGTCCACCTGCTGCGCCAGCTACGCATGCCACCAGTGCTCATAGACCTGATATGCGTGATGTATCGTTTCGTGTTCATACTGCTGGAGCGTATGCAGCGTATGCACACCGCGCAGCAGAGCCGCCTGGGCTATGCCACCCGCCGCGCCGCGCTGCGCAGCAGCGGGTTGCTGGCAAGCCGCCTGTTCGTTGATGCCTACCAGCGCAGCACCCGTATGCAAACCGCCCTGGAAAGCCGCGGCTACACCGGCGACCTGCGCGTGCTGCCCCTGAACTACCGCTACGATGCACGGCTCTCGGTCCTGGGGGCCGCGGTGGGGAGCAGCCTGCTGCTGGTGTGGGGCTTTTCGTGACAGCGCTGCTGGAAATGGACGACCTGCACTACCGCTACCCCGGCTCCCCCGCGCCTGCCCTGAACGGGGCGACCCTCCGCCTGGAGGCCGGAGAAAAGGTCGTGCTGATCGGGCGCAACGGTTCGGGCAAATCAACGCTGCTGCTGCACAGCAACGGCATTCTGCGCCCGCAACGGGGGCAGGTGTGGGTGGCCGGGCAACCGATGAGCTACCAGCAGCGGAGTCTGCGGGAGTGGCGGCGGCAGGTGGGGCTGATTTTCCAGCACCCCGACGACCAACTCTTCAGCGCGAGTGTGGCGCAAGATATCAGCTTCGGGCCGCTCAACCTGGGGCTGAGCGAGGAAGCTGCGCGGCAGCGGGTTGCGAAGGCCGCCGAACAGTGCGGCGTGACCGACCTGCTGGAGCGCCCGACCCACGCCCTGAGCGGAGGAGAAAAGACCCGGGTGGCGCTGGCGGGGGTGCTCGCCATGGAACCGCTCGTGTTGCTGGCAGACGAAGCCCTGGCAAACCTTGACCCGTGGATGCGGCTTCAGCTGATTGCCATTTTTGAGCACCTGGTGGCACAGGGCAAAACGGTGCTCCTGGCAACGCACGACCTGCCCCTGGCCCGTACCTGGGCCGGGCGGGTCGTGGTGATGGACGACGGACGGGTCGTGGCCGATGGTCCACCGCAGCACATCTTCACCGACCCGGCCACCCTCGAACGGACCGGGCTTGACTGCGTGGTTGCACAAGCAGGCAACAGGATAGATAGTATAGATAGGTAGTTATAGTTGTAGTTATGGATAGGGGGTGAGGTAAGGATGGAAACCAGACCATTTGACTGCGTGCTGCTGATTGGTCATGGCAGCCCTCACGCCGCGGGCAACGCCGAATATTTGCAGTTTGCAGACGACCTGAGCACACGCCTGGGCGTGGTCGTGCAACCCTGTTTCCTCGAACTGGCCGAACCATCCATCGCCGAAGGTATCCGCCGGTGCGTTGCTGAGGGAGCACAGCACATCGCCGTGCTGCCGCTGTTTCTGGGGGCTGCCGGCCACCAGAAAAACGATGGACCGGCGCTGCTGGCGCAGGCCCGCGAACACCACCCCGGCCTGGAACTCCGCTATGGCCCGCCCATCGGGGCACACTATCAACTCGTGCGGGTACTGGAACAACGGGCAACCGAGACGCTGGCCCGCAGCACCTCCGACACCCCCTGGCACGACACGGCCCTGCTGCTGGCGGCGCGGGGCAGCAGCGACCCGGCCAGCAACTCCGAGGTATTCAAACTGGCGCGGTTGCTCTGGGAGAGGCGCAGCTACGGATGGGTCGAAGCGGCCTTCCAGAAAGTTGCGCTGCCGAACATCGCCCAGGGCATCGAGCGCTGTGTGCGGCTTGGCGCACGGCGGGTAGTCGTGCTCCCCTACCTGCTGTTCACCGGCTTCGTACACCAGGATATCGTGCAGCAAGCCGCAGCCGCCCGCACCACGCACCCGCAGATAGAAATCCTGGTGGGCGCACCGCTCTTCCCCCACGAGGGGCTGACCGAGGCCGTCGCACAGCGCTACCACGAAATCGTGGAGGGCACCGCAACGATGACCTGCGACGTATGCAAGTATCGCCACCGGGTGACCGGCTTTGAGCACGACTACGGCCAACCCCAGATGACCCACCATCACGACCATCACCACGACCATCACCACGACCATCACGACCATCACCACGACCATCACCACGACCATCACCATGAAGAAGCGTAAAAAGAAAGAGAAAGAGAAAGAAATATGAATAGACCAGCAGCAATTGCCGCCGACTCGTTTGCCATCATTCGGCAGCGTCTCACCGAAATGGGCCATCGCTTCGACCCGCCAATGGCAGTGGTCGTTGAGCGCATCATCCACAGCACCGCCGACTTTGAATTTGCCGACCTGGTCCGCGCCAGCCCCGGCGCTCTTCAGGCCGGGAAAACAGCGCTGCTGGCAGGCTGCCCGATCATTACCGACGTCAACATGGTGAAGGTGGGCATCAGCACGCCGCGGCTGACCCGGCTTGGCAATGTGACCTACTGCTTTGTTGCCAGCGAAGAGGTGCAGAAGCGAGCCGAGGCCGAAGGCACCACCCGCAGCGCCCTGGGGATGCGGGCCGCCGCCGAGCACAGCTTGATGCGAGACAGCATCGTGGCGGTTGGCAACGCTCCCACCGCGCTGTACGAAGTGGTCCGCCTGATTCAAGCCGGCGAACGCCCTGCGCTCGTGATCGGCGTGCCGGTGGGGTTTGTGGGCACCACCGAAAGCAAAGCCGCGCTGATGGAGCAAACAACCGTGCCCTGGATTGTGACGACCGGCTGCAAAGGCGGCTCAACCATTGCGGTGGCAATGCTCAACGCGCTGCTGCGGCTGGCAACCGAGGGGAGCAATAGTGAGCTGTAGGTGATGGCGAACGATGGCAACTGGCCGCCCCCGCGTGACCGCAGAGGCATGCGCATGGGCTACACCACCGGCAGCAATGCGGCAGGCGCAGCAAAGGCAGCCACGCTGGCGCTGCTGACCGGGCACTGGCCGGAGCAGGTGCGGGTGTCATTGCCAGACGGCAAAACCACCCTGATGCCCCCCCTGGAGCGCAACCTGACCGATTCTACCGCGTTCTGCTGCATGCGCAAGGATGGCGGCGACGACCCCGACGTGACTCACGGGGCACTCATTTGCGCACAGGTGCGACGCACCGACACGCCCGGCCTGGTGCTGGAGGGTGGCAAAGGGGTGGGGCGCGTGACCCTGCCGGGCCTGGGGTTGGAGGTGGGCACCGCGGCCATCAACCCGGTGCCGCGCAGGCAGATTACCGCCAACGTGGCCGACGCGCTTGCTGCGGCACTGCCGCACGACCCGGACTACCTGGCGCGGCACGGCCTGGAAGTCGTCATCAGTGTGCCAGAGGGCGAACGTATCGCGCCGAAGACGCTCAACCCGCGCCTGGGCATCATTGGCGGCATCAGCATCCTGGGCACCTCCGGCAGGGTCTCCCCCTACAGCACCGCAGCATGGCGGGCCAGTGTGGTCCAGGCCGTCGAGATGGCCGCCTATCACCACGTGGATCGGGTAGTGCTGGCAACCGGCTCGCGCTCCGAACGATACGCCATGCAGCTGTTTCCCGACCTGCCAGAGGTGGCCTTCGTCGAGATGAGCATTTTTACGGGCGCGGCGCTCAAAACCTGCGTGGTCCAGGGGGTACGCTCGGTGGTGCTGGTAGCGATGATCAGCCGCATCGTCAAAACCGCCCAGGGGCGCATGGTCACGCATGTGGCGGGCAACCCGGTTGACCTTGCGTTTCTGGCACAGGTCTGCCGCGAGGCGGGTGCAGCAGCGGAACTTGTCGCCGCCGTGGCCGCAGCCAACACGGCGCGGCATGCACTGGAACTATGCCAGCAGCACGGCGACCTGTCCCTCGCACACCGGCTGGTTGCTCTGGCGCTGGCTCAGGTCGAGCGTCTGGTGCGGCAGTCTGGCGGCGGGCCAGTGCTGGAACTGGAAGTGGTGCTGGTGGACTTCGATGGGGGGGTGCTGGCGCGGCAAAGAAGCATCAGCGGGGATAAGCGATGAGCGTGATGAGGAGGATGCGTGAAAGGTGACGAGTGATGACCAACCCACGAATAGTCGTCATTGGCGTGACAGGCGCGGGGACAGAGGGACTGCCGGCTGCACAGCTCAAGCGGGTGCTGGATGCTGACCTGCTGGTGGGTGGCGAGCGCCAGCTTGCCTGCTTTCCAGACGCAACCGGCGAAAAGTTGAGCCTACATGGTCATCTTGATGCCGTAGTGGAACGGCTGCACCGGGCCCGCGAGGCCGGGCAGCGGGCAGTCGTCGTCGCATCGGGCGACCCGCTCTGCTACGGTATCGGCACCAGCTTGCGCCGCTCCTTCGCCGCGGATGAACTGGAGTGTTTCCCTGCGCCGAGTGCCTTTCAACTGGCGTTCGCGGCCCTGGCCGAACCCTGGCACGATGCCGTGCTGCTGAGTGCCCACAACTCCCCGCTCGCGGAGGTAGTGCAACGGGCGCGTCAGGCAGACAAAGCGGCCATTCTGACCGACCCCCACCAGACCCCGACGGTCGTGGCGCAAGCGCTGATAGCGGGCGGTTTGCCTGCCGCCGCAGCGTGTGCCGTCTGCGAAAACCTGGGACAGGCCGACCAGCGCATCGTGCGGGCGACCCTGGCGCAGGTGGCCGAACAGGAATTTGCCCCACTGAATGTGCTGGTGGTATTCTGCCAGAAAACCCGGCAGGAGGGCAAGTCGCCGGGGGTGGATGACGCGGTCTTCTCGACGACGGGCGGGTTGCTGACCCACCGCGAAGTGCGACTGCTCAGCCTGGCAGAACTGGCGCTGCAAGCGGGCGAGGTGCTGTGGGATATCGGCGCGGGCAGCGGCGCAGTAGGCATCGAAGCAGCCCGCACCCAGCCTGCGGCAGCAGTCTACGCTGTCGAGCGGCGAGACATGATGCTGGAGCACATCCGCGAGAACCTGCGCCGCCTACCGGCTCCCAACCTGCGCCTCGTAATGGGCAGTGCGCCAGATGTTTGCCCCGACCTGCCCGACCCGCACGCGGTCTTTGTTGGCGGCAGCGGCGGCCACCTGGAGGCTATCATTGCCCTGGCGCAACAGCGGCTCCATCGCGGTGGGCGGCTGGTGATCGCACTGGTCACGCTGGAAAATCTCCAGCGGGCGCGGGCCTACTTGCCCGACGCACGGGTGGCGCAGGTGCAGGTGAGCGTTGGTGTGCCAACGGCGGGCATGTTGCGCTTCGAGGCGCACAACCCGGTTTTTCTGCTCACGTGGCGCAAGGGCGAGGAGGGATGAGGCAAGAGAGGCAAGAAGGGATGAGGCAAGAAGGGACGAAGCAAGAAGGGACGAGGCAGCTTATCGTGGTGGGGCTTGGCCCCGGCGACCCGGAGCTTGTGACGGTCAAGGGCCGGCGGGCTATCGAGGCGGCAGACCTGGTTTTTGTGCCACGCAGCCACACCAGCGAGGAAAGCCGCGCCCTGCACATCGCACGCCCATGGCTCAACCCGCAGCGGCAGCAGGTGGTCTTGCTCACGCTGCCAATGACCCGCGACGCCACGCATGCTGCCGAGACCTACCGCACCGTGGCCGAGGAGATAGGCACACGCCTGGCCGACCAGCGCCGCGAAACGGCGCGGGGCGTCTACCTCTTGCTCGGTGACCCGCTGCTCTACGGGACGTTTACCTGCATCTGGGGCGAACTGGTGGCACGCTGGCCGTCGCTGGCTGTGGAGGTGGTGCCGGGTGTCACCTCGTTTGCGGCAGCAGCGGCGCAGGTGGGGCTGCCGCTCAGCACCCACCAGGAGCGGGTCGCAATCGTGCCCGCCAGCGAGCAACTCGATAGCACCGCCCTGGAGCAGCTTTGCGCCAGCTTCGAGACGGTGATTGTCATGAAGGTGGGGCGCGTGCTGCCGCAGCTTATCGCCGCCCTGGACACGATTGGCCTGCTCGACCGGGCCATCTACGCCGAGCACATTGGGATGCCAGAAGAGCGCATCGTGCGCGACCCTGGCAGCCTGCGCGATTATCAGGGGCCGTACCTCTCGCTGCTCATCGTACGGCAGAAAGGTGAGAACGAACCATGAGCTATCGGCCAGAGCCGGGGGTGGTCTATTTCGTCGGGGCTGGGCCGGGAGCGCCCGACCTGATCACCTTGCGCGGGCGCGACATCATCGCACGGGCCGACCTGGTGCTCTATGCCGACAGCCTGGTCCAGGAAAGCGTGGCGCACCTGGCCCGCAAACCAGGCGTGCGTATTGCTGGCTCGTCGGATCTGCACCTGGAGCAGATGGTTCGCCTGATGGTCGAAGCAGCGCGGGCAGGCGGCGTGGTAGCGCGGGTGCATACGGGCGACCCATCCCTGTACGGGGCGACCCACGAGCAGATGACGCTGCTGGCAGCGCAGGGAGTGCCCTGCGAGGTGGTGCCCGGAGTGACGGCGGCATTCGCGGCAGCGGCGCGGCTTGGGGTCGAACTCACCCGCCCGGAGCAGGTGCAAACGCTCATTTTCAGCCGCATTGCCGGGCGCACCCCGATGCCGGAGCGGGAGGCGCTGCACCGTCTCGCCGCCCATGGAGCCTCCCTGGCGCTCTATCTCAGCATCGGCCAGATTGAACAGGTGGTGACCGACCTGCTAGCCGGGGGGGCATACCCCCCACACACTCCCGCTGCCGTCGTCTACAAGGTGACGTGGCCCGACGAGCACCTCATCATTGGCACCCTGGCCGACATTGCCGAAAAAGTGCGGGCCGCTGGCTACACCCGCCACGCGCTCATCCTGGTCGGCCCGACGCTCCGCCCCTCCGTCAGCGCCCCGCGCAGCCACCTGTATGACCGGAGCTTCGCGCACGGTTGCCGCGCTGCTGCCCCACCCGACTCCTCCCCCCCATCACCCCACCCGGCCATCATCGCCGTGACGCGTAGCGGGAGCACGCTGGCGGCCCGGCTGGCGCACCCACTGGATGGCGTGGTGGTGGTGCCGGCCCGTTTTGCCGGGGAGACCGACCGGGGCTACCCTGGCGCAGTGAGCGAGGAGATTTGCCGCTGCTGGGACCAGCACCGCCAGCTGGTGCTGATTATGGCTGCGGGGGTGGCAGTGCGAGCACTTGCCCCCCTGCTGCACCACAAGAGCGATGACCCGGCGGTGGTCTGCCTCGATGAGGCGGGGCGCTCGGTCATTCCGCTGCTTGGTGGGCACCAGGCCGGCGCGAACGACCTGGCGCGGCACATCGCGGCTATCACGGGCGGGCACGCAGCCATTACGACCGCCAGCGATGTGCAGCACCGGCCCGCGCTCGACCTGCTCGGCAAAGAAGCCGGCTGGCAGATTGACCCCGACAGCGCCCTCACCCACGCGAGCGCGAGCCTGGTGAACGGCGACCCCCTGGGGCTGTTTGTTGACCCGGCACTGCCCGCCGTACGGGAGCAAGTGCTCACGTGGCTGGCTCCCGCGGAGAACGTGGTCGAGGTTGCCCACCCGGACGACCTGCGCAGCGAAACGTACGCCGCCGGGTTGCTCGTTACCCACCGTCTGCTCAGCGGGTCGCAGCGCCCCCTGCTGAACTCGTGCGTGCTCTATCACCCTCCCGCGCTGGTGGTGGGCGTGGGCAGCAGGCGCGGCGTGGCAGCGGAAGAGGTGCGGGACGCCATCGAAACGACCCTGCACGAGGCAGGGTTGGCCCTGGCGAGTGTGGCAGCGCTGGCAACCGCCGACCTGAAAAGCGACGAGCCGGGCATCCGGCAGGCCGCCGCCGACCTGGGCGTGCCCTTGCAAGTTATCGCCCGCACGCAGCTTGAGGCGTTTTCTCCCGACGATTTCAACCCCAGTGCGGCACAGGAGCATTTTGGCCTGCCCGGCGTGGCCGAGCCATGCGCCGTGCTTGCCGCTGGTGGCGACCCTTCCGCGCTGCTGGTGCCCAAACACCGCTTCGCCCGCTGCACCGTAGCGGTGGCACTCACCCAGGGTTCATTCCCCGCCCCCCCTCCCCCGCCCCTGGCACTGGTCAGCCTCGGACCCGGTGACCCGCAACAGATGACCCTGGCCGCACGGGAAGCCCTGACCGCCGCCGAGGTTATCATCGGCTACCAGAGCTACCTTGAGCAGGTGCGCCCGCTGCTCTCGCCGCACCAGGAAGTGATTGCCCACCCGATGCAGAGCGAGTTGGCACGGGCGCAGCAGGCCATCGAACTGGCAGCAGCCGGGCGGCGGGTGGCGCTCATCAGCAGCGGCGACATCGGGATGTATGCGATGGCCGGACCGCTCTTTGAGTTGCTGCACCAGCGCGGTCATTCGGGCAACCGTCCGGAGGTTGTGGTGCTGCCGGGCGTGAGCGCCTTTCAGGCCGCCGCAGCGCGGGTAGGGGGGGCCATCAACCACGACCTCTGCACCATCAGCCTGAGCGACCTGCTCACCCCGTGGGAAGTCATTGAGCGCCGGTTGCTGGCGGCAGCCGAAGGCGATTTTGTGCTGGCGCTCTACAACCCGCGCAGCAAAGGTCGCACCTGGCAGCTTGCGCGGGCCTGCGCAATCATCCGCACCCACCGCCCACCTGACACCCCCGTCGTGCTGGCCCGCAGCGTCACACGCCCGGACGAGCAGATCATCCGCACCACCCTGGCCGCCATTGACCCCGCACAGGCTGATATGCTGACGGTCGTGCTGGTGGGCAACCGCCAGAGCTACTGGTCAGGTGAGCTACTGGTCACCCCGCGTGGCTACCACCCTTCGCCCGTCCCCGATGTTCCACCCGCACCCACTCCCGACCACCCCGCAACCTACCCCATCAACCTCTCACAGATGATGGGCACACCGGTCGTTGTGGTTGGTGGGGGAGCCGTAGGTGAACGCAAGGTGCGCGGGTTGCTGGCGGTGGGCGCTCACATCATCCTCATCAGCCCCGACGCCACCCCACAGCTCAGGGAATGGGCCGCAGCGGGGTGCATCGTGTGGGAGCAGCGCCCCTACCAGACCGGCGATCTGGCAAACCGTCCAGCGCTTGTGTTTGCGGCCACCAGCGAACGGGCTGTCAATGCGCGGATTGCGCAGGATGCCAGCACCCATGGCCTGCGGTGCAACGTAGCCGACGTGCCACACGAGGGCAACTTTCACCTGCCGGCGGTCTACCGCGAGGACGGGTTGGTCGTAGCGTTCAGCACCGAGGGTGTCAGTCCGGCGCGGGCCCGCCGGGTGCGCGATGGTCTGGCCGAATTGCTGCAGCAGGAGCACGAGAGGCAGCACGATGACGGGTAAGGCCTACCTCGTTGGCGCTGGGCCGGGGCGACCCGACCTGATCACGGTGCGCGGGCTGCGCTTGCTCCAGCGGGCCGAGGTGGTCATCTACGACCACCTGATTGCCCGCGAACTGCTGGAGGAGACCCCCGCGACTGCCGAACGCATCTTTGCTGGCAAAGACCCGCAGCACCACGCGCTCTCGCAGGAGGCCATCACCCGCCTGCTGGTCGAGCAGGTGCAGCGGGGAAAGCAGGTGGTGCGGCTCAAGGGCGGTGACCCCTTTGTGTTCGGGCGCGGCAGCGAAGAGGCGCTAGCGCTGGTGCGGGCCGGGCTGCCCTTCGAGGTGGTACCGGGCGTCACCTCCGCGGTAGCAGTGCCTGCCTATGCCGGGGTGCCCGTCACCCACCGCGGCGTGGCAACAGCCTTTGCCGTAGTGACAGGCCACGAAGCCGACGGCCACGCCGAACGAACGACCGACTGGGGGGCGCTCGCTCATCTGCACACCCTGGTGGTGATGATGGGGCTGCGGCATGTACAAAATGTTTGCACGGCGCTGCTGGAGGCCGGGCGCAACCCTGACACCCCCGCTATCGCCATCAGTTGGGGCACCACCGACCAGCAGCAGACCGTGTACGGCACCATTACCACGCTGCCCGCCACAGTTGCCGCACGCCAGTTACCTACCCCCGTTGTGATCGTGATTGGCGAGGTGGCAGCGCTGGCGAGCGAGCTGGCCTGGTTTCAGCCAGATGGCCGCGCAGCAGGCTTTGTTGAGCCAGCGCACGATAGGCTAAGGAGAACGTAAGGAGAAAATAATGAGGAAGTCATGCCCCTGAGAATGGCAACGGTTCCGCGGTTGCTGCTGGCTGCGCCGATGAGCGGCAGCGGCAAAACCACCGTGATGGCCGGGTTGGTGGCCGCCTTTGCCGCCCGCGGGCTGCGAGTTGCGCCCTTCAAGGTGGGTCCCGATTACATTGACCCCTCCTATCACACCCTGGCAGCAGGGCGGGCCTGCCATAACCTGGATGCCTGGATGCTGCCGTCCGACCTGGTCCCTCTGCTGCTGGCACGCCACACCCACGATGCTGACCTCGCACTGATTGAGGGGGCGATGGGGCTGTTCGATGGCTATTCGGGCAGCGACGACACTGCCAGCAGCGCCCACGTTGCCCGTCTGACCGATACGCCCGTGCTACTGGTGCTCGACGTGCGAGCACAGGCCCGCACGGCAGCCGCGCTGGTGCAAGGGCTGAGCGACTTTGACCCGCGCCTCCGCGTGGCGGGCGTCATCCTCAACCGGGTAGGCAGCCCGAAGCACGCCCGGATGGTCACTGCCGCGATTGAGCAGCATGTCGGGTTGCCCGTGCTCGGGGCGCTGCACCGCAATGAAACACTGCACCTGCCGGAGCGTCATCTTGGGCTGGTGCCCACCGCCGAACCGGGGCGCTGGCGGGCGTGGCTGGAGCAGGCGCGGGCCCTGGTGACGGAGCAGATTGACCTGACGCGGGTGTTTGAGCTTGCCCGCACCGCACCCTCCCTCCTCCCTTCCCTCTTCCTCATCCCTGGCCCCCCTCCCCCCGCTCACGGTTCCCCATCCCCGGTCATCGCGGTCGCGCAGGACGCAGCGTTCAGCTTCCGCTACCAGGACAACCTTGACCTGCTGCGCGAGGCCGGCGCAGCGCTTGCTTTTTTCAGCCCCCTGGCCGACACCGCCCTGCCCTGCAACACCCAGGCGCTCTACCTGTGCGGCGGCTTCCCCGAACTCTACGCCGCCGACCTGGCCGGCAACACCGCGATGCGCGAGCAGATACGGCAGGCAGCCGCCGCAGGCATCCCCATCTACGCCGAGTGTGGCGGGCTGATGTACCTCACCGAAACGCTGCTTGACGGGGCGGGGAAGGCCTACCCCATGGTGGGGGTGCTGCCGGGGCGCTCGCGCATGACGGAGCACCTCACGCTGGGCTACCGCACCATCCAGGCCAGCGGGACAAACTGGCTGCTGCCCGCGGGCGAAACACTACGCGGCCACGAGTTTCACTATTCGACCTGGGAGCGCACGCCCGATATTCCACCCGCCTGCACCATCCTGCCCGACGAGTGGCACAGCGAGCCGCGCCCGGATGGGGCGCTGGTCAGTCGGGTGCTGGCGTCCTATGTGCATCTACACTTTCTGGCCTGCCCCGAACTCGCAGCGCGGTTGGTGGCAGCCGCACGGGGGCTGTGATGATGATGCGCGGACGTGCGGATGTGCTGCTGCTGGCGCTGGCGCTTGACTGGTTGGTCGGAGAACCGCCCGACACCCTGCACCCGGTCGTGTGGCTCGGCAGGCTTGCGGCTGCGCTGGAGCAGCGTGCCCCGCGTGGCAGCCCCCCCCGCGAACTGCTCTATGGCGCAGGTATGGCCGCAGCATGCCTTGGCGTGGCTGCCCTCCCGGCGCTGCTCGTAACGGCGCTGCCCCTCCCCGCCCCGCTGTGCCTCCTCGAAGCCACGCTGCTCAAAACAACGTTTTCCTGGCGCACGCTGCACCACGCGGGCGAGAGGGTACGGCAGCCACTCGTCGCGGGCAACCTGGAGGAGGCGCGGGCAGGGCTGCGCGGCTCG
>JAAUSY010000070.1 GCA_012032475.1 Chloroflexaceae bacterium
CGAAATGGTCAACACGCTGCTCGACATTTCACGTATGGAGCAAGGCGCATGACGCTCACCAAAGAGCTATTTTCGCTCTACGATGCCATAGATGAAACCCTGGGGCGGTTACGAGCGTCGGCAGAAGGCTACCGCATCATCCTGCGGCAGGATATCCCCCCCGGCCTGCCCTGGCTGGAGGCCGACCGGGATAAGGTCGTGCGGGTGCTCCAGAACTTGCTTGACAACGCAATTAAATATTCACCCATGGGTGGCGAAATCGTCATTGGCACCGCTCGCGTCTCCATCAATCCCTACCGGGGGTTCGGCCCCCCGCCCCCCCTTCCGGTCACTCTTCCGGAACTCACCGGAGGCGAATGGCAGGTCTTCTGGGTGCGCGACCAGGGGCCGGGCATCCCCCCGCAATACCAGGAACGCATCTTTGAGAAGTTCGGCCAGATACGGGGGCGCAAGGTCCGTGGCACCGGGCTTGGGCTGACGTTCTGCAAACTCGCCGTCGAATCGCACGGGGGGCGTATCTGGGTTGAGAGCATCGAGGGCGAAGGCAGCACCTTTGCGCTGGCGCTCCCCCGCTGATGACCCGCGTCGGGATATCCCCCGCCGCGCCTGCTGACGGGCATATTTCAAATCGGCGTTGCTCGTGTCGCCATAACTGATATGGGCGAACCCCTGCTCATCGAGCGCCAGCGAATTGTAGAGACCGACCCGGCCCTCCTCGTCCACCACCTCGACAGACCAGCGGGTCCCATCGCTGAACGCATATTTCAGGCGCTCGTTGCTGCGGTCGTAGTAGCTGAGGTGCGGCAACCCCCGCCAGTCCAGCGCCAGCGAAGAAAAAGTGCCCACGTTTCCCTCGCGATCCACCACCGTCCTCGTGACCCGCCCGGTACTCCGGTCATAAACAAGGTACTTCAAGTCGCGGTTGCTGCGGTCATAGTAGCTGATGTGGGCGCGGTTGTGGCTATCAAGCGCCAGCGAAGGATACTCGCCAGTATCGCCCACATCATCAAGGGTGACCTTGTGCCAGGCCACTCCGTCAGACCACGCATAGTTGAGCGAGGTCGCCGTCACATCGTAGTAGCTGATATGGGGCAACCCCTGCGAATCGAGTGCCAGCGAGGGATATTCACCCACCTGCCCGTTCTTGTCCACCGTTTCCCGCTGCCAGCGCTCGCCATCATAGAAGGCATACTTCAGGTCACTGTTGGTGCTGTCGTAGTAACTGATGTGGGGAAGGTCGGCCCCATCCAGCACCAGCGAGGGATATTGCCCGACATCCCCCACCTGGTCAACGACCTGGATCTTCCACCCCCCCTCCGCGTCCCGCACTGCATAGTCCAGGTCTTTGTGGCTCAGGTCGTAGTAGCCGATGTGCGGTTGCTCATCCGAGTCGAGCGCCAGCGAAGTCCCGTACCCCACCCCCTCACGCCGGTCTACCACTTCCGTCTGCCAGGAATAGCCATCGTGAAAGGCATAGTGCAGCGTACCCGTCCCATCAGCGTAGTAGGCAACACGCGCCAACCCCAGGGTGTCGAGCGCCAGCGAAGTGTGCTGCCCGGCCACTCTGGAGCGCTCAATCACCTCGATGCGCCACGGAGCCGAGTTCCCCGCACGGGTGGCATAGCGCAGTTCGCCCTGGCTCAGTTCAGTGTAGCTGATGTGCGGGTTACCCTCCCCGTCCAGCGCCAGTGAATCGAACCGTCCGGCATCGCCCCGGCCATCAACCGTCTCAACCTGCCAGGTGCTCCCATCAAACCAGGCATACTTCAGGTCGTCGTGCTCCATATTATGGTAGCTGACGTGGGGATGGTCATCTTCGTCTATCACCAGGGAAGTATATTCCCCATTGACCCCGTCCCGGTCAACCGTCTGGAGCGACCAGGACACCCCGTCGAAGGCCGCATACTCCAGTTCGCCGTTGCTGGCATCGAAGTAGCAGATGTGCGGGCGGTTGCGCGAGTCGAGCGCCAGTGAGGTATGGGTGCCGACGCTGCCGGAAAAATCAACCGTTTCGGTGTGCCAGGCCGCGCCATCGTAGAAGGCATATTTCAGGTCATCATCGGGCGGCCCGGCATAGTAGCTGATGTGGGGATGGTCGTAGGCATCCAACCCCATGGAAGCAAAGGTGCCCACCAACCCCTCGTGATCCACCGTCTCAATGCGCCAGGCGGTCCCGTCGTGATAGGCATACTTCAGGTCGTTGTTGGTCTCATCGAAATAGCTGATGTGCGGGCGGTCATGCGAATCCAGTATCAGCGTGCTGTAGGCCCCCACATTCCCGGAGCGGTCAACAACCTCGATCTGCCAGGTCAACCCGTCAGAGTAGGCATATTTCAGTCTCCCATAGACATCGTCATAGTAGCTGATATGCGGGTTGCCATACCAGTCCAGCGCCAGGGAGGCAGCGATACCCACCCCGCTGGACGAATCCACCGTCTCCTGATACCACGCGCTCCCGCTGAACCAGGCGTAGTAGAGATGGTCTTCGCCATAGGCAAGATGCGGGGCACCGCTCGGATCGAGCGCCAGGCTGCGCGACCCCATCGAGCCGAAAATCTTCGGAGCATGGACCGCCTCAATGACCCATGCCTGACCAGGCGCACGGGGAGTAGCCGCAGGCTGAGGACGGGCCGTGCCCATGAATGGGAGCGGCGGGAGCGGGCTGAACCGCAGTACTTCCCAGACCATGCTGCACGGGCCAACCACCAAAAACAGCACCAGCACCGCCACGACCCATGTCAGAGACCTGTTGCGGCGACGGAGGGGCATGGCCGCGGCTACTGCTGGCTATCTTCGTCGGTCGGCGTGGCGGTCGGGGTGGCGGTGGCGGTCAGGGTCGAAGATGCCGGTTCGTTGGCACCGACCATCCCGGACGGGTCAATCAAGGGCATCAGGGGCATCGCTCCCCCCCCGAAGAACGTGGGCAGACGACCGTCCCACCGCTTGAGCTGCTCGTAGCGTATCAGGTCCGAAGTGAGGCTTCGGGCCAGGAGATTGTTGGAGTCGGCCTCGGCCTCGGCCCGGATGCGCATGGCGTTGGCCTCGCCTTCGGCTTTGACTCTGGCCTGTTCGGCCTTCACCTTCTCCTGGTCCAGCTGATACTTTTGCTGTTCGGCTTCTTGCTGGGCCTGAATCTTGTTGTTGAGCGCCTTTTGCAGCGAAGCCGGCAGGTGAACTTCGCGGATACCAAATGAGATGAGTTCCAGGTGGCGGCGAGAAAACTCTTCGGTCAATGCCTGCCAAATCTGCTCCGAGAGTTCGTCCCGCTTGCCAGAGGTAATCTCTTCCCAGTTATAGCGGGCGGCAATGGCAGGCACCTGAGAACGTGTGTACTGGCGCACGAGCCGGTCTTCGACCACAGAAATACCGGCCCCGCCCCAGTCCAGGTAGAGTGCGGCCACCTCGTCGCGACGGATGCGATATTGGATGACTACGTCCAGGTTGACCTGCTGCCCCTCGCGGCTCTGCACCTTGATGCTGTCGTCGCCTTCGACCCCCTGATAGAGCATCGAATAGGTCTGGATGGTCACCGGGTACTCTTGAATGTTCTGGGTAAATGGGTTGACGAACGCCCACCCCGGTTCCAGGGGGGTTTCGTTGATTCGGTGGACGGATTTGTCAAAGACGATGCCCACGTTGCCAGGCTGGATGGTACGCCACGAGGCGACCAGCAGCGCCAGCAGAAAGACCCCGATGATAGCCACCACCGAGAGCACACTCACCTGCGCCGCAACCTTCCCACGCAGGGTTTTCGTCTTCGGCAATAACGCAGGGGACCGGATATCTGATGTCTGATTCATGTTCGCTTTCTTTTCCCTCAATCCTGGAGAACCTTTTCGGGTGCATGCACCACCCCGTCGGACGGCTTCGGGCCGGCCACCACCACCGCTGCTCCCCATCTCAGCGCCAGGGCGACAGCAGCCTCAAGCCGTTGGCAACCACCAGCAGCGTGCTTCCTTCGTGGGCGACCATTGCCAGGGTCAGGGGCAAAACCCCGCTCAGCGACAGCAGCACGAGCGCGACCATCACCACAAAGGCGAACACCAGGTTTTGCTGCACGACCTGACGGGCCCGGCGGGCCAGTTCCAGCGTGCCAGGAAGCTGTGCCAGTTCATCGCGCATCAGGACCACATCCGCACTTTCCATTGCCACGTCGGTCCCGGCGGCTCCCATCGCAATGCCCAGGGCCGCGCTTGCCAGGGCGGGAGCATCGTTGATACCATCGCCCACCATCGCCACCGGCCCCTCGCTGGCCTGAATCTGGCGTATCATCTCAACCTTTTGTTCAGGCGTCAACCCGGCCCGGATTTCGTCAACGCCAACGAGTTGTCCCAGGCGCTCCGCCACCGATGGGTTGTCGCCGGTGAGCAACACCACGCGGCGAATGCCGATGTGCTTCAGGCCCGCCACGATATCGGCGGATTCGGGGCGGGCCGTGTCGGCCAGGGCAATCACTCCCCACGGACGGGTGGGTTCGCCAACCAGCACCACCGTGCGGCCCTGCTGCTCCTGCTCAGCAATGATGGTTGCTCCATCTCCCCGCACTGGCGAGAAGAGCGACGGACGCCCGACCTGGACGAGTTTTCCATTCAAGTGCGCCTGGACGCCCGCCCCCGCAAGCGCGGCAAAATCGCTCGCCTCTGGAAGGGTCAGGTTGTGTTCCTGGGACGCCGTGACAATGGCCCGTGCCAGGGGGTGTTCGGAAAAGCGTTCGACGGCACCAGCCATTGCCAGCAGGCGGGAATGCTCCTGCGACAGCGGGCCGCCCTTGCCGCTTTCCCACGAGGTGGGTTGCGTGGTTGGCCGATGAGCGTTCAGGGGGATAACCGCTACCACGCCGGGGCGACCGACGGTCAGGGTGCCCGTTTTGTCGAAGGCAACGACCCGAACCTGCGACGCGGTTTCCAGGTGTTTTCCTCCCTTGAACAGCACCCCGTTCCACGATGCGCTCGCCAGCGCCGAAAGGATGGCCGCCGGGATGGAGATGACCAGCGCACACGGCGACGCTGCGACCATCAGGGTAATGGCGCGATAGATCGTCGTGGACCAGTCCCACCCCAGGAACAGCAGCGGAATCACCATTGCCAGCAGGGTGAAACCCACCACCGTATAGGCGTAATACTGCCCGATAATGCGGTCCGTGAAATGCTGGCTGCGGGCTTTCTGTTCGCGGGCCTCGCTCACAATCTTGACAATCCGCGCCAGGGTCGAGTCGTCGGTGGTCGTGGTGACGCGGATATCGAGTGCCCCTTGCCCATTGACCGTTCCGCCGAAGACCCGCGCCTCTGGCAGCTTCTCAACCGGCAGCGATTCCCCCGTGATGCTGGCCTCGTTCACCGAAGAGGTGCCCCGGATGACCACCCCATCGGCGGGGATTTGCTCGCCCGGACGCACCCGTACGACCTCCCCCACCGCAACCTGTTCGACGGGCACTTCCTCTTCGCGCTCATGACCGCCATCGGCCCGCACGACCCGCGCCGTCTTCGGGGTCATGTCCATCAGGGCGCGAATGCTGGCGTGCGTCCGGCCCATTGCAAACGTTTCCAGCGTTTGCGAGAGCGAAAAGAGCAGCATCAGGATGGCCCCCTCGCGGGGTTGGCCTATCAGCGCGGCCCCAAGCGCGGCCGCAATCATGAGCAGGTTCACATCGAACTGACGTTGTCGGAGCGACGCCCACGCCTCCTGGATACTGTAGAAGCTGCCGTTGAGGTAGGCAATGGCGTAGAGCACCGGGGGAACAAAGGCGAAGGGGACCAGGTATTCGCTGGCCCACCCGAGCAGCAAGCTGAGCAGGGTAATGCCCGTCATCCGCACCATGAGGGGGAGTTCCGCCAGCGTCGTTTCTTCGTCCTCAAGGGAGGTCGCAGAGGTTGCCGTTGAGCGCGGCGAGGTGGTTGGTGGCGCAAAGGTCGCCGGACGGGCTTTTCTGGTGGGCTGCCCCCCGACGCTTCCCCCCTTTCTGCTCCCACTTCCGCTGCCTCCCCTTCCTCCCCCGGCACCGGAAGGTTGCGGGAGCGGAGAGGCAGCGGTATCGGAGGGGACCACTTTCGGGCAACGCTCACACGCCTGAGCGCCGCCACTCCGGAGTTCAGGTGCCTGCGAACGACCGCAGCCAGCCGCTTCCCGCCGTCTACCACATCCAGGTGTGGTCGGTGGCCGGGCTGGAGCGACGCGACCCGGTCCTCCAGGTCATTCAGGCGGGTCTGGAGTTGTTCGAACGTCGCCTCCGAAAGAGGCTCTTTTCTGTTGGGAGTAGGAGACACCGGTCCTTCTTCTTCAATCTTTCAGGAAGCGAACCGGACGACCGGTCGCACGGTTCTGTTTCGATTGACCGTCTCTATACTACCACCAGATCGAAAGATGTTCAACTCCAGGCCCGCCGGGCTGAAGTGCTCAGTCGGAGCGACTCCGGGGCGCAACTGCCCCAGGAGCATGGACCGGGCGCACGTTCGGGGGCGCGGCACGGCCTTCTGCCAGAGGCGCTGGCCCGCGGCAGCGTTGCGCCTGATGAAAGCCCCACGCCAGCACCCCACATACGACCATCAGAATGAGCAGCAGGGTCACTTCTCCAACCGCAAGCCAGAATGCCATATCCATATCCATCCCTGCCTCCTTTCTCCTTGCGGCTTCGCGACGCTATTCAGAGCGTCGTTGGTATCCCTCCTCAGTTTTAGACAGAGCTAAAAGAAAGGTGGTTTTTTAAGGTTTCCCCTATCTTACAGGAAGTATATCATGTGGCTTCTGTTTTTGTCAAGCATACCAACCGGTTCTCTGGTTCGTCCTACCCCGGAGCAACTGGCTTCGCGGTGGACAGGATAAAACACCTTGAGATTGACGATAAAAAGGTTTATTTGGTTTTATCTTTCATAATTACCTGCGCTTGACAAGCTCGGAGAACGCGGTATAATCCCCTCAGAAATTATGGGTATACCCAAAGAAACCAGAAGAAAGATTGAAGTGGGGCTAAATTTTGTTCCATTCTTCGTGTGCTATGGAAATCGCACCGGTGTTTGCTCACCCGGATGCGCCGCGGTCAATGCTGGACCGGTCACGCCAGAGGCAGATGACCACGCTTTCCCCTCCTCCGAACCAGGTTCTGCGCTGGTATCACCCGCCTGTAGAACATCGAACGCAGAGGAACGGGCGGCTGTCACCGAAGCCAGCATGGCGCGTTCCTCCCCCAACGCCGTGGCACAGACCAACCCCCTGTGGCTACGGCGCACCCCCTCGCTGCCGTGGCACAGCCCACGTTGTCTGCGGCCACGGCAACTCTCCTTTGCATACGCTTGAGGAGCCACCTATGGCGCTTTCGTGGAATAAGAAATATTCACCAGAATTTTGCGTGAAACTGACCGAAGTGGCCCACCAACTGACCCACACAACACAGCAACACCACCAACTGGTGCGTCAATTGCTCGTTGAGGTGTTTGGTTTCACCCCGGAGGAAGTTCAGGCAGACGCCGATGTGCTGGAACAAATCATGCTCGACGTGTTGGAGAAGAAGATGATACCCACTTCGGACGGTCACTACCACCTGTCGGTCATCCCCGCCGGGAGCCGCGTGCAGGTCGGCAAGATTACCGGTGGGGTGCGGATGATGCATACCCTGGCACAATCGGGCATCTTTCACGGGGTGCATCTGCATGTGTTGCGCAATGACTGGGGACGGATCATTGTATCGGTAGACGACCGGCGGGTTGCGCTGAACCGCGATGTAGCCTACAAGGTGATGGTCAGTCACCTGAATGGAGATAGCCCCCCACCGTGACCCGACCCCTGCCCCTCGACCCCTGCCCCACTGTTCCTGACAACCGGTCCCTAACAATGACCCTGAATGAATGTTTGAGATGATTTGATGGGTATAGATTCAGAAGGAAAGGAAGTATGATGACCATCGAACAGACAACGCGACAGACAACGCTGGACCGCTTGCCCATCGGGCAGCGGGCAACCATTCTCCGGGTGGACGGCGAAAAAAACATCCGGCGGCGGCTGCTGGATATGGGCATGACCATCGGAGAAACCGTGACGATGAAGGCCGTTGCCCCTCTGGGCGACCCGGTCGAACTCATCGTCAAGGGCTACCATCTCTCGCTGCGCAAGCACGATGCCAGACGCATCCTGGTGGAGGTGCAGCCATGAGACGCTGCCGTTGCCACCACCCCGGCCACGGGCATGGGCCCGACCAGAGGACTGGGCCAGCCCGCGACCACGGCGAGCACCAGGCCCAGTCCCACTATCACGAGCTTCACCACCACGGCCTGGCCCAACCCCTGACCATGAGCACGGCCGGGCAGCGCGTGATGGTGGTGGACATTCTGGCCGGACACCGCGCAACCCACCGCCTGGCCCACCTGGGTCTCAAACCCGGCGTGGTGCTGGAAGTCGTGCAGGACCAGGGGGACCATGCCCTGATCCTGGCCGTGGGCGATACCCGCCTGGCGGTTGAACGTGGTATTGCCCACAAGGTTCTGGTTCAGCCGTTGTTTCAGGAGCAAGGGCAGGAGCAAGGGCAGGAACAGGGACCGGAGCAGCAACCGAGAGCGGAACGACCCTGGAGCGATATCAGACCACCAAAGGAGGCTTCTGTATGACACCGACACCGTGCGTTATTGCGCTTGCGGGCAACCCGAACGCCGGCAAGAGCACCATCTTCAACGCCCTCACCGGCGGGCGGCAGCACACCGGCAACTGGCCGGGCAAAACCGTGGAGAAAAAGCAGGGGGTTTTCAAGCACCACGGGCAGCAGATCACCGTGGTGGACCTGCCGGGCACCTACAGTCTGTCGGCCTGGTCGCTAGAAGAACAGATAGCCCGCGACTTCCTGGTGGAGGAACGACCCCACGCCGTGGTGAATGTCGTGGACGCTGCCAACCTGGAACGCAACCTCTACCTGACGGCGCAAATCCTCGAAATCGGCATCCCGGTGATTATCGCGCTCAACATGATGGACATTGCCGAGTCGCGTCAGATCACCATTGACCTTCGCCAGGTGGCGGAGATACTGCCGAATGTAGTCATCATCCCGATGGTCGCCAGTCGCGGCAAGGGGATAGACGCATTGAAAGAAGCCATCGCCGTTCTTCCATCGGAATCGGAGCGGCAATCTCACGAAAACCAATCTATTCCGCTTGCAGAAAGGAGCAAATCGGCATGACCATTGCCCAGATAAACCGACCGGCTCACCCGGTCTACCTCACCTATCAGCAGGATATTGAACGCGAGATTGAGTCGCTGGCCGCGATTATCGAGAAGACCCCGTCCCTGTCTCCCCGCTACCACGCCCGCTGGTTGGCAATCCAGCTCCTGGAGGGGGATAGCTCGCTGCTGGAGCGGGTGCGCAACGCCGACGGCGGGGCCGTGGTGCTCTCGGCGCTCAACCGCTGCCAGGCGCGGCTTCAGCAAACCTACCAGGATGGCGTGGACCTGGCCCTGACCGACCAGCGCTACCGCTTCGTCAATACGCTGGTGCGCAAGGCCGTGCGCCGTCCGTCCGAGCCAGCCGCGACCATGTCCGACCGGATTGACCGCATTGTCACCCACCGTATCCTGGGTATTCCTATCTTCCTGGCGCTGATGTGGGTCGTGTTCAAGCTCACGACCGATGTTGCGGGGCCGTTCATAGACTGGGTTGACGGGGTGATTGGCGGGCCACTGACCAACTGGGCCGTCGCGCTGCTCAGCCTGGCCGGCCTGGGCGGGACCTGGGTTGAGAGCCTGTTGGTGGACGGCATCATTGCCGGGGTGGGCGGGGTGTTGGTTTTTGTGCCGGTGCTGATGTCGCTCTACCTGGCGCTGGCCGTGCTGGAAGATTCGGGCTATATGGCCCGTGCCGCCTTCGTGATGGACCGCCTGATGCACACGCTCGGACTGCACGGCAAGAGCTTCCTGCCCATGATGGTCGGGTTTGGCTGCACGGTCCCTGCCTTCTATGCCACCCGCACGCTCGAAAACCAGAAAGACCGCATCCTGACGGGGTTGCTGGTGCCCTTCATGAGCTGTGGGGCGCGGCTGCCGGTCTACGTGCTGCTGGCGGCTGTCTTCTTTCCCGCAGCCAGCGGGATGGTCATCTGGAGCATGTACCTGCTCGGTATTGTGGTGGCAATCGTGCTCGGTTTCATCCTCAAGCACACGCTCTTCCGAGACAAAGAGCAGTCGCCCTTCATTATGGAACTGCCGCCCTATCGCCTGCCGACCCTGCGCAACACCTGGGTGCTGATGTGGGAACGCACCGCGGCGTTCTTGAAAAAGGCATGGACGATTATTATGGCAACCAGCGTCGCCATCTGGTTCCTGATTGCGCTTCCCATTCCGCCTGGCAGCGGCACCTTTGCCAGCACCGACCTGGAGCAGAGCGGCTTTGCCACGTTCTCGAAGCTCGCAGCGCCGGTGTTTGCCCCGACGGGCTTTGGCAGTTGGGAGGCCAGCGGCGCGCTCATCACGGGCTTTGTCGCCAAGGAGGTGGTAGTCAGCACGATGGCGCAAATCTACGGCGTGGCGGAGGAAGAGGAGGAAGCACCAGAAGAAGCCGAACCCCCGACGCTCGTTGGCGACCTCAGCACCATTGTGACCAGCTTTGGCAGCACCGTCGTGGACGCGCTCAAAGCGGTGCCGGGCATCGTTGGGATAGACCTGGCTGGCGGGGAGGAGGAAGAGGAGCCATCCAGCCTGATGACCGCCATCCAGACGAACTTTGAAGAGAGCAGTGGAGGGCACGGAGCACTGGCAGCCCTGGCGTTTATGGTCTTTGTGCTGCTCTACACGCCCTGTATGGTGGCCGTGGCCGCCGAACGGCAGGAGCTTGGCACGAAGTGGATGTGGGTCAGCATCTTTGGTCAACTGGCACTGGCATGGGGCGCGGCACTGGTTATCTTCCAGGGGGGCCGGTTGTTGGGGTTTGGGTAGATATATCCCCCGGTGGCGAGGGATGAGTGACGAGCCGTGCGTATCGCTTCTCACTCGCCACTTATCCCTCACCCCCCATCACTCGCCACTCATCCCCCATCACCCATCACGCGTCATTGGCATTCCTGATGCCACCCTGATGCCACTTCACCGGCCCTGCTCCGCCTTGATCTGTGCAATGAGCTGCTGCAACCGGGTGAACGACGGGCGCGGCGACCAGTCACCATCCAGGATACCAAAAGATGCCTGCTCGTGGAGCGGCTGCGCCGGGTTGGCCTCGTTCCAATAGAGCTGCACATCGGGGTTCGCGGGGTCTTGCTGGCGCATCGCTTCCAGGCGCTCCTGCCACGTCACCGCAAAGTTCAGATTCCACAGGAACATATTCCCAAGCCAGGGGTAGTTGTCATAGGCATACTGCACAGCTCCCGTGATATATTCGGCCTGCTGCTCCAGCGACACCTGGTTGCCAAACTCATAGCCGGGCGTGTTATTGGCCGTCGCCCACCCGAATTCGGTAATCCACATCTGATGATCGCCCATGCCGTGCGCTTCCATCACCTCGCGCACGTGCTCAATGTGGCGGTAGTAGAAGGTGCTGTCGTCCGTCCACCCCTCCGCGGTGCTCGGATTATCGGGCCAGAGGGTTTCGGGTGGGTTGGCCGACCCACCAGGGTGTACCGCTTGCACGTCGAAGTAGTCGTGTATAATGCCATTCTTATAGGTATACATCGCCTGGTAGTATTCCAGGTCCGAGAGGGCAACATCCGGGCGCGTGAACCCCGTTGACGAAGGGGCCCCCGCCAGCACGTAGGCATTCGGGTTCACCGCTTTGATGCGGGTATAGCACTCCATCAGGATTTCGACGTAGTGGCCGGCGTCCTCCGGCACAATCGTGCCTCCGGTCTCGTGGGCCAGATTTTGTTCGTTCCAGATTTCGTAGGCATGGACTTTATCGCCATAGCGCAGTGCCATAGCCTCGACAAAGTTCCCCAGAGCCACCGGGTCCTGGGGCAGCCCGTTCATCGGGTTGTAGGGCGAGGGAGATTGCACCACGCTGATGAGCAGCTTGAGGCCATAAGCGTTGGTCGCCTCGACAATCGGGTCAAGCTGGTCCCAGACATACTTGTGCTCCGGCTCGAACATCTCCATGTCTTTCCAGACAATCTGCTGGCGTATCCAGTCGAAGCCGCCATTTTTTGCCAGTTGCAAAGCCCGTTCATGGTCAGTGTAATAGAGATGCGCCACCACCCCGAACTCCAGGTTCGGCGTGCTGAGGGGCTGCCTGGTTTCCACCTCCGGCGACGGGGTGTCGGGCAAAAGGGTTGGCTCGACCGCGCCGGTATCGGTTAGAGGCGTGGTGGGTTCCTCAACCGTCGGGGACTCGGCCCCGTCCCCCATGCCATCCACCGGCAGCGTGGCGGTCTCGCTCACCGGAGGTGTTGCCGTCACCTGGGTGGGCGTGAGAGGCGCAGTCGGCTGAACCACAGTCGTTGGCGACACCAACCCACCGTCAGGTGCCCCACCAGTTTCGGTCGCGGATGGGGGCGGGGGCGGGGGAGGTGTTCCATCTCCACAGGCTGCCAGTCCGACCAGGAGAGCCAGCAGCAGCAGCAGGGCAGCGCCCGCGCCGGTAATTCTGGTGGCTCCTCGTCTGAATATCCACCGGTTCATCAGTTTCATCGTTTCCACGGTTCTCGTTCTCCCTGACTTTAGCATCTATGCCATTATCCATATATCCTTGGGTATAAGGACGCGTCACTCGTCACCCATCACTCTTTGGGCATATCTCGAATGGCGTTCCAGGACGGGCGCGGACTCCAGTCGCCATTCAGCACCCCGAAGGACGCCTGTTCGTGCTGCTCGTTGCCATGGGCCTTCCAGGGCACCGCAAAGTTCAGTTGCCAGAGGAACATTCCCCCCACCCAGGGAGCATATTCATAGCGCCCCTTCTCGAAGGCCCGCACAATCCACTGCGCCTGAGTATCGAGCGAAATCTCGCTGCCATATTCGTAGCCGGGCGTGTTGTTGGCTGTTGCCCACCCGAACTCGGTAATCCACATCTGCATATCGCCCTTGCCGCTGTCCACCATCGCCTGCCGCACATCCTCCACCCGCCGGAAGTAGAATTCGCGGCTGTTGGTCCATTCGCCGGGGCCAGGCTGGTCGGGCCAGAGCGTATCGGGCGGGTTGTTGTGCCCACCAGGATGCACCCCAACCACATCGGCCCGGAAGCGCGGGTTGCTGAGCATATCGCGAACATAGGTCGAGTCGCTCATGGCAATGTCGGCCCGGTTGGTTTCGGTGGAGGTGGGGCCGCCGCTCACGACGATGGCGTAGGGGTCACCCTCCTTGATAGCGTAGTAGGCATCGTACAGCATATCCACGTAGTAATCGGCACCGGCGACCTGCCCGCCGATACCCCCTTCGCGGCTGCAATCGCCCCCATTCTCGCAGGCACGGTTCTGCTCGTTCCAGATTTCATACGCCTGTACCTTGCCCCGGTAGCGCGCCGCCATCTGCCCCATAAAATTGGCAAACGTGCTGAAGTGTTCGCGGGCCGGCAGGCCAGAGGAGCCGTTGGAGGTGGCCCAGGATGGCGACTGGACGACCGACAGCAGCAGCTTCATATCGGCGTTATGCACATCCTCCGCAATATCGTCCAGTTCTCCCCAATAAATCTCCCTGGAAAGGTCCTGCAAATCCTTCCAGGCAATCTGCTGGCGTATCCAGTAGACCCCCGAATCTTTGGCAATCTGGAGCACGCGCTTGCGGTCCTGCCAGTCGGCCATATCATGGAACAGCATGGCATTGTAGCCATAGGCAAAGGAAGTCGGCAGCGCCTGCTGAACCTCAACCCGCTCGAAGGCCCGGTTCCCCTGGTGGTGCGCATCGCGATATTCGTTGCCAAGCAAGCCGAGCAGCACCCGATACTGCGGGTCGGCTTCTTCGGGGTGCCATTCCATCCGCTGGCGCTCAAAATACTGCACCCAATAGCTCTGACCGTCGGCCTGATTGATCTCCTGAAACTGCTCGGAGATAGGGTAGCCAAACACGCTGAGGCCACCATTCTGCTCAAAGAAGGTGCGGAACGGGGCCGGGTCGTTGCGCAGCGTATGCTGCGTCTCTGGCATCCAGCTTCCGTCGCCGGGGTCACCCGCGGGGCGGAACGCCTCCTCATTCTCGCGCCCCTGCGCCGCCAGACGCCCCATCAGGCGACCAAGCACATAGTATTGCTGGTCGTTCGGGCTGAAGTTCTCCGGGTGTTCCTCCAGCACGGCCCGTTCAAAGTACTGGACGCGGTAGAACTCGCCCGGATTAGTGAAACTCTCTTCAACGAACGGCTGCGAAATGGGCTGCCCCAGGACGAACAGCGCGTTGGGGGTGTTCGTCCACGTCTCCAGGAACCAGTTGACCGCCGAATGACCGGTGGTGGAGAAGTAGCGGGATTGGTAGGGGGGGAAGGTTTCCGCAACCCCCTGCTGCGCCCGGCTCACAAAAGGCCAGACCGCCAGGACCATAACCACCGCCAGCACCCCGATAGCATAAAACGAACGTTTTCGCACGATTTCTTTCCTCCTGATACCCTGATACGTACGGGACGGTCGCTCACTCTGAGACCCCTCCTCGTTCAATATTCACGGTATTCACGTATTCACGATATTCACGTATTCACGATATCTTACGATATTCAATTCACGATACTCGACGCCCTGAAGAGAAGCACGAGAGCCTCGTCGTTCATCTCAATCTGTCTACGATTATAGCAGCAACAGCGTGACAAAGACCTGAACGCCCCGTGAGCCTTGCGTGATACCGGTGCCAGCAATCCGGTCGCGTATGGGAGATGGGAGATGGGAGATGGCGCATGGCTGCCGATTGCGTAGTATACCACAGGCCCTCGTATCCCCTGGTTGGTTGGGACCACTTTCCGGATAAAGGAACCTGAATAGTGTGTATCACGGAACTCGGACTCAGGGTATAATACAGGGAGTTTTCTACCATACCTAACCTACCTACGGAAATTGAGGGACCAGCGGCCTATGAGCAAGACCCTGCAACAGGTTGGCAACTACCTCCTTGAGCGCGAAATCGGGCGCGGTGCAACCAGCGAAGTCTGGATCGGGCACCATGCCTACCTGGAACGTCGGGTTGCGGTCAAGCTCCTCATGACCCAGGACGAAGAAACCGTCCAGCGCTTCAATCGCGAAGCCACCCTCCTCAGTTCGCTGCACCATCCCAACATTGTGCCCATCTACGACCACGGCTACCATGCCCCCTTCTTCTATTCGGTGCTGGAATACATCCACGGATGTTCGCTCCAGAAGCTCCTCGACCGCGTTCACCGTCTCGATTTTACCGATGCGCTGGACATCTTCCGGTACATCGCCGCCGCGCTGGACTACGCCCACAGCCGCGGCATCATCCACCGCGATGTATCGCCGGGCAACGTGCTGGTCGAAAACGAAACCGGCCAGGCCTTCCTCACCGATTTCGGCATTGCCCGCGACCTTTCCCACACGATGACCGTTGACAGCCGCGTTATGGGAACACCAGGCTACTGGTCGCCCGAACACGCTCGCTCCGCCACCGAAGTCACCCATCTCTCGGATATCTACGGTCTGGGCGTGGTGCTGTATGTGATGTTAAGCGGAGACCTACCCTGGGACACGGTTTCGCCCCTCCCCGGTGCCACCTTCGAACCGCCGGTGCCCCTCAAGCAGCGCGGGGTCAATTCGCTCCCCCGCGACATAGACCGCGTCATCCAGATTATGCTGGCGCTCAACCCCAACAAGCGCTACCCCTCCGCCCGCTCCGCCGTAGAAGAACTGGAACGTATCTGGACACGGCACCACGCCGTGACCCAGGTCTTCCACCGAGAAACCGCCTCCCCGTCTGACAGCAACCCCCTGCCGGGCCACGTGCCAGAGCACCAGAGCCAGAACCAGAGCCAGCACCGCTATCCCGAAGAAGGGTTGCAGGCCACCGGGATTGAACCGAACGAGGTGGAAATGGTTCTGGGGTCGGACCTCGTCCGGTCGCCCATCACCCAGGCGCACGAACGTGCCCGCACGCTGGCCCGCCCCCCCGAAATCGCCCACCTGCTCGATGCGTGGGCGGGCCGCGGTTTTCGCAAGGGGTTCTTCCGCCTGCACCAGCCGGGGCGGCTCGCCAGAGTGCATACCGTCGGCAGCCGCAACCTCTACTTCTACACCATGCGGGTGCTCTATGAGCAGCGCGGGCAACCACAAATCATCGAGGAACCCGACCTCCAGGCCCAGACCTTCCCCCTGGAACCAGAGCAAGACCACTGGCACGTCCCGCTCCCGCCGGTTCAGGGGTTTGGCAACGAACCCGGCGGGCAGGTGCTCGTCCCCGGCTCGTTGCGGATTGTGAACTGCCAGACCTGCGACGGAAAAGGGAAAATCCTGTGCAAGCGCTGCAAAGGCCAGGGGCGCGTCTGGACAAAACGGACCGTCCCGGCGGTGCCGCACGGGGAAGGCGAGGGAAACGAGGGCAGAGACCCGAAAGACAACGCCTCGTCCGAAAAGCGCTCCCGTGGAACCCGCCAGCCGACCACCCGGCCCGTGCGGAGCAACCAGCGCCATTCCCGCCTCCCCGCGGCGCGTTCGGTTCGCTCCTCGAAGCAGGCCAACCCCGCCGCCGATACCAGCACGGGCGTGGGTACGGACGCCGAGACGGATGGCTCCCCCAGGACGCTCACGGAAAAGGTGCTCGTTCCCTGCCCGGAGTGCAGCGGTCGGGGTGGCCTCCCCTGCAACCACTGCGCCGCAACGGGCCGGATGGTCCAGCGCAAAGCCTTTCGCTGGCAGCGAACAACCCACACCCTGGAAGACCACGACGACCTGTCGGGGATTGACCAGCGGTGGCTGCGCCGCACCTGCCAGGCCCAGGAAATCTACCGCGAACGGGTCCTCAGCAGCCCCCAGACGAAGCACCAGCCATTCCACCCGGAATGGGCCGAGGTGCCGCGGCTCAAGGCGCTGATGGAACGGGCCAGCGCCGCGACGGACGACCAGTCCCAGGCCCGCCTGGTGCTCAGCGAAGTGACCATCTCGATGATTCCGCTCACGGACGTCACCTTTGACCTGGGCAACATCGAACGCGATGGCCTCTACCGAGTAACGATTTTTGGCTTCGAGAACGTCATCCCGGCCGACTGGCGCTTGCTCGATTGGGAGCGCGTTGCCTTCTTCTGGGGAGGGCTGTTCCTGCTCGCCCTGACCGCCATCTCCATCGGCTTCGCCCTCTTCTATTAGTTGATTGGTTGATTGGTTGAAGGTATCGGAGGACTTGAACTATGACCAGAACAACCCCCCGGAAAGGACTGGTTATCGTCAACACGGGCAACGGGAAGGGCAAGACCACCGCGGCGCTGGGCCTGCTGATGCGGGCCTGGGGCCACGACCTGCGAGTTGGCGGCATCCAGTTCATCAAGAGCGAGACCGCTGGCTACGGTGAGTATCGAGCGTGCGAACGGATGGGCATCGAGTTGACCCCGGTGGGGGATGGCTGTACCTGGCTGAGCCGCGATATGGACGAAACCAGGGACAGGGCGCTCCGCGGGTGGGAGGTCGCGCAGCAGAAGATAACCAGCGGAGACTACGATATCTTTCTGCTGGACGAATTTACCTACGTGATGCACTATGGCTGGCTGGACGCACCGACCGTGGTGGACTGGCTGCGCACCAGCAAACCAGAGCCACTGCATGTAGTCATCACCGGGCGCTACGCCCCGCCCGTGCTGATTGACTACGCCGACTTGGTGACGGACATGACCATGGTCAAGCACCCCTTCAGCGACCAGGGGTTGGCGGCGCAGCAGGGGATAGAATTTTAGAGAAAAGAGGCGAAGACCTGGTTCCCAAGCATGCGCCCGCGGTTGGTGAGGCGCACCGCGTCGGTCGTTCGTTCCAGCAGCCCCAGTCCCTCCAGTTCGCGCAGCACCTCCCCATAGACCGCTTCCATCTCGACTCCGCAGCGGCAGCGAAAGTGGGCAAAGCGCACCCCCTCAACCAGCCGCAACCCCATAAACATCGTCTCGGCCGCGAGGTCCGACGGAGACAGCGGAGTCACCACTTCGACCGGGCGGCGTCCCTGCTGCACCGCCGCAAGGTAGGCATCCAGGTCGGTCAGGTTGGCGTAGCGCTCCGGGTAGATATGCCCGTGGCCTCCTGCCCCCACCCCCAGGTAGTCCACATTCAGCCAGTAGGCAACATTGTGGTGGCACACAGGCAGGGGAACCTCAATCTCCCCCGAAGGCCACCGCGGCGAGAGGTAGCCACGGCTGGCTCTGGCCCAGTTGCTCAATTCGTAGTGGACAAACCCGGCCCCTGCCAGACGCTCCATTGCCAACTCATACATCGCCGCGGTGGTGTCGTGGTCGGGCAGGTCCACCTCGCCGCGCATCACCTGGGCAAAGAGCGCGGTATGCTCCTCCAGAATGAGCGAATAGAGCGAGAGGTGGTTGATATCCCAGGCCGCGACGGTGTCAAGGGTGGTCGCCCAGTCCGCGCAGGTCTGCCCTGGTAGCCCGAAAATGAAATCCAAATTGATGGCCTGAAACCCGGCGCGGGATGCGTCGTCCACGCACTGGCGAGCTTCTGCCGCTGTGTGGAGGCGACCGAGGATGCGGAGCGTCGGGTCGTGCAAGCTCTGCACCCCCAGGCTCAGGCGGTTGACCCCCAGAGTGCGCAGGCTGCGAAAGTAGGCCAGCGATGTGGCGCACGGCGACCGTCCCACCGGACCCATGAGCGTGCCGGGGTTGGCTTCGAGGGTGATTTCGGCCTGCTCCAGCGGAACAAGCGCACTCGCAGCTTGCAGGATAGCCCCGACCTGCGCGGGGGACAGGAGACTGGGGGTGCCACCACCGAGGAAGATCGTCGGACGCAGGTCGAGCGAGGAAGAGAGACGGCCCGTCTGGATACGGACATCTTCCCGCAGCGCGGCTAGCTCTGCGCACACGGCGCGGACATAGGCATCCAGACGGTGTTCCAGGCCGGCCGAGGAACAGAACCCGCAATAGGTACACCGGCGGCGGCAGAAGGGGATGTGGATATACAGATGCATGGGGCATCGTCCTTCTGCGCCTATCCCCCTTCTGATTCTGACGGCCCGACGTGCGCGTGGGCATGGTAGCTGCTCCGCACCAGGGGGCTGCTTTCGATGTGGCGAAACCCGCGTCTGACCCCCTCCTGACGGAACATGGCAAACTCATCGGGCGTGACGTAGCGGTGAATGGGCCAGTGGCTCTTTGTCGGGGCAAGATACTGCCCAATCGTCATAACCTGCACCTCTGCCCCGCGCAGGATATCCATCACCTCAAGCACCTCGTCGTTCGTTTCGCCGGCCCCGACCATGATACCGCTCTTGGTGATGAGGTCCGGGCGGGCTTGCCGCGTATACGCCAGCAGTTCGATGCTCCGGGCAAAGCTGGCCCTGGGACGGAAGCGAGGGAAGATGCGCGGGACGGTTTCGACGTTGTGGTTCAGTACATCCGGGCGCTCCTCCAGGACGATACGGAGCGCCTCGCGGTTGCCATCGAAATCGGGGATGAGCACCTCAACCTTGCAGGTCGGGAGATAGTCGCGGATACGGCGGATGCTGCGAGCAAAGATATGCGCCCCTCCGTCGGGCAGGTCGTCGCGGTTGACCGACGTGAGCACCGCGTGACGGAGATTCAGCGCCGCAACCGCCTGCGCCACGTGCTCTGGCTCGTCTTCGTCAAGGGGCTGCGGCTTGCCCTTGCTGATGGCGCAGAAACGACAGCCGCGGGTGCAGATATCGCCAAGCAGCAAAAACGTCGCGGTGCGGTGGTTCCAGCACTCGCCAAGGTTGGGGCAGCGAGCTTCTTCACACACGGTATGGAGGTGCAGCCTCCGCACGAGTTGTACCAGGTCGGCGTGGTTCTCGCCCGTAGGGGCACGGACCTTCATCCATTCGGGCCGCCGCTGTGGCACAGGCGAGGGGGCGGGAGCGGGTGCGGGCGTGGGCACAGGCGTGGGCGCAGGCACGGATGGGGTTTCGCTAGCAGCGGTGGGGGCAGGAACAGGTTGGGGCATCATCTCAGCCATTCAGGCATCCCTTTCTCTATCCGTCCGGAACCTCTGGTTCCTGGCAACGATTCGTTTTGCAGGTATTGTACCAGAGGTTAGGAACGGGAGGCTACCCTTCTGATCACCAGTGTGATACAATTGAGATACCGTCCCAGAATGCTTACCCTGAACAAGGGCCTATGAGCGTACGCCATGCACAGTTACCAAAACCATCGCGAAATCTTGCATTCCCCATCAGAATGGGAGCAATGCCGACTGCTGATAGCGTTGATGTTTCCCCGCCGCGGGCGGTGATGACCTGCGCCCGATGGACCCGTGGCGGGTATCTGGGCGGGCGGTTGCACTGCGGGCAACGCGTGCGAAAAGGAATACGCTTGATGGCGACGACCCAACAACGCTTTGATGGCGGCGGTATC
>JAAUSY010000071.1 GCA_012032475.1 Chloroflexaceae bacterium
CCGGATAGCCTCTCGCAGCGCATGCCCCATATACACCGTCGCCTCGGCATAGTCGGGATAGAGGCTCCGCGTCTTTCGGAAATCGCTATCTCAGGGCGGCGGGGAGGATGATTTCATACCAGGCTTCGTCGGGCCTGGCATACCACAGCCTGGCATCCTCGACGCGCAAAGACCCCTCATCTCCATAGAGCGTGATACTCTGTGGCTCGTTTTTTCGGGCAACCATGCTGGCCGTGATGTTGACAAAACCTCCCCGCGAGAAGATGAGCGTCAACGAAGCAAAGTCGTCGGAGGTCACCGGGCGGGTGCCGTCAGGAGCGCCGGTTTCGGGTTGGAGCACCGGGCGTTCGGCCACAAAGGTGTGCAGAAAACCCTGCACCTCGGACACCTCGTCGTTCAGGAGATAGCGCACCGTGTCAATCTGGTGTGAACCGATGGCTCCGAGAATACCCCCACCCTGGGTCACGTCGCTCCACCAGTTCCAGACCCGGCCCAGGTTGGCGCGTGAGCTATTCACAAAGCGGACTTCCCCGTGGCGCAGATGCCCGATATTCCCCTCAACCACCATTCGCCGGGCCTCTCGCACGGCCGGCAAAAAGCGCAGTTCGTGGTCAATCAACGCCAGTTGCTCTGGCCGGGCTTCGGCGGCCCGCACCATCCGGCGGGCCTCGTCGGCGTGCAAGGCCGTTGGCTTCTCGCACAGCACATGCTTGCCCGCCTCAAGCGCGGCAATGCTCATCTCGCAGTGGAACGCCGGGGGAGTGACAATGCTCACCAGGTCTACGTTCGGACGTTCGAGCAGGGTTTTCCAATCGCCCGTAGCATAGGGAATATCCAGTTCGGCCGCAATGCGCTGCGTTTTGCGGGCCTGGTTCCCGGCGAGCGCCACAATTTCCAGTCCCGCTTCGCGAAACGACGGAGCCTGGACCCGTGCTCCCCACCCGGTGCCAATGATACCAACTCCTGGTTTGCTCATATCATTGCTTCTCTTTCAACTTCAGCTTCAGCTTCAGATACCGTCGCATCAATACTTCGGGATGGTCGGGTCTATCTCCTCGGACCAGCGGGTGATGCCTCCCACGAGGTTTTTGACCTTCCGGAAGCCGGTGCCACGGAGCAGGCGAACCGCGTGGGCGCTGCGTTCGCCAACTTTGCAATACACCACGATCTCGCGGGCCGAGTCCTGGTCTCTCAGGTTCTCAAGGTCTTCCAGATGGTCGGCCAGGACCGCAATGGGGATACGGAGGTCGGTGCCAGGGATACGGGCAATCTCTGCCTCCTGGTGGTTGCGAACATCCAGCAGGAAGGGGCGCTCGTCGCGTTCCAGCCACGCCGCCAGGTCCCGCGGGGTAATCTCATACTGGCTTTCCAATGCGCTGCCACCCGGCATGATGCCGCAGAACTGGTCGTAGTCCATCAGTTCGGTGATGGTCGGGTAGTCTCCGCACATGGGGCATGCGGCCTGGCGGCGCAGCTTCATCTGGCGAAACTGCATCCCCAGGGCATCATAGAGCAGCAACCGGCCAATGAGCGGCTCCCCCAACCCGGTGAGGAGCTTGACCACCTCGGTCGCCTGGATGGTCCCCATCACCCCCGGCACAATCCCAAGCACCCCGGCATCGGCGCACGAGGGCACCAGGCCAGGGGGGGGCGGCTCTGGGTAGAGGCAGCGATAGCACGGACCGCCGGCCTTCGGGTGGAAGACCGTGCACTGCCCTTCGAAGCCGTAGATGCTGCCATAGACGTTCGGCTTGCCGAGCATCACACAGGCATCGTTGGTGAGGTAGCGCGTCTGAAAGTTGTCCGTCGCGTCCACGACCACCTCGTAGGGTTGCATCAGTTCGAGCGCGTTTTCCGACGACAGCCGCGTGTCGTAGGTGGTGATAGTGATGCAGGGGTTCAGGTCTTCGAGGCGCTGGCGGGCGGAAACGGTTTTGGGAACCCCGACCGTACTGGTGCCATGCACAATCTGCCGCTGCAAGTTGCTGTCATCAACCGTATCGAAATCTACCAACCCGATGTGCCCGACCCCGGCGGCGGCGAGATAGAGCGCCAGCGGCGACCCTAACCCCCCCGTGCCGATAATCAGCACACTCCCCTGCTTCAGCCGCTTCTGGCCTTCCATACCCATCTGTGGCAGAATCAGGTGGCGGCTGTAGCGCCGAATTTCCACATGGGTGAGAGTCTCGTCATTGGTCATACGCGTTGCTCTACCTTCCTGACCCTCCGGCAATGGCCGGAATAATGCTGACAATATCGCCACTCCGCACCGGGGTTTGCTCGCCCTCCAGGTAGCGGATATCTTCATCACCCACGTAGATATTGACAAAACTCCGCAGTTTTCCTTGCTCGGTATACAGGTGCTTGCCCACGGCCGGAAAGCGCTCGACCAGGGACCGCAGCACCCCACTGACGGTCTCCGACTCGAATTCGACGCTCGCCTGATTCTCGGTGTACTGGCGAAGCGCCGTTGGTATCGTAATGGTTATCGCCATCGTGTTATCCTCTCCATGTCTCGTCACTCGTCTACTCGTCCACTCGTCATCCGTCTCTCATCACGGCTCTATCGTCAGTTCTTCTTGCCCAAACCTTGTCCCGTCATCGAGGAGCAGCCAACTCGTCAGTTCTGCCTTCGCTCCCCGCCGAACACTCTGGATAACAAAGGAAAAATGCGTCCCGCCTCCCACCCCCTGCGCCCCTACGAGGTCGCGCTCCGATGGCTCGGCGGGGTGGTCGGGGTGCGAATGGTAGCACCCCACGATATCAAGCCCCTGGGCGCGGGCTTCGCGGTCGGCCCGCAGGTAGTCACGCGGGTCGAGGTAGAAGCGGTCCTGGCGCGAATCGGCGTGGTCCTCTTCCGACAGGGTCACCTGCCCGGCCCAGCGGTTTTCGACCGGGTAGGCAACCCGCACCTGCTTGACCATCCCGTTCACGTTTCCCAGCAACAACCCAACGCATTCGTCGGGGTAGGTTGCCTCGGCATGGCGGCCCACCTGGTGAGCCGCTTCAGCCGTCAGATGAATCATGCCTTCCGTCCTTTCCCTTTTCTGCTCCTTTTTCTGCGGCTTCCCCGGCGACCCAGAACGATTCGCTCAGATAGCGGGAGCCGCCATCGCACAGGATAGTCACGATGACCCCTTCGCGCAGGTCGCGGGCGACATGGAGCGCGGCCGCAACGTTGGCACCGGCCGACACACCCACCATCACCCCTTCGCGGCGGGCCAGGCGGCGGGCCACGTCGTAGGCTTCTTCGCTGCTCACCTCAATCACGGCGTCGGGAAAGGTCGCATCGTAGATGCCCGGCACCAGCGAGGTTGAAGACATGTGCTTGACTCCTTCCAGACCGTGGTAGGGGCTGTCGGGTTGCACCGCGATGATGTGTATATCGGGGCGGTAGTCGCGCAGGCGGCGAGCGGTGCCCATAAACGTGCCACTCGTGCCGAGCGCTGCCACGAAGTGCGTGACCCTCGCTTCCGTCTGGTGCCAGATTTCGGGGCCGGTCGTTTCGTAGTGAGCGCGGGGGTTGGCGGGGTTGTTGTACTGGTCGGGGTAGAAATAGCGCTCCGGGTTGCGGGCAATCAGTTCCCGAATGGCGACGATAGCGCCGTCCATTCCCTCGCTGGCGTCCGTGAGCATCAGCTCGGCACCGAGCGCCTGCAAAATGCGCTTGCGTTCGGTGCTGGCGTTGGCGGGCATTGCCAGCGTCACCCCATAGCCCAGGGCCGCGCCAATCGTCGCATAGGCAATGCCCGTATTGCCGCTAGTGGCGTCGGCAATGCGCATACCGGGGCGCAAGGCTCCCCGCTGCTCGCCCTCGCGGATCATCCACAGGGCCGGACGGTCTTTGACGGAGCCGCCGGGGTTATACCATTCGGCCTTGGCCCGTATCTGAACATCGGGCGAGAGCGAGGGGTCCAGGCGTTCCAGGTGCAGCAGCGGGGTGTTCCCCACCAGGTCCAGCACATGGCTGCGGTGGTCAATGCTCAATCTATCAAGATGGGTGGCTACCATAACATCAGACCTGCCTATCAGGTTGGTTCAATTACCAGATATGCATCCTCGACCCAGATGGGGTAGGATGAGACGGGTTTGTGGGCCGGCAAGGTTCGGGCCCGACCGGAGGACAATTCGAACAGAGACCCGTGCCGCGGGCACGCCACACAGAGTTCGTCGGTGTCTACCTCCCCTTCGCCAAGCGAGGCCTCGTCATGCGAACAGGCATCATCGAGGGCGTAGAACCTGCCCCCAACTTGAAACACGGCAATCGAATGCCCCTGAACCTCAAACGTTTTCCCCGTTCCTTCCGGAACATCCGCCACAGATGCAACCCGGATTGCTGCCATATCCCCTCCCTCCTCTCTCGCCATGCGCGAGAAACAGAACCTCTATCCCTGCTATCCTGAACGATACGAAACGATACGAAATGATACTATCCTACCGAACCTTCCATTTCCATCTGAATGAGCCGGTTGAGTTCAATGGCATATTCCATCGGCAGTTCACGCGTAAATGGTTCCATAAAGCCGAGCACAATCATCGAGAGCGCTTCGCTTTCGGGCAGGCCGCGGCTCATCAGGTAGAAGAGCTGTTCTTCGCCAATGCGCCCCACGGTTGCTTCGTGCGCCAGCGTGGTGCGGTCTTCCTCCACTTCGATGTAGGGGATGGTGTCGCTGGCCGAGCGCTCGTCCAGAATGAGTGCGTCGCAGTTCACATTGACTTTCGAATTGTACGCCCCTTGCTCGACTCTGGCAAGCCCGCGGTAGGTCGTTTTGCCTCCGTCTTTGCTCACCGACTTGTTGGTGATGCGGCTGGTGGTGTCGGGGGCAATGTGGACCATCTTGGCTCCGGCATCCTGGTGCTGCCCTTTGCCGGCGTAGGCCACGCTCAACACCTCGCCCCGTGCGCCGCGGCCCATCAGGTAGACACTGGGGTATTTCATGGTGAGCTTGCTGCCGATATTGCCGTCTACCCACTCCATCGAAGCCTCTTCATAGGCCACGGCCCGTTTGGTCACCAGGTTGTAGATATTGTTGGCCCAGTTCTGGATGGTGGTGTAGCGGAACTTTGCGCCCTTTTTGACGATGATTTCGACCACGGCGGAGTGGAGGGAATTGGTGCTGTAAACAGGTGCCGTACAGTTGTGTGATACCACCCCCTCGCCAACATACGACTCATCTTCCTCAACAGAGAAATTATACACGTCGGTTTCCATCCTTTCCCCGGAGATGGACCGAATGGGAACATACAGGTAATCCCCATCGAGATGGAAGGGAGAACCACTCAGGCTCCCGGCGGGGGAACTGACTCCAACCAGGTCCCCAAACTGCGGGTTGTATGGCGAAGCGATGACGATGGTGTATATCGGTTGTCGGGGGGATGGACGTTCCTGATAGTTGACAGAGGCAATGATGCCCAACTGCAACAGGATATCGCGGAAGGCATAGGCAAGATTGCGTGATATGGTGTTGAAGCGAAACAGGTTCTTTCTGGCATCATAGCTACCATCCCCACACCACATCCCTCGGACAAACTCTGCCTGGAGTTGAGGAGGGGCATGGACGACCCACGCCGGGACGCGTTTCTCGTACCCGGTGGAACCGAAGGTATAGGCAAAAGCCCGCGCTATCTCCGTTGAGCACAGGACGATGGTCTGACCATTCTGCCGCTCCTTATTGACAATGGGTTGCTTGCCCGCATAGTGGGTCAGGAGTGAGATGGCATCGGCGATATAGGTCGTTTCCTGAGCATGGAACGAAAGCGTCAGATAGTGTTCGTCCTCGACATGCCCCTCAGTAAAGTAGTATCCAAGCAGGCGGTAAAAATCCGGTTCCTGTGGAAACACCACCGTGCGCTGATTGGCCGTAAGCCCTTTTTGCGACCCGATGGGAATCGTGACGGATGGTTCAGGCTGGTTCGTCGGCTCCGGTTTACGAATGGGAATTGCCAGGTAATCACCCACTCGGACGTTGGCAGCTTCAACCCATTCGGGGGCGAAGGTGTGATTGCGTTCATTCGCTCGCTCACGACGGACCACCAGCAAGGGGTGTTCCTCAGTGACCTGGAGCTTCTGTGAACTATCTCCCCAGTAGCGAAGGGTATAGACCGGGCCATGGTATGGCCGGCTCATCGTGCGATACACCCGGCGGTAGCGTCCCCGGTGGGTCAGGACCGTGTCGCCCGCCTGGATCTGTTCGATAAGTTTTTCTCCTTCCGAAGTTATGACTCGTGCGCCTGCCAGGAAACAACCCTCTACGTAGTGGGCTTCCGCGCCCTCATCCACAATAATCAGGGTGCGTTCGAATTGCCCCATCTGCTCGGCGTTGATGCGGAAATAGGCCTGGAGCGGTATCTCTACTTTGACCCCTGGCGGGACATAGATAAATGACCCACCCGACCAGACCGCAGTGTTCAGGGCGGCATATTTGTTGTCGGCGGAGGGTACGATGGTGCCGAAATAGTGCTTGAAGAGGTCCGGGTGTTCGCGCAGGCCGGAGTCGGTGTCGAGGAAGAGCACGCCCTGCTTGGACCACTCGTCGCGGAGGGAGTGGTAGACCACCTCGCTTTCATACTGCGCCCCCACTCCCGCCAGAAACTTGCGCTCGGCTTCGGGGATACCCAGGCGCTCGAAGGTATCTTTAATCTCCTGGGGCACCGCGTCCCAATCGTGCTGCGGGCGCTCGTCGGCCCGCACAAAGTAGTGGATCTGGTCGTAGTTCAGCCCGGCCAGGTCGGGGTTGGCCCAGGTGCCCACCAGGGGAACGGGCTTCTTGAGAAAGATTTCCAGCGCCTTCAGGCGGCGCTTGAGCATCCACTCCGGCTCGTCCTTCATGCCTGAGATATCGCGCACCACCTGCTCGTTGAGTCCCTGGGGCGATTTATAGAGGTACCGCTCTTCCTGGCGGAAACCATACTTCGAGTAGTCAAATTCGAGTTTCACTTTTTCCGAAGGTGCCATAATGATATACTCCCCTCATACCATGCCATGATGAGGCCATGGTCCAATCGCTTGCTTTTTCCGACCGGGCCAGCGGCGGCCCCTGAATAACCTCACAGCTCCTCGTCCTGCATCGCCCCCACGCCATACAACCCGGCCTTGAGCGTCTTGAGCGAGAGCAGCGCACACTTGAGCCGCATCGGGTTTTTGTCCAGGGGGATGCCGATGAGGTCGAGCAGTTCTTCCTTGCTAAACGCCTTTGCTTCCTCGACGGACCGGCCCTTGATTTCTTCGGTCAGCATCGAGGCCGAAGCCATACTGATGGCGCACCCCTGCCCCGAAAAACGAATATCCTGAATGACCTCGTTCTCCACCAGGATATCGAGGCGCACCGTGTCGCCGCACAGAAAGTTCGTCTCTTCGTGTGAAATGGTCGGGTGCTCCAGCGTGCCGCGGTTGCGCGGATACTTGTAGTGTTCGAGGATGTATTCGCGGTAGAAATCGTCCATAGTGTGTGTTACTCCAACAGCTTTTTGACCTTCTCCAATCCGGCCACCAGCCGGTCAACCTCTTCAGGAATGTTGTAGAGATAGAAACTGGCGCGGGTCGTTGCGGGCACCCCAAGCACGCGGTGGAGCAACTGCGTGCAGTGGTGCCCGGCCCGCACCGCAATACCCTCCCCATCCAGGATGGAGGCGATATCGTGTGGGTGGATGCCCTCCATGGTGAATATCAGCGTGCCCCCTCGTGCCTCGACGGTGTGCGGCCCGTGGATGGTCACCCCCCCTACTTGACCGAGGCGGTCGAGGGCATAGGCCGTCAACTCGTGCTCGTAGTGGTGGATTTTCTCCAACCCCACCCCGTTCAGGTAGTCAATAGCCGTACCCAGGGCTATCGCCTCGGCGATGGCCGGGGTGCCGGCCTCAAAACGCACCGGCACATCCGCATAGGTGCTGGTGTCTGTCTCCACCACTTTGATCATCGAGCCACCCCCCAGGAAAGGCGGCATGGCGTCCAGGATATGGCGCTGCCCCCAGAGGAAGCCGATTCCCGTCGGGCCGCACATCTTGTGCCCGCTGGCGGCCAGGAAATCGCACCCAAGCTCCTGGACGTTGACCGGCATGTGCGGCACACTCTGTGCCCCATCTACCAGCATCAGCGCCCCGACCTCGTGCGCCCGACGGGCAATCTCCGGCACCGGGTTGACCGTGCCCAGGGCGTTGGACTGGTGGACGACCGCGACCATCTTTGTGCGCTCGGTGAGCAGGTGGTCCAGGTCTTCCAGGACGAGCCGCCCCTCCCCGTCAAACCGCACGTAGTCCAGGTGGGCCCCCACCCGCTGCGCCAGCATTTGCCAGGGAACGATGTTCGAGTGGTGCTCCATCATCGTGAGGAGGATACGGTCGCCCTCACGCACATTGGCGCTCCCCCAGGCATAGGCTACCAGATTGATGGCTTCGGTGGCATTGCGTGTGAAGATGACTTCTCGCGGGCTTGCTGCGCCAATCAGGTGGGCGACTTTGCCCCGCGAGCGCTCATAGGCCAGGGTAGCTTCTTCGCTGAGTTTGTAGACTCCGCGGTGGACATTGGCGTGGCAGCGGGAGTAGTAGTCTCTCAGGCACTCGATAACCTGCATGGGCCGCTGCGATGAAGCCGCCGTATCGAGGAAGGCCAACAGGTTGCCATGGACCTGCTGGTGCAGGATGGGGAAGTCCCGCCGCAGGGTCAGGACATCGAAAATGGGAAAGGTTTGGACCGCATTTTTCATAGGTTTGCCTCAACTGCTGCTGACAGGGATTCGCGCACTTCTTCCAGGGGGAGCGCATCGAACACCGGCTCGAAGAACCCCGTGACAATCATGCGCATGGCGTCTGCCCGGCTGATGCCGCGGGATTGCATATAGAAAAGCTGCTCCTCGTCAATCTGCCCGCTGGTGCTGGCATGACCAGCCTGGGCCACATCGTTCGTGTCAATCTTCAGGCCCGGAATGGAGTCGCTGCGGGCACCGGGGGAGAGGTGGATGGAATGCTCTTCCAACCGCGTGACCGTCCCCCGCGATGCGTGCTCAATGGTAATCATCCCATCGAAGACGCTGTACCCGCTTTCGTGAACGATGGTCCGAAAATCCAGGTGGCTTTCGGTGTGCACCCCGGTGTGGCGGAGGAGCGGGGCCGTGAGCAACCGTTGCTGCTTGCGAGCAAAGGTCGCGCCGTGCCAGGTGAGGGAGCTTCCGGCGCCCCGCAGGTGCGCTTCTGCCTCGATATGCTGCACCTGCCCGCCCAGCGCAATCGAAACCCAGGTGCTCGTGGCGTCGCGGTCGAATACCTGGCTCTGGCCGCCGATATGGTAGACGTTGGCTCCCCACTGCTGGATGCTGGCAAACTGGAGGGAGCTTCCTTCGCCCAGGAAGATTTCGGTGGTTGGCGCGGCCAGGGCCGGCGCCGGGGCATCGTGCGAGGTGAATTCTTCGATAAAGGCGACCTTCGCTCCCCGCCCCAGGACGACCAGGGAATAGGGGAAGATGGCGCGGCTGCCATCGGCCAGGATATAGCACACCCGCAGCGGGATATCAAGGGACACGTTATCGGGGACGAAGAGAAAGATGCCATCCTGCCAGAGGGCCGCCCGCAACGCGCTAAACTTGTGGCGCAGGGGGTCAATGGCCGTGCCCAGGGTCGCCCGCACCTGGGACTCGTGGCTGCGCACGGCAGCGGTCAGTGAGGAAAAGATGATGCCGCGTTCGGCCAGGGTTTCGTCCCAGAGAATGCCGGTGCCCTGTGGAGCCGCGAAAGGCTCGATGGTTTCCGGTTCCAGCCCTTTCAGGTTGGTGCGCCGCCACTCCGGCGGGGCCGCGTGGCTGAAGCATTCCCAGGCATCTTTGCGCCGCTGCACGAGCCACTCCGGCTCGCCATTCGCCCGCGCCGCTGCCTCAAGGTGCGCACTGGTCAATGCCTGAAGGGGAGGAAAAGGGTGGTTGAGGTGGGTATCCATACGCGCTATCCTATCCGTTCTATCCACGCTATTCACGCTACCTCCGCTATTCACCATGAGCCACCACTTCCCCGCGTATCCAGTCGTAGCCTTTTTCCTCAAGCTCAAGCGCCAGCTCTGGCCCGCCCTCGCGGACCACCCGCCCATCCATCATAATCGAGACGACATCGGGCTTGATGTAGTTGAGCAGCCGTTGGTAGTGGGTGATCACCAGGGCACTCATCCGCGCATTGGGAGCGCTCTGGGCCGTCAGCGCCATCAGGCTATTGACCCCATTGGCAACAATTCTCAGGGCGTCAATATCCAGCCCCGAATCGGTTTCGTCCAGAACGGCCAGACCCGGTTTGAGCATGGACATCTGGAGGATTTCCAGCCGCTTCTTTTCGCCACCGCTGAAACCATCGTTCAGGTAGCGCCGGGCAAACGCCTGGTCCATTTCGAGCCTTTGCATCCCTTCGCGCAGCATCGTGCGGAATTCGGGGATGGGGACCGCAGTCTCTTTCGGGTCGGTGCCCTCGACGGCGCGGTGGGCGTTGAGCGCGGCCCGCAAGAAGTTTGCTACCGTCACGCCGGGCACCGCAACAGGATACTGGAAGGCCAGGAAGATACCCAGTTTGCTCCGCTCGTCCGGCTCCAGTTCCAGAATATTCTGCCCCTGATACCAGATTTCGCCGCTGGTGACGGTGTAGCCGGGGTGCCCGGCGATGGTGTTGGCAAGGGTAGATTTCCCGCTGCCGTTGGGGCCCATAATGGCGTGGACGGTGCCCGGACGCACCACCAGGTTGACCCCATTGAGAATTTGCTCGGTTCCGACGGTAACGTAGACATCTTTCACAACCAGTTCACCGGTCATACGGTATCATCTCCTCTCCAGTTCAATCAGTCAATCAGTCAATCAGTCAATCAGTCAATCAGTCAATCGGTCAATCGGTCAATCGGTCAATCAATGGTAAAGCAGCAGTGAAAATGGCCCTCGCGAATCGAATGTTTCTGGGTCAATTTTTTTCCGAGCACCTGTTCGAACATCTGGCGTTCCATCGCGCAGACCTCCGCGTGCTCCTGGGCGATATCGAGGTAGGGGCAGGAGAAGATGGAAAGGTCTGAGCCTGAAGGCGGCACCTCCGAAGGGACACCCTGGTCTTCGAGCATGGTGCGGAGTTCTTTCAGCCGCATCTGAATATCATCGCTGCAAATGCGCGTGGCATATTCACACGCCAGGCGGGTGCTGACCCGCTGCATCAGGTAGTCTACCTTCTCTGGCCCTTCTTCCGCCGAGATTTCTTGCAGCAGGAGGTGAATCAGCCGGTCGTATTTTTTGGGAAACAGCCGCTGGGCCTTTTCGGTCAGGGTATAGACGTGGCGAGGACGACCGGGGCCATACCGAACCATGCTGGCTGCAACCAGACCTTGCGATTGAAGATGGGACACATGTTCGCGCACCGCCGTGGTGCTGACGCCAAGCACCTGTTCTAACTCTTTGATGGTGGTGGTCCCTTTCCTCCCGATGTGTTGGAGCACCAGAAGGGCAGGACTCGTCGCAGAAAAACCAGGAACTTCCATACAACACTCCTTTGGGTTCCCTCCGGAGTATAGCAGGAAGTCGTGGTATTGTCAATAATTCTAATAAAAACAGGAAAAAATACTGAAAGTTTCGTATTACGAATGGCGGTGCGGCGTGAGGTAGGGTCCCCGCACCCCGATAGAGCCGCTGGTAGCGGTGCTTTCGAGGGTTCCGGCCCGCTCGCTGCTCAGGCTCACACTGGGCATCTGCGGGTCTTTGCCCGGCGACGGACCACCCACCTCGGCGGCCCGCAGGGCTGCTGCCTGTTTGAGCAACTCCGGAGCCGACTCATAGTAGAACTCCAGCGCCTCGCCATAGCGGTCGGTGCCCGTTGCGACGACGGAGACGCGGCTCCCCGATGGGATACCCCCCGACGCTAGCATGTCGGCCAGGGGAGCATCGAGGTATTTGAGCAGACATTGGCGCAGGGGGCGGGCCCCAAAGCGCGAATCGAAGCCCTTTTCCAGAAAGTATTCTCTGGCCTCTGTGGTCAGTTCGACGTGGATACCGTGGCGCAAATATTGCTCGTTGCTCTCGGCAATCATCCGGTCGAGCACCTGGCGCAGGATATCGCTGGAGAGCGGGCGAAAGGCGATAATCTCGTCCAGGCGGTTGATCCACTCCGGCGAGAAGACCCGCTGGAGCGCATCAAAGCCAATCTGGTAGATTTGCTGCCCGGTCGACTCGACGTCGGTGTGGGAGGTACGAAACCCGATGATGCGCTTATCCAGGAAGTCCACCATCTCCTTGGCCCCCACGTTGGTGGTGAGGATGAGAATGCTCTTGTGAAACGAGACCCGCCGCCCTCCGTTGAGCAGGAGGATTTCCCCATCCTCCATAATCTGGAGCAGCAGGTTCCACAATTCCGACTGGCCTTTCTCGATTTCATCAAAGAGCAGCACGCTGTTGTCCTGCTCGATAATATCCGGGTTGAGCAGCGGTTTCTGGTCGCGCCCCACATAGGAGGGCGGGGCCCCCACCAGGGCAGAGACCTCGTGCCCCTGGCTGAAGATCGAACAGTCTATCTTCAAGAAGGCTTCGCCATCCGGGCGCAGGAGTTGCGCCAGGCGGCGAACGGTTTCAGTTTTGCCCACCCCGGTTGGTCCAAGAAACAGCAAGCATGCCCGTGGTCTCCGCGAATTGCCCGACGAAAACCCGAATTGGGACCGGTTGAGGGTGCGTATCAGGCTTTCGATGGCGCGGTCCTGCCCAAAGATGCTTTGCCGCAGCGTTTGTTCAACTCTATCAAGAGGGTTTTGCGTTCCTCGTATTGCCCGTATCATGTCACACTCCCTTTTCAGCTTCGGCGCAATGGCCTGGTATCTCAGCCCTGGTCGTAATATTCAGATAGTTCAGATAGTTCAGCGCAGCTGCGCCGTTGCGGTAATCACCGTCATCACCGTAAACAGAATCAGTGGAAGGAGGGAGAAAGGGTTTGCCAGCAAGAGCGAAAGCGGCATCGTCGTGATAAAGAGCAGCAGCGCAAGCGCCACCACCGCTCCTGCCACCATACTGACCCCGACCGTCACCTGCATCGCTCGCCCGCGCCGGCGCGGGTGATGTAGTCCAGCACCCGCACCATGAGGCGAGCCACCATCGGGGCAATCAGCAGGGCGATAATGAAAAAGAATCCGGCTCCCCCAAAGAACCATTGCACCAGAAGGCTGATCATCGTGGACATCACGAGCGACACCGCCGCAGCGACGGCCAGGATACCAGGGGTGACCTGGTAGTTGGGCTGACGCCGTTCGCGGGCACAGTCCGGGCAGAGCTGACCCACGAACGCGGGTCTCGCACACTCGGTGCAGATAGCCGTCCCACACTGGGTACACCGCAAACCCGTCTCGCGGTCGGGGTGGCGGTAGCAGAAGGTTCGCTCGACCTCCGTGGCTTCGGTGGCTGGCGGGTTGGTCGCTGGCGATGGTGCGGGGGCTTCTGCGGCCAGCGGGGGCGGAGCGGTGCGGGCCGGCTGGCGTGGGGACAGAACCTCACCTGCTGCCAACCGGTGTTCCACATCGTCCAACCTGGTTCGTACCTCCGCATGGGATGGGTTCAACGCCAGGGCCCGTCGCAGGTATTCCTGTTTTTCCTGATAGGGCAGCACCGAATCGGCCAACCCCACCCATGCCTCAATGTTTGCTCCATCCTGCTCGGTTGCCTGGCGAAAGTATTTGCGGGCCTGGTAGGTGTCCCCTGCGTGCAGAGCCGCCCATCCTTCTCGAACCAACCCCTGCACCTCGGTGACGCTCATCGAATCAGTCATAACGCCTCTGGTCCCTCCTCACAACAAACAACAAACTTGACGATGCAAACGGCCTGGTGGGTCATCGATCATGCATGCCTGCACCAGACGTTTTGCTTCTGGCCTTTCCCTGCTCCAAGTTTCCAGGCTGGTGTACCGGTCTCTGGTGTCGCGTAGATGGGTGGATGGTTGAGGACCGCAGCAGGATACAGAACCGGACACCGCAGAACTGGCAAGCTGCCGGTTGAGGACCTGACGGATGATCTGCCAGTCCTGCGTCATACTGCCTGGCCTTGTTCGGTTTCTGGATGTTTCTACAGCGTGTGCCTGTATTATACACTGCTTTGTGAGTTTTCTGGTCAGGTTATCGCCGAGAGCCAGCACTCAAGAAAGGCTCTTCTTCGTCGTTTTGCTTGATAGGCGTATGAGCAATCTGACAGGCCCTGGTGGCCTGTCAGACCGTCGGAGTTGAAGACCGCCTGGCTTCATTGGTGGTTGGTTTGGCGGTCTTCTGAATTCCTCCTGAAAGCAGTATAGGGGAAAGACATCCTTGCGCCATCAGCCAGATGGCTGAATTGCCGGTATGTCAGGTGGCATATTCCCCCAGAAAGCGCCGGTTGTGCTATACTGGGAGACAATCAATCGTTCGGGAAGCACGACCAGATGTAGAAACAACCAACCAATCAACCACAGCGGTGAGGGATGAACCGAAATGAGTGGGAAATGGCAACACATTGGGGCAATGCTTCTGTTTGGGGGAACACTCGGTCTGGCTTGGGCAGGTCAGCGCTGGTTGCTCACAAGGCCTCCGCACCTGGTGAGCGGGTGGGCTTTGCTTGGTCTGGCAGCGGTGATGTTTCTCGGTCTGGTGGTCTGGGCTCGGTCGGCAGAGGAGGGGTTCAGGAAACCCGGAGTGACAGGCCGTATCCGCTCCATCCTGCGGCGCTCGCCGGTTGGGGTGGTGCTGATGATTGCTGGGGTTGGGAGCGGCGCGGCGGCGTTCTGGCTCCATACCCGGCCAGAGATGTTGCCCTGGCCGACCCTCGCGGCGTGGGCCGGGGGGATAGCCGGCTTTCTGGCTGGTTGGTGGCTGGTGCGTGAGCCGTCCACGTCGGCGTTGCTCTCGTCCCATCCTGCGCTGGCGGCCACTCCCGCACCGCCAGCAGAACTCCAGCGCCAGACCGAAAACCGCGATATGCCGTTCATCTTTCAGAAAGGGTTCTTTCATCGGGAGGTGCGGGTGCTGCCGAAAAAGAACCCGCCACCATCGGACGCTCCGCCCGGTGAGGGGGCATATGATGTCCCGGTGGCAATGTGGGAAGTGGTGCTGGTGGCCGCCCTGACTACAGTGGGTCTGTTCCTGCGGCAGGTGTCGCTTGGGACTATTCCGGGCAACCTGACGGGTGATGAGGCAGCGATGGGGTGGATTGCGCGGAAAATCATCTCCGGCGAAGTGACCGACCCCTTCGCCACGGGCTGGCTTTCGCACCCCCACCTATGGTTTTTTCTCCAGGCGCTGTCGCTGAAGCTCTTTGGCGACACAGTGGCCGGGCTGCGGACCATCTCCGTCATCATCGGGGCCGCAACCATCCCCATGCTCTATGGGTTCGCCCGCCCGCTCTATGGCCGTCCGGTGGCGTTTGTCGCGTCCGGGCTGCTGACCGTCTTTCACTTTCACCTGCACTACAGCCGCAACGCGCTCAACAACATCGTAGACCCGTGCCTGGCACTGGTCGTCTTTGCTGCGCTGTTCCACGGCTTCCGGACACGGCGAATGTTCAGCTTTGCGCTGGCGGGAGTGGCGCTTGGCCTGGCGCAGCATTTCTACATGGGGTCGCGGTTGTTGTTTGTGCTGGTGGCCCTGATGTTGGCCCACCAGGCAGTATTCAATCGCGCCCACCTGCTGCGGCTGCGCTGGCACCTGGTGGTTTTCGTGGCGGGGTGTGTATTGGCGTTCGGTCCCCTGCTGCACCACTACTTGAAACACCCGGACAGCTACGGGGCGCGGCTCGCCGTGGTCGGGGTTTTTCAGAGTGGCTGGCTGGAGAAGCAGCAGGCGGAGGGCCGGAGCCTCCTCCAGATTGTGGCAGACCAGGCATGGAATTCGTTTGGTGCGTTCACGGTCATTCCAGCCAGCAAGAGTGCCCAATACAGCCTGGATATGCCGCTGCTGGACCCGGCCTCCTCCGTGTTGTTTGTGTTCGGGGTGGTGCTCCTGCTGGCTCGCTGGCAACAGAAGGAAGCCTTCTTCCTCCTGGCGTGGATCGTGGGGACGGTGGTCTTCGGGGGGATGCTGCTGCGAGACCCGCCAGAAAGCCCACGCTATGTCACGAGTGCCCCGACCCTGTGCCTGACGATAGCGCTGGCGCTGGTCGAGATGGTGCGGGTTTTGCGGTGGGCGCTGGCGCTGCCTCGGCTGAACGTCTACGACATGGGGGCGGCGGCGGTAGGGGTGCTGGCGCTGTGGAATGTCCATTTCTATTTCCAGGTGTATACCCCGCGCAATAACTTTGGCTGGCTGAACACTGAGGTCGCCACCGAGATGGGGCACTACCTTGCGGCGCAGCCCGACCCGGTGCATGTCTATTTCTTCGGGGCCCGCGGATGTTCTTCAAATTTCCGACCATTACCTTCCTGGCACCGGAAACGACCGGTGAGGATATCCACGAACCGCTCACTTCCCCCGACCATCTGCCGGCAATCCCCGACGGTCGCCGTCCGGTGTTTATCTTTCTCCCGGAGCGGAAAGAGGAACTGGAGGTGGTGCGCGAACGCTACCCCGATGGCGAGGTGGAGCGTGTTTCTCGCCGGTTCGGGTCCGGAGAAGAAGGGTTGTTTCTGAGCTATGAGCCGGTGCTTTCCTCTGGAGGAAGGTATTCTGAGGAGGTTCCCGATGATTGAACACCCGACCTTTGCGCTCTTTCTGCTCACCTCGGTGGTGCTCCTGCTGACGCCCGGCCCGGCGGTGCTCTATATCGTGACCCGCAGCGTGGACCAGGGCCGGGGAGCGGGGGTCGTCTCTGCGCTTGGCATCGGGGTTGGTTCGCTCTTTCATGTGGCCGCGGCAACGCTTGGTATGTCGGCGCTGCTGGTGTCATCGTCGCTAGCCTTCGCGGCCCTCAAATATCTGGGAGCAGCCTACCTGGTCTACCTGGGCATCCAGAAACTCCGCGAACGGGAACCACCGGAGCACCAGCAAGGTCCTCCCCCAGCCCCCCGGAAGCGCTCTCGCATCTTCTGGCAGGGGGTAGTGGTGAATCTCCTCAACCCGAAGGTGGCGCTCTTTTTCTTTGCTTTTTTGCCGCAGTTTACCGACCCCTCCAGGGGCACAGTGGCCGGGCAACTGCTGCTGCTCGGTTGTCTGTTCGTGGCAATGGGCATCGTCAGCGATAGCCTGTATGCGCTCCTTGCGGGGAGCATCGGACACCGCCTGAAGCGCAGCTGGTGGTCCGGGCGCGGGCAGCACCGTCTGGTAGGGGGCGTCTACCTGAGCCTGGGGGTCGCGACCGCGCTTTCCGGGTCGGGGGCGGAGTGAAACCTCGAAGTGATAATCTAGAACTATGATACAGGTGGAACACGCTGATGCGGCGGCACTGGTTGCGGGGTTGGCCGGAAAGCATATCCTGGTCGTTGGCGATATCTCGCTTGATGAATACCTCTATGGGCAGGCAACGCGCCTCTCGCGAGAGGCCCCGATACCGGTGCTTGAACTGATGCACCGCGAGGTCATTCTTGGGGCTGCGACCAACCCCGCCCACAACATGGTCTCCCTGGGGAGCCGCGCTACCCAGGTGGGAATCGTGGGGGATGATGCGGAGGGTCAGCAAGTGCTGGAAGCGCTCCAGCGCGATGGTATCGCCGCGGACGGGGTCATCACCGCTGAGGCCCATCGCCCCACCACGACCAAAACGCGTATCCTGGCGCATGCCCCCCCGCGCCTCCCGCAGCAGGTTGCCCGCCTCGACCGGGTGGACCACCGCCCGCTTGCACCGGTTGATGAGCAGCGGGTTTGTGCGATTCTGGCCGACTATATCCCGTCCGTTGATGCCGTCCTGTGTTCTGATTATCGGCTTGGGTTGCTGACCTCAGAGGTGGTGGACACGATCCGCAACCTGTGCCAGCAGCATGGCGTCTTGCTGACCGTTGATGCCCAGGGAAATTCCCACTACTACCGAGAAGCAGACCTGTTCCGGTGCAACAATGTCGAAGCTGCGGCGGCGCTCGGTGTGGCCCTGCGCACCGAAGCAGAGTACCGGGCGGGGTTAGAACAGCTTCGGGCAAAGCTCCGGGCCCGGCTCGTCATCGTCACCCGCGGCCCGGATGGGCTTTCGATGGTGAGCGATGAAACCGGCTATGTTCGGCTTGAGGCGGTGAATGTCAGTGATGTGTATGACACCACCGGCGCTGGTGATACGTTCATTGCGGTGGCGACGCTGGCGCTCGTGTCCGGCCTGGACCCGCTGGTTGTGGCCCATCTTGCGAATACCGCCGCCGCGCTGACGGTGCGGAAGTTCGGCAACGCGGTGGTGCAACCCCAGGAGCTAGCAGCGGCTTTGCGTCAGCATCATGCATGTAGTGTATAATGGAGCAAGGCGTCGTCACAGCCGTAGCAGAATGAGAGGTGAGGATAATGATTCTGAAAATGGTCAAGGGAAGTGTAGATGTCCTGACGAAGCCATCTACGGGAACGTTCGAGAAGTATGAGACGGACAACCTGACCTGGGCTGTCATCTATGTTTCGATTGGCGCGGCGCTGTCTGGCGTGTTTGGAGCCATTGGCGCAACGATGGCGAAGGCGGAGGCTGTCGGGTTGATTGCGAGCGTGATTGGAAATGTCGGTCTGACCATCGTGGCATTTGCCATTTTCCTTGGGGTTGTCTACCTCATTGCGACCAGTCTCTTCAAGGCAACAGGCAAGTTTGGAGAACTGGCCTTTGATATCTCACTCTACTGGGCCCCACTGGCCGTGCTCATGTCCATCGCGATAATGCTTTCTCTGGGCATCTTCGCCTGGGTGATGGCTCCGGTCAAACTGGTGCTTTTTTGCTACAACCTGTTTCTGACCTATCTGGGAATCCAGGCCGGGATGAACCTGCCCAGAGACAAGGCGCTCTACGTTATCCTGATACCGCTGGTGGCGGTTATTGTGCTGCTGGTGCTTGTTGGCCTGGTGCTTGGGGGCACCATTGTGGCGCTCTTGAGGGGCCTGTTTGGACTCTGATCAGGCGCTCAGCCAGGCATGGCAACCGGTCTTTCGTCATTCCCTATTCAATTCAGGTATTCGTCTCGTGGCATTCGTAACGGATAGTCTTCGAAGGAGAACTCTATGGCAAGCAAAAAGGGCAATCGTATCGTTATCAAGCTGAAGAGCACCGAAAGCGGTCACCAGTATACGACGGAGAAGAACCGCCGCAACGACCCCAACCGCATCGAACTGCGGCGCTACGACCCGCTCGTGCGCCGGCACGTGCTCTACCGCGAAACCAAATAACCTCGATGCAGGTATGGTATGGTCCGGTATCGGTATAGCCATCTCAAGCCCACTGCGGGCAGCGGGTCTTCTTTCTCGCTCCTTCCTTGCCCGGCCCGGCAGAACCACCAGAGGTGGCTATACCACGTCGCTCTCGCGCACCACGCTGCTCACGCTCGTCAGGCTGCTTGCAACCCACCACCCACCGTATTCGTTCGGTCCCCGCCTTGCCCGGACACGACACGCGGCCCGAACCCGGAGAAGCCCCCTTTAGTATTGGTATTGGCATTGATTTGATTGATTGAATGACCCATTTCTTTGAGCTACTCCAACAAACCTCCCGGATGATGCCCTGGCCCGGCAAGGCAGCGCGGCAGGCAATCCTGTTCTGGAGCGTGCTGAGCGTTCTTTCGGTCGGGGTGGGGTGGGGGTTGGCTGCGGCTGGTTTCCCCGCCGCCTGGTTCCTCGGCCCGATGGCCGTGGCGGGGGTGATGGCGTGTGTCCATGCTGAAAACGTCAGCCTGCCGGGCCAGGCAGTGCTTACCTCTCAGGCCATCATCGGCAGCGTGATGAGCGTGGCGCTGACGCCCGATGCGCTGGTGATGCTGATGCGGAGCTGGCTGGCGGTCCTCATCACGCTGGTGGGGGTGCTGTTCCTCAGTGTCGCCAGCGGGGTGTTGCTCTCGCGCCTGGGGCAGATTGACCTGGCAACGGCAATGCTCAGTGTGCTCCCCGGCGGGGGACCAGCCGGTATGTCGGCCGTCAGCGATGACCTGAAGGGGGACACACGTCTGGTTGCGCTGATGCAGACCTTGCGGGTGATGCTGGTGGTCGGCTCGATGGCCGCCATTGCCTCGGTGATAGCCCCCGAACCCGTTGCTGCGCCTGCCTCCGCGGTCCCCGCGGTTTCTGCGGTCGCTCTCCCGCTCCCGTCGAGACCTACGCAAGCCTGATGGGTCGGTACGGGTTGGCCGCGGCGACCGCACGCAGCGGAAAGGTGCCGCCCGGATTCTCGACCGTCGCCGCGGCGATTCACGACACGGACCGGGAACGGGATGCCTGCTGCGGCGATGGGATGAACTGCTGGCGCTCAAGCG
>JAAUSY010000254.1 GCA_012032475.1 Chloroflexaceae bacterium
GATGATTTGTGGGCGCGTGACTGAATCATGAGAAGATTCAGGAGCACCGCGCCCGTGCGATGACGCCCGACCGACCGGTGCTCGTGGCACGGCGCAGAATCCCGATGCGTTCTTCCAGGCTCGTGAGACGGTGAATGCGTATTACGATACGTGCCCGGATATTGTGCAGGGGTGATGGATCGGTTTGCCAGCATTGTCGGGCGGCAGTATCGCCTGTTCGAGTATGTGGGTGCGCCCGATGCCGACCGGGTCATGGTGGTGATGGGTTCGGCGGCGGATACGGCGGAGGAGACGTCGCACTTCTTGAACCAGCAGGGAGAAAAGACCGGGGTGTTGAAGGTGCGACTCTATCGCCCGTTCTCTCCGGCGCATTTTGTGCGGGCGCTGCCGGCGACGGTCAAGACGGTGGCAACGCTGGACCGCACCAAGGAGCCGGGCGCAAGTGGTGAGCCGCTCTATAAGGATGTTATTACGGGGTTGGCGGAGGGTTTTGCGATGGGCGCTGCGGCGTTCAGCCAGATGCCGCGGGTGTTCGGGGGGCGCTATGGTCTTTCGTCCAAAGACTTTACTCCTGGGATGGCGAAGGCGGTTTTCGATGAGATGAAGAAGGAAAGCCCCAGGAACCATTTCACCATCGGTATCCAGGATGATGTGACCTATACGAGCTTGAACTTCGATCCGTTCTTGAACATTGAGAGCGAGAAGACGGTCCGGTGCGTGTTCTGGGGTCTGGGAGCGGATGGGACCGTTGGCGCAAACAAGAATTCGATCAAGATTATTGGTGAGGAGACCGATAATTATGCGCAGGGGTATTTTGTCTATGACTCGAAGAAGTCGGGGGCGGTGACGGTTTCGCACCTGCGCTTTGGGCCGGACCCTATCAAGGCGCACTATCTGGTCAATCAGGCGGATTTTGTGGCCTGCCACCAGTTTTCGTTCCTGGAACGTTTCGATGTGCTGAAGTATTCTCGCCCAGGGTCTATTTTCTTGCTGAACAGTATCTATGGGCCGGACGAGGTGTGGGCGCATCTGCCGCGTGAGGTGCAGGCGGGGATCATTGAGAAGCAGCTCAAGTTCTTTGTCATTGATGCGTATGAGGTGGCAAAGAATGCGCATATGGGGACCCGCATCAATACGATTATGCAGACGTGTTTCTTTGCGATCAGCGGGGTGCTGCCGCGAGATCAGGCAATTGAGCAGATTAAGAAGGCGATTAAGAAGACGTATAGTAAGTTTGGGGAGGCGGTGGTCCAGCAGAATTTTGAGGCGGTTGACCATTCGCTGGCGCATTTGCACGAGGTTCGGGTGCCTGACCAGGTGACGAGTACGTTTCGCCGCCGCCCGCCGGTTTCGGACCAGGCGCCGGAGTTTGTGCGCAAGGTGCTGGCTCCGATGATGATTCACGAGGGTGAGTCGCTGCCGGTGAGTGCGCTGCCGGTTGATGGGACGTTTCCGACGGGTACAACGCAGTGGGAGAAGCGCAATGTGACGCTCGAAATTCCGGCGTGGGACCCGGATGTGTGCATTCAGTGCGGGAAGTGTGCGTTTGTGTGTCCGCACGGGGTGATTCGGATGAATGTGTATGATGCCAGTTTGTTGGGCGGGGCACCGGAGGGGTTCCTTTCGACGGATACGCGTGCGGCGTTCAAGAAGTTTTTCCCGGATAAGCGGTTTACGCTCCAGGTTGCGCCGGAGGATTGTACCGGTTGTGGGCTGTGTGTGGAGGTTTGCCCGGCGAAGAATAAGCAGCAGGCGGGGTTGAAGGCGATTAATATGGTTGAGCAGTTGCCTATCCGCGAGCGCGAGCGGGCGAATTGGGACTTTTTCCTGACACTGCCGGAGCCGGACCGCCTGACGCTGGATACGAGTACGGTGGCGACGTCGCAGTTGTTGACACCGCTGTTTGAGTTTAGCGGGGCGTGTGCCGGGTGTGGTGAGACGCCGTATGTGAAGCTCATTTCGCAGTTGTTTGGCGACCGGATGATTGTGGCGAATGCGACGGGGTGTTCGTCTATCTATGGGGGGAATTTGCCGACGACGCCGTGGACGAGGAATCGCGAGGGTCGCGGGCCGGCCTGGTCGAATTCGCTGTTCGAGGATAATGCGGAGTTTGGTTTGGGGATGCGCCTGACGGTGGATAAGCATCAGGAGTATGCCCGTGAGTTGGTGCAGCATTTTGCCAGTGAGCTTGGGGATGCGCTGGTGCAGGAGGTGTTGCAGGCGGATCAGTCGAGCGAGGCCGGTATCCGGGCGCAGCGCGAGCGGGTGATTCAGGTGAAGCAGAAGTTGGAGGCGCTGAGGGATGCGGATCCGCGGGCGAGGGATTTGCTGAGTCTGGCGGATTATCTGGTGCGCAAGAGTGTGTGGATTATGGGGGGCGATGGTTGGGCCTATGATATTGGGTATGGTGGGCTGGACCATGTGCTGGCGTCGGGCAAGGATGTGAATGTGCTGGTGATGGATACGGAGGTGTATTCGAATACGGGGGGGCAGTCGTCGAAGGCGACGCCGCGAGGGGCGGTGGCTCGGTTTGCGGCGCAGGGGAAGAATACGGCGAAGAAGGATTTGGGGATGATTGCGATGGCCTATGGGTATGTGTATGTGGCGCGGGTGGCGATGGGGTATGATGATCGCCAGACGTTGCTGGCGATTCAGGAGGCTGAGGCGTATGGTGGTCCGTCGCTGGTGATTGCGTATACGCATTGTATTGCCCATGGGATTAATATGCGCAAGGGGTTGGAGCAGCAGCGATTGGCGGTGCAGGCTGGTTACTGGCCGCTCTATCGGTTTCATCCGGATCTGGTGGGGCAGGGGCTGAATCCGCTGAGGCTCGATTCGAAGGCTCCGAGTATTCCGTTGCAGGATTATGCGTATAATGAGACTCGCTATAAGGTTCTGGTGCAGAATGATGAGGAGCGGGCTGAGATGTTGATGCGGTTGGCTCAGGAGGATGTGAATAGTCGCTGGAAGTTGTATGAGAATCTGGTTGCGGCGTATGCGCCGAAGGGGTAGGCCGGGGGTGGTCGGTCTTTTCGCGCTGTTTCAAGGGGTTCTTTTTTGAGGTGGGTCCGTTCGCGGTTCGGGGGTGGTGATGGGGGGCACAGGAGGTTGTGCCCCCGGCCGGGGTGGTGGTTTGGAGGGGGGCGGGGCCGGGTCTGGTTGCGCTTTTCCTGGGGGTTTGGGCCGGGCGGTTGAACGGTTGTTGGTTCGAGGGTGGATGTTCTGGTGTATGATGAAAGGTCAGGAGATATGACAGTGGATTTGACGACGATGTATCTGGGGTTGCGGTTGAAGAACCCGCTGGTGGCTTCGGCGTCGCCTTTGATGAAGCGGGTGGATACGGTGCGCCAGCTTGAGGATGCGGGGGTTGCGGCGGTGGTGATGTATTCGCTCTTTGAGGAGCAGATTCGCCACGAGAGTCAGGAGTTGGCGCATTATATTACGCAGGGGCAGCATACGTTTGTGGAGGTGAATAGTTATTTTCCGGATTTTCAGTCGTATCAGGTGGGGCCTGATGGGTATTTGGAGGAGGTTGCCCGGCTGAAGCAGGCGGTGGGTATTCCGGTGATTGGGAGTTTGAATGGGACTTCGTCGGGGGGTTGGGTTGATTATGCTCAGAGGATTGAGCAGGCCGGGGCGGATGCGCTGGAGTTGAATACGTATTTTCTGGTGACGAATCCGGAGACTTCGAGCGCGGAGCAGGAGGATCGGTATGTTGAGTTGGTGCGCGAGGTGTGTTCCAGGGTGCGGATACCGGTGGCGGTGAAGTTGAGTCCGTTTTTTACGGCGCTGCCGCATCTGGTGCGCCGGTTGGAGGAGGCCGGGGCGCGGGGGGTGGTGCTGTTCAATCGGTTCTATCAGCCCGATTTTGATCTGGAGGCGGATGAGGTGGTTCCGAATCTGGTTTTGAGTACGTCGAATGATTTGCGCCTTCCGCTGCGTTGGGTTTCGTTGCTTTATGGGAGGACGAAGGTGGATATGGCGGCGTCGGGTGGGGTGCATACGGCGTCGGATGTGTTGAAGGTGGTGATGGCGGGGGCGAGTGTGGCGATGACGACGTCGGCGCTGTTGCGGTATGGGGCTGGTCGGGCCGGGGAGATTCTGGGGGATCTGGAGGCTTGGATGGGTGAGAAGGAGTATGTGTCTATCCAGCAGATGCAGGGGCGGATGAGTCATCGGGCGGTTTCGGAGCCGGCGGCGCTGGAGCGGGCGAATTATATGAAGGAGTTGAATTCGTTCCATACGCTTGGGACGTTGTATGGGGCGAGTGGGTCTGGTTTGTCGGCGACGGCGATTGATGAGGGGTATTTGAGCGTTTGATGGGGTGTTTTTGAGGCGGTGATTTCGTCACGTGTCGCTTTCTGGTTATGCCGGTGATGGGTGATGCGTGACGAGCCGCTCCAGGGGGGATGGGGGTGTCCGGCGGGGCGGTCAACCGGGAGGAATCGAGCGGCGAAGCATGGGGTCGAATCCTGGGGGTCGCTCGATCTGATTGGGAAGGGGTATATCGTGGTTTTTCATGTTCTGTCAAGTTCGTTTTTCGTGACTCTTGCCGGGGCGCTCGATTCGTGCTATAATCTGGGCATTGGAAAGGGGTCCGCGAGGGGGGCAGTTCGAGCCTCTGTTAATCCTCACTGAGGATTGAAACGTCGTTTTTGATGACTACTGCGGTTTCGAGCGCTGAGTTCGAGCCTCGCTTAATCCATCACTGAGGATTGAAACGGAA
>JAAUSY010000072.1 GCA_012032475.1 Chloroflexaceae bacterium
CGACGAATCTTCTCCAAGGTTACCTCCAGGCGAAGCGTGTCTCCGGGAAGCACCGGACGACGGAAGCGGACCTTGTCCACCCCCGCAAGAAGGCCAGTTTTCCTTGATACTGCGGCAAGCTCAACACCGCCACGGCTCCGGCCTGAGCCATCGCCTCGATAATCAGCACCCCCGGCATAATCGGTTGCTCCGGAAAGTGCCCCTGAAAAAATGGCTCATTGATGGTGACCATCTTCTCCGCAACCGCCCGCACGCCGGGTTCCATCTCCAGCACCCGGTCAATCAGGAGGAAGGGATACCGATGGGGGAGAATCGCCATAATTTCCTGTGTGGTCAGCATAGTTTTCTCTTTCTTAACCCTTGACAATGCCCTATCGCAATGCTACCATTGTAGCATATTCTTGAGCGGGAGCCGCATGGCTTCCCACCAGCGGAGCACACGAGCGATGCCCAACCTGCGCCGTTCCCCTCCTCCTCGCAGGAGCCGAACTTCCTGTATGAGCCTCCCCGTCCTGGTGGGGGCGCTGGTGGCTTTTCTGGTCGGGGGCTACCTCGGACTGGTTCGTCCAGGGGTGGGAGACTACGTTGCCAGGGAAATGATAAAGAACGTGAGCCTCCACCAGGGAGAGGGAGCCGGTGACCTCCGCGAAAGCGCCCAACTCCAGGCCACCCAGGTATTGCCAGAAGCCATCGCCTCGCTGCCCTCCGGCGAGATGCGCCTGACCGAAAACCAGGTCAACGCCTACCTTGCGGCCAATCCTGATGCTCTGGACCCGATTGAAGATGTCACAGTGGACTTTCAGCCGGGGTGGGTGGTGGCCGACCTGTATGCCTACGGCAGCCGGAACCGCGCAAGATTCCGGCTGGAGGTCTACGGAGACCGGGTGGTCGCCCTGGAACCATCCCTTGAGGGTCCGTTGGGATACCTCCTTTCCTTCCAGGACCTGGTCAACACCCTGGAAGACCAGATCAATGACCAGATGCAAGCGCAGGGCCGGGGCGTCCTTGGGGTTCGCATCGAACATGACGAAGTCATAGTTCTGGTAAAATAGGCGCAGGCTTGAATACCAGCGACGAGTGTTCAGTGATGAGTGATAGGCCGCCAGCAAATACGCAAAGAAAAGCAATCTCAGCAATTCATAATGCTACTTAATATTATAGAGGTAATAGAGCATGGCTTTAGAGCATCCGAATGACCAGCATAGCCAGAACGACTGCGACTGGTATCAGAAACTGCGCCACTCCGCATCGCACGTGATGGCGCAGGCCGTCCTGGAAATGTTTCCCGAAGGCAAGGTCGCCATCGGCCCGCCGATTGAAGATGGCTTCTACTACGACTTTGACCTTCCCCGCACCCTGTCGCCCGACGACCTGGAAGAGATTGAAACCCGCATGCGCCGCATCATTGGCGAAAACCACCCCTTCGTCTACCGCGAGGTCGAGGCCGAAGAAGCCCGCACGCTCTTCAAAGCCCAGCCCTACAAGCTCGAACTGATAGACGGCCTGACCCGCGGCCAGGACGAATATGGTGAAGCCTCTTCCAATGGCCCGGTTATCTCCACCTACCGCCACGGCCCGTTCGAAGACCTGTGCCGCGGCCCCCACCTGGAGCGCACCGGCCAGATTCCCCCCGATGCCATCAAACTCCTCAGCATCGCCGGGGCCTACTGGCGCGGCAACGAGCACAACCCCATGCTCCAGCGGATTTACGGCACAGCCTGGGCCAGCAAAGCAGAACTGGACCACTACCTCTGGAAGCTCGAAGAAGCCCGAAAACGCGACCACCGCCGGCTTGGCAAAGAGCTGGACTTGTTCAGCGTCTCCGAAGAGGTGGGTGCGGGGCTGATATTGTGGCACCCGAAGGGAGCCATGGTGCGCGTCCTCATCGAAGATTTCGTGCGCCAGTCCCACCTGGACCACGGCTACGAATGGGTTTTCTCCCCCCACATCGGGCGGGCGCGGCTCTGGGAAACATCGGGCCATCTCGATTTCTACAAGGAAAACATGTATTCCCCGATGGACATCGAAGGCGAACCCTACTACGTCAAACCGATGAACTGCCCGTTCCATATCCAGATTTATCAGAGCCATCTTCGCTCCTACCGCGACCTGCCCATCCGGTACGCCGAGTTTGGCACCGTCTACCGCTACGAACGGAGCGGTGTATTGCATGGCCTGCCGCGGGTGCGCGGGTTCACCCAGGACGACGCCCACATCTTCTGCCGCCCCGACCAGATTGAAGAGGAAATTTGCAGCGCGCTCGAATTCTCCCTCTTCGTCCTGCGCACCCTGGGGTTGACCGACATCAAAGCCTACCTCTCGACCCGACCGCAAAAATACGTCGGTGATCCAGCCAGGTGGGACGAAGCCACCGAGGCACTCCGCCGCGCCGTCGAAACCCTCCACCTCCCCTACGACGTGGACGAAGGCGGGGGAGCCTTCTATGGGCCAAAGATTGACCTGAAGGTCAACGATGCCCTGGGCCGGGCCTGGCAACTCAGCACCATTCAGTTCGACTTCAACCTTTCCGAGCGGTTTGCCCTGGAATACGTCGGTGAGGATGGGCAGCACCACCGCCCCTACATGGTCCACCGCGCCCTGATGGGCAGCATCGAGCGGTTCTTCGGGGTATTGATTGAACACTTTGCTGGAGCCTTCCCCATCTGGTTGGCCCCCGTGCAAGCCATGCTCATCCCCATCACCGACCGCCACGTTGCCTATGCCAGCGAGGTGCAACAGCAAATGCGGGCCGTCAGGCTCCGCGTCGAACTCAACCAGAGCCGCGACCGGATGCAGGCCAAGATACGCACCGCTCAGTTGCAAAAGATACCCTACATGCTTATAATCGGGGACAAAGAACAGGCCACCGGGGCAGTTTCGGTGCGGTTGCGTTCGGGCGAAGACCTGGGAGCCATCCCCGTTGAGGCCTTCCTTGAGCGCATTTGCGCTGAAGTCGCTGAGAAAAAATAAACAGGAGCAACCAGTCTATGGGGCGTTTTCTCCGTGGTTTTCTGATTGGCGCACCGCTTGGGGCGGCCATCGTCCTTCTGGTCACCCCCACCTCCGGCAGGGTGCTGATCCAAGGTATCACCACCCATATCACGACCGCCGTGGAAGCGGGGAAGGCCGCTGCCGCGCTCCATGAACAGCAGATGTGGGCACACCTCCGCAGCCAGTTGAAGAGTCCTGCCGATGACCCGGCGGACCGGGCAGAGTCCCGCCCGGCTGCGGAGGGCGAGGCCGACGCTGACGCTCCTCCCACCTGACCCCCCGGATGCTCCCGTATGGAAGACCTGCTTCCCTTCCCCCTGCTGGCCCTGGTAGGTCAGGACGAGCTGAAGACCGCGCTCATCCTGGGGTTGATCAACCCCCAGATCGGGGGGGTTTTATTGAGCGGCCCCTACGGGGTGGGCAAAACCACTGCCGTGCGCGGTCTGCTCGATATCATGCCGCAGGTAGACTACGAGGTTGAGGACCGCGAAGGCCAACCCCAGACCATTCGCATGCCGATGCGGTTGGTTGAACTTCCGCTCAATGCCCGTATTGAGGATGTGGTGGGGGGGCTGAACGAGCGCGTCGCCCTGGAACAGCGCAAGGCTGTCGTGGAAGAGGGGGTGCTTGCCAAAGCCCACAAGAGTCTGCTCTACATTGATGAAATTAACCTGCTCGACCCCCAAGTCGTTGACGTCATTCTCGATGCCGCGGCGCAGGGGCGGGTGATGGTCCGGCGCGGGCCGCTCATTCGCCTCTTCCCATCGCAGTTCGTCCTGGTTGGCTCGATGAACCCCGAAGAAGGCCGCCTGCGCCCCCAGATACTCGACCGCTTCGGACTGCGGGTGTGGGTGTCGCCGCTGTCAGACAGCCGCGAGCGTATCGAAACCTGCCGCCGCAGCCGGTCATTCCGCTCCGACCCGGTCGCCTTTCGTTCGAGCTACGCTGACCAGACCGAAGCGCTCCGCGAAGAAGTGGCCGTGGCCCGCGAGATCCTCCCCCATGTCACGATTCCCCAGGATATCGAAGACCTGGTGGTGGCGCTCATTCATGATTTGCGCATCCCTTCGCACCGGGCAGAAATTGCCCTGCTCGAAGCCGCCCGCGCCCGCGCCGCCGCCGACTTCCGCGGAGCGGTGATTGCCGAAGACGTACGCCGTCTTGCCCCCCTGGCCCTGCGCCAGCGACACAGCACCGCCCTGGACGCCTACGCCGCCGAGGTGCAGCAGGAAAACGAGACCATTGGCGCGGCCCTGGAACGCGCCCGACTGCCGAAAACTCACGATGAATGCTGAGCGTGTTGAGCGTTGAGCGCATGAGGGTAACAAGGAACAGGAAGCGTATGAATCGCATATTCAGAACCAGCAATATCCTTCTTTCCATCCTGTGCGGTTTGTTGGGGTTGCTTGCTATCAATATCCACGTCCCGTTGTCGGTTGCCGACTCTGACCTCCCCCCCCCTGCCGAAATGACGGCGGTGGTTTCAACCCCCATCGCTGAGACGGTCCCAATCACGCAACCGCTACCCGTGGGAGAACCGCCGTCCACCTGGACCTGGCAGGGGTTGACTGACCAGGGCGAACCCATCACCATTCACGTGGATGGGGAGAGTATCATCCTCCTGCGGGTTGGCCTGCGGGTCTTCTCAGAAGACTGCTCCTCTCACTATACCTCGGTGCATAGCGGGTTTCTGGGCTATGTGTCCGATCATCAGTTCCGAGTCGTGGTGGATACTGAGCAGGAGTTTCTGGTGGTCGAGGGGTCGCTTGGGGGAGAATCCGGGGGGCACCATCACCTTCTCCAGCGGCGCTATCCCCCATGTCTGTGGGGCCACGGTGAATACCCGGTGGTTCATCCCCTGGCAATCGCGTCCGCCTGCCCCACCCTACGGCCACACCAGGTCAAACTACCCACCATCGCCGCCAGTGACCCCCCTGCCCACGCTCACCTCAACTCCGACCCCGCGGCACGACCCGACCGGGCACAACTGGGATGGGGTGCTTGAGCCATTCCGTCCAACTTCTCCACCGCCGCCGGTCATCCAACCGACGGCAACACCGTAGGCCAGACTGGCAGGGTGGACGATGCCTTCTCCCCCGCTCAGAACAGGGTGGGGGAGAAGCCCGGCTGGTTCAAGAGGTCCATCAGTGAATATCAGATGCGGCCATCCCCATGACCACGGAACGCAGGGCAGCGCAAACCCGCATCAGACATCACCCAGCGCCGGAGGAACCCCACACCGGCGCAATGCTTCCTGGAGCACCGGTTCATCCATGGTCGAACTCTGCGCCATCGTGGGGAACTGCCCCCCACGAACCTCGGAAGCATAGCCCTGCACGGCAGCCATGATGGTTTCCGAAAGCGTCGCATAGCGTCGGGTGTGGCGTGGCACAAAGTCAGTAAAGAGGCCAAGCATATCGTGGAACACCTGCACCTGCCCATCACACCATGGCCCCGCGCCGATGCCAATCGTTGGTACCCGCACCAGGCGGGTAATCTCGCGGGCAAGCTCCGCCGGTATCAGTTCCAGCACGATGGCGAACACCCCGGCCAGGTCCAGTGCCAGCGCATCGTCAATGAGATTCGCCGCCCTATCAACATCCTTCCCCTGCACCTGGATGCCAAGCCGATGGACCGATTGGGGAGTGAAGCCGAGGTGTCCCATCACCGGGATACCCAGGTCAACGAGCTTGCGCACCACCGGGAGCACGGGCTTCCCTCCCTCCAGTTTGACCGCCTGGGCGCCCCCCTCCTGGAGAAAGCGGCCTGCCGAAGCCACCGCCTGCTCAACATTGCTATAGGTCAGGAACGGCATATCGCCAATAATCAGCGTCCGCTGAGTGCCGCGTACGACCGCCCTGGTGTGATGGATCATATCATCCAACGTCACGGGCAGCGTGGTGGGGTGCCCAAGCACCACCTGCCCCAGGGTATCGCCCACCAGGATAACCGGAAGGCCGGCCCGCTCGACAAGCTGGGCCGAAGTGTAGTCATAGGCGGTTATCATAGCAATGTGCTCACCCTGCTGCTTCATCTTCTGGATATCAGCTATCTGGACCCGCATGATTGATGATACTTCCTCTCTTGCTTTCTCGCGATTCGTGACACTCCGCTTTGATTGCCTTGGAGAAGCCTTGTTGGGCGGCATCCACCGAATGGGCGTGCAGGAGCTTCGGTTGGTCCGCGTTGAGGCGGTCGTTCCACTTCTCGGCTCCGCCCTGGGAGAGCCAGTGGCCTTTCTTCCGATAGGTGCGCCAGTGGAAGACCATCACCTGCGTATAGCGCTCGCCACTGGCACGATTGAGGGCGTCGGCCTCCTCCCGATTGAGGGAGCACGGTTCGATATGCGTTCGGATCATTGCGTCTCCTGGCTCCAAACATTCGTTCATCTGCGTGCATTATACCGCACCAGGAAGGGGAATGCAAGCGGCTTAAGCCGTCGAGAAACCCGCCTATCTCCTCGCGCTGAAGCGCGGGAAGCTCAGGGCGGGTTCCGAATCGGTCAAAAAATTCTTGCGAGAGGAAACCGGAGCAAAGAGAGCCTATGGAAGTGGCACCACCCACCTGGTCGGGTGGCTCGTGCGGTGGGGACTTTTCGGGGGGGTGGGGGGCTTTGCCCAATGGCTGGTGCTGCGGCGCTCGGTGCCTCACTGGCAGACGCTCTGGTGGGTGCCAGTGAGCGCAGTTGGAACGCTGGCCGGCTGGTTTCTGGGCGAGGTGCAGAACCTGAACTGGATTCAGCGCGTTGACATGGGCGTGGCGACCTACGCCCTCATCACCGGGGCAGCGATGGTCCGGCTCCTTCGTCGTCCACCATCGTCATCGTCATCGTCCATCGGCGCAGGGACCTCCCGCTGAATCATGAGGCTTTCCCCCACCGGAGCGCGGTGGCGCTCCAGGTATAGCCCGTGCCAGCACCCGCCAGAACCACCAGGTCGCCAGCGTGGAGCAGGCCCCGTTCTGCCGCCATCTTGAGGCCGAGCGGTTGGTCAACCGACTGAATATGCCCGGTTTCCTCCAGATAGAGCGACTGGTCCGGGCGAAGGCCGAGCGCCTGGAGTATCTCGTGGTGAAACGAGGGCTTCATATGGGTGATGATGAGAAAGGCCACGTCGCTGAGCGTGGCCCCGCTGCGGCCCACCGCCTCCTGGATGACCCGTACGAAGTTCGGCAGCGAGACAACCCCCAGACGGTCGCGCATATCCTCAAGGTCAAGCACATCGAGCAGGTGCAGGCCATCCCGCACCGTCTCCTGGCTCGTCGGGTGGCGGCACCCCCCACCCGGCATCACGACGCTCTCGCTGAACGAGCCATCCACCAGGACCGACGACTCCATCACCTGGTTGCGGTCCTCGCCGCGCCGCAGCAGGATAGCCGCCCCTCCCGCGCCGAAGTTGAACAGAAACCGCGTCCTCTGGTTCTGATAGCTCACCAGGTCGTTTTCGCGGGCCGCCGTCACCAGCAGCACATGGCGCAAGGCGGGGTCGCTGCGCATCTGGTCGCGGGCAACCTTGAGCGCCACGGGAGCACCGGCGCAGAGGGCGTAGATTTCATACGCATAGGCCCGCGTCGCCCCGATGAGGTGCTGGATTTTCGCGGCGGCTGACCAGACCACGTAGTCCTTATACTCGCTCCCGTGGTAGATAATCAAGTCAACGGCTTCGGGAGCGACCTGGGCCGCGTTCAGCGCCTGGAGCGCAGCACGGGCCGCCATCTGGGAGGGTTGGTCGTCGGGGCCGGCCAGATGCTTCCGCCGGATGCCCATTCGGCTTACGAGCACTTCTTCTGGGATACCGGTCTGACGGGCCAGGTCACTGGCCGTGACCACGGTTTCGGGGAGATAACTCCCCAGGCCGATAATCCCGACGGGTGGCTCGTGCATCATCGCAAAGGGACCTCTCTTGCCGCTCCTGCGGCACTTGCCGCTCCTGCCCCACCGAATTCGCCAGAAAACACCAGTGGGCCACCCGGTGCCCCGGCTGACCGACCTGCACCGGTGCGGGTAACCCGCAGCCCCAGATACGGGTGAAGACGATTCCTGCGAACGCGGTTCCGCCGCTTTACCGCAGCCGGTCACACGTCACGCATCACCCGGAACTGGTCTTATACCGCCTGCTGCTGTTCTTTTTCGGAGGCTCCTGCTCCTCCCTGGAGCAACCGCAGCGCGGGCCGTTGTCGCGGGGGGGTATACCGGCTCACCGGGTGGGACCCGACCATCTCCGCCGTTTCCTGGGGGAGCATGGTGATCACCACCGAGTTTTCCCCACCCTGTTCGCTCCGCGCAAAAGCGTCGGCCTTCCAATCGTTAATCCACTCGGTGCCGTTGATGAGGTAGCGATACTGGTAGGATCGCTCGGCGTCGAGTTCCAGGGTCACGCTCCAACGGTTGTCTTCCAGGCGGAGCGTGGTTGCGTGGGCATCCCAACCGTTGAAATCACCAACCAGATGGATGGTGTCCGCCCAGAAAGACGAGGGGAGCGAAAACGTGACCTGCATTTTCCCAGGGCGACCAGGTACTTTTGATATCATGAAAACCCCTACGCTCCAGTGGAGACGGTAAAAGAACGACCCCAAACTACGGGTACACCCAAATGGATACCCATTTCTCCAGGCCAGCACGAGCCGTTTGTTTTTTGCTTCATCGCAACTATTTCTCTGACGAACACCTACTCAGGGGAATTTCCAGTTCTCAGCATACACGAAGTGGTGTGGTGAGACAATCGGGGAAAACCTGAAGGGTATTCGGGGAAAACCTGAGAGGATTCAGACCATACGTACCGACTGCGTCTACTCCGTATGGGGGCCATACGCAACCCCGCTCTGATTCAGATGGGGGCAAGCGTGCTATAATCATGTCCTGGAGAGAGTCTCAGATATCTCTGAAGAACAAAGAACATGGTGGTATGTGGTATCATGAGTAAAACCAAACAAACCCGTCCCAAGGCTACTCCGCCGCCATCCCCAATCAACGTTCCCGTGCTCATCACCAGCTTGGTGGTGCTTGGCACCTTCATCGGGCTTGGCGTCCTGCTGGCTGGCCGGTCGGGCAGCTTGCAGGCCGAACAGGCCAGAACCGAACCCGCACCGCTCACCGCTCCCCCACTTCGCAACGAGATGGGCGAAGGGGTTGCCCCGGTGACGGATACCTCGATGTTGGATGCTTCGACAGAGGCAACCGAAAATGAACCCGTTCAGACGCCGCTGCCGGATGCAGCGGCCAGAGAGGAGCATACGATGGCTTACCCTGCCCCCCCCCCGATGACCATTGACCCCAAAAAATCATACCAGGCCACGATTACGACCCCGCGAGGGGATATCGTGATACGGCTTCGCCCTGATATCGCCCCCCAGACGGTCAATAGCTTTGTCTTTCTGTCGCGGGAAGGCTTCTACAATGGCCTGACCTGGCACCGGGTCATTGAGGGATTTATGGCCCAGGGAGGCGACCCGACGGGGACCGGCATGGGCGGACCGGGCTACAACGTCCCGGCAGAATTCACCGACAAAATCCTGTTCGACCGGCCCGGCCTGGTGGCGATGGCGCGGGCCAGTGACCCGGATAGCGCCGGGTCGCAGTTCTTCATTACCACGGCCCCCACTCCCTTCCTGAACCAGCAATACACCATCTTTGGCGAGGTGATGCAAGGGCAGGACGTGGTCAATAGTATTCCCCTGCGCGACCCGGCCACCGCGACCACACCGGGCGAACCAATGCTCGGCATCACCATTACCGAAGGGACGAGCGATGAGTGACACGTGACGCGTGACGCGTTGTCAACAGGAACCAATCAGTCCAATCTGGTCTGATGGTCGTTCGGCCCGATGCCACAGGTTCCCGCATCGCACGGGCCGGTCTTTCCGCCCAGCCGGTAGCGATTGCGGGCAACCCAGGCATAGAGCGGTCGCGCCAGCACCATCGCCCCAGGGAGCGACATCAGCCGGCCCAACCCGCGCAGCAGCGGCAGCAGCAGCAAGGTCTGGCGCACAGCCTCGGCCCCGCGGGAGATCGTGCCATCGGGGGCCGCCAGGTGGAGTTCGCGCCGGGCATCTTGCGGCGTTATCTGCGGAAAGCGCATACGGGCTTCCTCACTGTTAATATCAAGCAACTCGATGCGCCCCGCCTGGTCATAGGCCTCGACCACGCCGACCTGACCGGCGCACATGCGGCACGATGCATCGTACAACAAAGTATAGGGAAGATTCCGCTTCATAGCTCTCAGTCCTCCTTTCGGGAATATCTATAACTCAACGCACACGCATCACGCCTTACTGGAATCACCTCCGCCACAGCCGCACCGTCCCATCTTCGCTGCCCGATGCCAGCATGCTCCCCCCCGGTGCAAAGGCCACACTCTGCACCCCGCCAGCGTGCCCGTGCAAGGTGCGGAGCAGGGTACCGTTCGTGAGCAGCCACAACCGCACCGCTCCATCCCCTGCTGCTGCGGCAATCGTCGAGCCATCCGGAGCCAGCGCCACGTTCAACAGCGTGCCCTGATATCCCTTCAACGTCCGCAGGCGCACCCCGTTTTCCATCCGCCACAGCCGCACGGTGCAATCATTCGATACGGCGACGAGGGTCGCAGCATCGGGGACAAACGCCACCCGCAGGAGCACCCCTCTTCGTTCGCGTCCTGGTTCGCGCTCGCGGCTCGGTTCACGCGCCCGCAGGGTGCGGAGCCGTTCTCCGCTGGCAACATCCCACAGGCGAATGGTCCCGTTCCACGCCCCCGACGACAGAGTCTGTCCGTCTGGCGCGAAGGCCACACTGGTCACATGCTCCGGGTGCTTCTTGAAGGTCTGGAGCAACAGACCGTCGGCCACTTGCCACAACCAGACCTCCTGAGAACCGGCCGCGAGGGTGGCTCCATCGGGGGCAAAAGCCACACTCCGCACCCAGTCGGGGTGGGATAGCCGGTGCAACCCTTCGCCATCGGCCAGACGCCACACCTGCACCGTGCGGTCATCGGCTCCCGACGCCAGCATCGCACCATCGGGCGCAAAGGCCAGGCTCCTGACCGTGCCGGTGTGCCCTTTCAGCGTTTGCCCCAGCGACCCATCCGCCGTCTGCCACACCCGGATGGCCTGGTCGCCGACCCGGACGCCAGCCATGCTTCGTCGGGCGAGAAGGCAACACTGCTGACACTCGCGGTATACCCCCCCAGGGTTGCCAGGCAGCGACCGCCGGCCACCTGCCAGACCCGCACGGTCAGGTCGTCCGACGCCGAAGCCATCGTTTTGCCGTCCGGGGCAAACGCGACATGGCCGACCCCGGCGGTATGCTCCTTCAACGTTGCCACACACGCCCCATCCACCATCCGCCACAGACGGATGGTACGGTCTTTGGAGCCAGAAGCCAGCAGGGTGCCATCCGGGGAGAAAGCAACCCCCAACACCGCAGCAGTGTGTCCTTTCAGCGTATCCAGCCGCACCCCATCGGCCACCCGCCACAGCCGCACCGTGCCGCTGGCGGTTCCTCCCGCCAACATTTCGCCATCGGGCGCAAAGGCGATGCGGTGCAGGGTGGTGCGCCCCTGGAGCATCGCCAACCGCTCCCCGTTGGCAATGTTCCACAGCCGCACCGTGCCGTTGGCGGCTGCCGATGCCAGCATGGTTCCATCGGGCGCAAAGGCCACCCCCCGGATCGTATCGGTGTGTCCCTGGAGCGTTGCCAGGGGCATTTCGTCGGCAAGACGCCAGACCCGCACGCTCCGGTCGCTCGCGCCCGACGCCAGGCAGCGACCATCCGTCGAGAATGCCAGGCTCGTGACCCGCGCCGTGTGCCCGCGGAGGGTCGAAACAAACTGCCCCTGCCGCACATCCCACACATGGATGTGCTGGCGGTGACCCAGGGCGAGCAACCGCGGGATAGGTTGAAAGCCCCCTCCTGGGCCGGGCAATCTATCTCCCACCGGGCCGCGCCGCTGCGGGCATCGAGCAGGGCCGCGCCGCCTGTCGAAACCACCAGGATATGGTCGTGCCCCAGAGGAAAGACCTGGCGGACATTCCCCCGACCGAGCCGCCGCTCCATCCGCTGCTGCACCAGGTCGGGCAGGACCAGGAAGCCGCGCAGGTCGAGCGGAGTGCGGGATGTCCCCGTTCCGATGCCGGTGCCTGCGCCGGTGCCCACGGACGCACCGAGGGGGGAGGGCAGGTCAGAGTGAGACGCTTCCGTGGCGCATGGCAGCGGGAGAAACGCACCAGTCGGGTCGAAATCGTCCCCCGCTTCTTCGGAGGAGGAGGGGGAGGGGGAGGCTTCCGGTGCTTCCCCGGCCTCTCCGTCCTCCGACCCAATCGGCGGCAACCCTAGCTCGCTGGCCCGAAACTGGAGCGCCCGCAGCAACCGTTGGTAGCCACGCTCCTCGAACAGGCTGACACCGTGCAGGTGGCTCAACCGTTCGGGGATATCGCATGGCTCCAGCTTGAGGGGAATGACGTAGATGGCTCCTTCGGGCTGATTATCCGCCACATCGAGCGCGAGCTTGATTTCCTTCTGGACAAAGCCCGCCTGGTCAGTGGTTCCCGGCGAGAGACAGATAATGGCGACATCCGAATCCCGAACCACTCTGGGAATCTCGTGTCGCCAGTTTTGCCCCGGCAGCAAGTCTTCCTCGTCCAGCCATGGAGCCACCCCATCGGCGCAAAGCTGCTGATACAGCCGGCGCACGGCGGGTTTGTCACCGGACGAATGGCAGAGGAAGACCCGCAAGCGGCGAGACATTTGTGGGGTTCTGGTGGTGGGCATCAGGCTCAGGCATATCGTTCAGCAAAATCTGGCATGGTATGGATCCCTAGCGTTTCTCCCGTGCTACCTTCGATAACGCCTGCTCAACCCGCTGATATTCCTCCTCAATCTGGGCGATGCGCTCCGCGGCCCCTTCCAGGCTGCCACCGCGCCCCCTCGTCTCCAGGTCCTGACAGATGGTCGAGAGATTGAGCGCCCCTAACTGGGCGCTGCTCGACTTCAGCGAATGCGCAGTCCGCGTCAGCCTATCCGCGCTGTTCTGGGCAATGGACTGACGCAGTTCTGCCAGCAGTCGTGGGGTATCCTCAAGATAGGTCTCAATGAGTTCGCACAGAATTTCCGGCTCATCATCACCCAGGGTCATCTGCAATAGGTCCAACACCTCGTAATCAATCGGAGTCCCTTTTCCTTGTCCCTCAAGCTGCATCAATTGCTCCTTTCTCATCGAAGGGATAACGTCTTTCTGGTTGCTGGCTCTCCGCAAGGCTTCGACCAGTTCGCTCACCTGAACGGGCTTACTCACATAGTCATCCATCCCCGCAACCAGACACATCTGGCGGTCTCCCTGCATCGCGTGGGCCGTCATAGCAACGATATAGGGCTGTCGTCTGGCGGGCCAGGCGGCGCGGATACGGCGGGTTGTCTCCAGACCATCCATCTCCGGCATTTGCACATCCATCAGAATAACATCATACAAGCACCATTCCAGCACCTCCAGCACATCCAACCCGCTGGTCGCGACATCGGCCCGATAGCCCATCTTTTCCAGCATGCGCAGCGCCACTTTCTGGTTGACCACGTTATCTTCGGCCAGCAAGATGTGCAAGGGGTGGTGCCGGGCCATCTCCGGGTCAACCTGGGGCAAAGGAGCCGGAGTGCCCTTCCCCTCGCGGCCTTTCCCTTCTCGCTCACCGGCAGGTTGCCCGTCGAAAAGGTTGCTCAACACCTGGTGGAGATGGGAGGGTTTCACCGGCTTGGTCAGAAACGCCGCAATCTGGGCCTCGTTCTTTTGCATGGTGCTTCTGCCGGCTCCGACCGAAGCGCACAGCACAATGGGAAGGGACAAAGGGTCGCGGAAGTCGCGAATCCTTGCCGCCAGCGTGAGACCATCCATCTCCGGCATGTGCATATCGAGCAGCGCCACATCAAAGGGCTGCCCCTTGCGAATCCAGCCCAGGGCTTCGGCACAGCTCGCGGTGTTGTGCGGGAACATCCCCCATGCCTGCACCTGGTGTATCAGGATATACTGACTGGTCGGGCTGTCATCCACAATCAGGACCCGGCGGCCTTGCAGCGAAGGGTGCGCCTCGCCGCGAACGACCGGGACGAGGTCGGGAGCCGGTTGGGCCCGGAAGGTGACATGGAAGGTGGACCCCTTGCCCTCCTCGCTTTCAACCCACATCGTCCCCCCCATCATCTCCGCCAGCCGTTTGCTGATAGCCAGGCCAAGCCCCGTGCCCCCGAACCGGCGCGTGGTCGAGCTATTGACCTGACTGAACGACTGGAACAATCGGTCGCGGTGCTCTTCGGAAATCCCGATGCCCGTGTCATGCACGCTGATGTGAAACTCCTCCACCCCCCGGCCCGCAACCGAAACCACCACTTCACCCTGCTCGGTGAACTTGACGGCGTTGCTGAGCAGGTTGACCAGTATCTGGCGCAGCCGGGTGACATCGCCCACCAGCGCGGTAGGCACCTGGTCATCAATGAAATAGGCCAGGTCAAGGTGCTTCTCGGCGGCTCTGGGAGCCAGCAGGTCCAGCGCTTCTTCAATGCAGGTCCGCAGGTCGAAGGGTTGCTCTTCTAGCTCCAATTTGCCGGCCTCAATCTTCGAGAAATCGAGAATATCGTTGATGACCGACAGCAGCGCGTTCCCGCTGGTGCTGATGATTTCGACAAAATCGCGCTGCTCGGTGGTCAGGGAGGTGTCCAGCAGGAGGCTGGTCATACCAATGATGGCATTCAGCGGCGTGCGGATTTCATGGCTCATATTGGCAAGGAATTCAGACTTGGCGCGGGTGGCAGTTTCGGCGGCTTTTCGGGCTTGCTGCTGCGCTTCTTCGGCCCGGGCGCGTTCGGTTACATCCATGCTGACGTGTATCACCCCGGTGACGGTTCCCTGCTCGTCGCGGATAGGAGAAAGACGGACCTCGAACGTTTTGACGGTGCTGTCCTCACCCGCGTGACTCCCAAGCTGGAGCGTCCCGGTGACTTCTGCACCGGCCAGTGCCTGCCGCAGATAGTCCAGATATCGGGGCGTGTCACGGTACAGGTCGAAGCAATTTGCTCCGACGTGGCGGCCTGGTTCGGTGCCGATGGCGAACAACCCCTTGCCTTCGGAAAGCGTGATGGTGCCCTCATGGTCTATGGCCGAGAGGATGATTGGCACATTGGACACAACCGACTGAAGCAACCGCTGGCTTTCGTGCAGCGCATCTTCGGCTCGCTTGCGCTGGATGGCAAGGGCATAGAGCGCGGCCATGCGTTCGACCAGGAGCAGGTCCCGGCGGGTGTAGTCACGCTCGGCGTTTGCTAGCGCAATTTCACCCACCAGCGTCTCGCCAATCAGCGCGGGAGCGCCAAGAAAGCGGTGGATGGGGAGATGGCCGGGAGGCGTCCCGCCCGACCGCGGGTCCCTGGAGGGGGTGTTGGTCATCAGGGAGGCGCGGTGGGTCAGAACCCACCCCCACAACCCGGTGAACTTCTTGAAAACGGCGGTTTTGTTTGCCACCTGGCACGTGTCCCAGATATCGCGGGTCATAGTCGAGGAGATGAAATAGCTGGTGCGCGGGTCTATGTGCCCCACAAACCCGAAGGCGCTGCCGGTCAGTTCTCTGGCGCGTTCGAGCACGAGGAGCGAGACCTCGTCAATCGAGGGTGAGGTCAGCAGGCTCCGCGAAAGCTCGGCAATGGCGGCACTCACGCGGGCTTCCCAGGCCAGGGCTTCTTCGGCCTGGGTGCGTTCGGCAATCTCGCGCTGTGCCTCTTCATAGAGCCGAGCATTGGCGATTGCCAGGGCCGCACGGTCGCACAGGTCTTCCAGGAACAACTGGTCGTCGGGGGTGTAGGGGATGGGGGTGACCCGAAAGGCGTTCACCACGCCGATGACCTGCCCCTGGGCGCGGAGGGGGACGATCAGGGCGCTGGTGACGTGGAGTTGCTCCATGAGCGCGGCGTATTCGTCCCGAACCCTGGCACGAACCTGTTCGCTGGACAGGAGCGGTATCAGCAGCGACTGACCGCTCTGGATCACCCGACCGGAGATCCCTTCGTCGGCCCGCTGCGGCACATCCATCAGGGTCTTCTGAATGAGCGCGGTCGCCTCGGCGTTGGGATGATGGCAAACCACCGGGTTGAGCCACTGCCCGTTTTCCATGAGCAGCCGAATCAGGCAAACATCTCCCACCAGCCAGCCAATTTTCTGGGCAACGACATTCAGCACCTCGCGGTATCGCAACCCGGCTTCGTTGATGGCCCGCGACACTTCCATCAGCGTTTCCGCTCGCCCGGCACTCTGGCGCATCCGGTCTTCTGCCGCTTTGCGCTCGGTGATATCCCGCGTGACCTTGGAAAACCCGCACAGGTGGCCCTGACGGTCGCGGATGGCCGTAATCACCACATTGGCCCAGAAACGGGTGCCGTCTTTGCGCAGTCGCCAGCCAGAATCCTCGAACCGACCTTCGGCAGCGGCAGCCCGGAGTTCGTTTTCTGGCTTGCGCTGCTGAATATCCAGGCCGGGGTAGAAGCACGAAAAGTGCCGCCCGATAATCTCATCTGCCCGATACCCCTTGATGCGCTCCGCGCCTGCGTTCCAACTCACCACCAGGCCCTCGGTATCGAGCATGAAGATAGCATAATCCTGCACGCTCTCGACCATCAGGCGGAAGCGTTCTTCGTCCTCTTGCTGTGCCAGGATGCCCCACAAATCCGAGTGGGCCGAACTGCTGCTTTCCATACTATCCTAACCCTACCCTGCTACTTCCGCTGCTACCCGTCACGCCTTGCCCATCACACCTTGCCCGGAGGGGGCATAGAGGGCATTGCGCTCCTGGCCCATTCATCACCGAAGCACGCCCTCCCGGCTGCACTCGTTCCAGACGGGCAGCACCACCGTAAACGTGCTACCGATCCCTGGGACACTGTGAACCGTGATGCGCCCGCCATGCTGCCCAACAATTTTGCGGCTGATCGCCAACCCGATACCGGAGCCGTCGTGCTTCATGGTAAAGAACGGGTCGAAGATGCGGCTCTGTATGTCTCCAGGGATACCGCAGCCGGTATCTCTCAGGTCCACCTGAATGGATTGATTGGACCGAATAGCTGGGGTGGCCTGGATGGACGGAAGCGACGGGATGGACGGAAGCGACGGGGCAGCCTGGTGGGGCAGATAAGATACCTGCGGTTGCTTTTCGTCCACCGTGGTGGTGCTAATCCACAATTTCCCCCCATCGGGCATGGCATCCATCGCATTGAGCACCAGATTCAGGACGACCTGGGTCAGGCGGTCGGCGTACCCACAGGTGGGGGGGAGGTGCGCCGCATAGCAACACTCCACGTCAACCCCATGATTTGCCAGCATCCCCCCCGTGAGCAAGAGGACCCGTTCGATAATCTGGTTCAGGTTGACTATGGTCGGCTCTTCGTCTTCCTGGGGGGGTTTGAGGTCGAGTAACTGGCGCAAGATGCCGCTGATTCGCCCGATTTCCTCGCACGCCAGGGTCAGGTAACTTTCGCGCTGGCTCTCGGATGCCTTCCGGGCCAGATACAGGCAGTTCTGGATAGACTGGAGGGGGGTGTTGACTTCGTGCGCAATAGTTGCGGCCAGCCTTCCCTGAGCGGCGAACTGCTCGTTCTGGATAGCCAGCGACTCGACCTGGAGCCGCTCGGTAATGTCTACCACATGCATAATCACCTGGTCAGCGTTCTGGTCGGGGGGGGAACCGGTGAGCGGGACGGTCTGCATATCGAGGATGCGAGCGTGGCCTTCGGCACTGGTGTAGTGTTCGCGGTAGTGGCGGGACCGACCGTCCTGGAGTGATTTGAGCGCAATCTGCCCCGGAAAGATTGCCCCGGAGCGAGCGCACAGCTCCTTCCACCCCTGCCCGACCAGGAGTTCGGACCGGCTGCCAAGCAGCGTGCTCATGGCATGGTTGATGGCGAGTACCCCCCCCTCGCGGTCGAGCAAGAGCATCCCATCACTCAGGCCATCGAAGAGCGCCCGCAGCACATCGCGGCTGCGGCGCAACTGTTCTTCGCTCTCGCGCAGCGCAGCTTCGGCCTGTTTCCGTTCGGTATTGTCTCGGACAATGATCTGCACTGCGGAGTGTTCGCCCCAGATGACATGCCCCATGTTCATCTCCACGGGCACGGACCGGCCATCAGGACGGACCAGCGTGGTTTCGACCCGCACGACCTGCGACGTATCGGTGACGATGTGGTGCAACCAGCCCAAAAAGCTACCGACGTGTTCCGAGCTGATCAGGGTATGCAAGCTGGTTTCGAAAACCTGACGCTCGTCCTCGATGCCCACCATCCGCAGAAAGGCCGGGTTTGCCAGGTGGATCATCCCATCTCTGTTGACAATCACGACTCCATCGGGGGCCAGTTCCGTCAATCGTTCAAAGCGGGCGCGTTCCAGGAGCAGGCGGCGGTAGCGGTTGAGCCGGGTGATGCTTCGCACCCGCGCCCGGAGTTCCACCGCATCGAACGGCTTGGTCACCAGGTCATCGGCCCCCGCATCAATGCCTTGCAGCCGGGAGTCGCGGTCATCCAGGGCCGTGACGATAATGACCGGAACCTCGGCCAGGTGCGGGTCGGCCCGTAGCCGCCGGCATACCTCGAACCCATCCATTTCGGGCATCATCACATCCAGGAGAATCAGGTCCGGGGTCAGGTGCGCCGCCTGCCGCAAGGCTTCGACCCCGTTTTCGGCAAAGGCCAGCCGGTAGGGAGGGGTGTTGAGCAGCGCCTCCAGGGTCATGCGCCCGAACGGCTCATCATCAACGATGAGGATGGTGCTTTTCTGGTGGTTCATGGCAACTTCCCACTGGCATCAATACACCCGGTCCGGCTCGTTCAGGGCTGCCGGTTCCAGGCTGGTTCCATCGTGCGCCACGAGCGATGGCCGAACCGCCAGACACACCTGGTTCCGTCCGCTCCGTTTGGCACAATACAGCGCGTCGTCAGCGTCCTGGAGCAGGGTCCCCACCCCAGGGAACCGGTCATACCTATCTACACTGGAGACACCCAGGCTGACATGCAGCTCCAGGGACCGAACATTCGAGAGCGGGAACATTGCCTCTTCGACACTCTTGCGCACGCGCTCGGCCACAAAGCTCGCTTCTTCCAAACCGGTTCCTGGCAGCACCAGCAAAAATTCTTCCCCACCCCATCGCCCGGCCCAGTCGTAGGAGCGCTTATTTTTCCTGATAGTATCGGCAACATGGCGCAGGGCCCGGTCGCCTATCAGGTGCCCATAATTATCATTCACCCCTTTGAAATGGTCAATATCGAGCATAATCAGACTGATGGACGTCCCCTCGCGGCAGGCCCGCTCCAGCTCGACCTGCGCCTGCTCATAGATAGCCCGCCGGTTGAGCAGGCCAGTCAGGCTGTCATACGTCGCCATCATGCGGAGCTGCTGGAGCGAATCGCGCAACCGCTGCTCCAATTCGAGGATACGCTTCCCGATAGCCACGCGGGCCCGCATTTCAGCGGGGTCGAACGGCTTGGTCAGATAGTCATCGGCCCCGGCCTCCAGTCCCATGACAATATCCTCCTTGCGATCCTTCGCCGTGACCAGAATGATGTAGGTGTAGTTCGGAAAATTCGCCCCCCGGATACAGTGGATAAGCTCCAGCCCATTCAGGTTGGGCATCATCCAATCGGTGATAACCAGCGAAATCCGCTCATTCTGGAGCAAATTCCACGCGAATTCCCCATCCACCGCTTCCACAACTTCATAGCCTGCTCGTACCAGGCTGGCCTGCAACAGCCGTCGTTGCACCGGGTCGTCCTCGACGATCAATGTTCTCATGCGCCAACACCATTCCCCTGTCGAAACCGCACTGCCTCTCTCACCACACCGGCCACACCAGACAAAGGGGGATACCAGACCGAATCGTATTTGGGCGTTCGGGTTTATGCTTACACGTCCTTACATTATAGCACCGTTCGCTCGCAAAACCTTAAGGCTCTAGGCCCTGTGGCAGGGGATCATGCCCCCACCCGGATAGGAGAGAAGGTTATCCTCTGGTATAATAGCGCCGTTAATGCCTTTCTTTGCCCTGCCTGTCGCACGACCGCCATTCAGCCGAATAGGCTGAGGCTACCCATCGGTCGAAATCCGGAGTCGCAGCCATGGCAAGAACTCAGCACGCATCTGCGGCAACGATGAGGATGGGGAACGGGTCCTCTCGGATTTGGTATGAAGGGTGAGCACAT
>JAAUSY010000009.1:0-28513 GCA_012032475.1 Chloroflexaceae bacterium
TAATACCAAACCTGTTACTGGCACGAGAGGGAGCAAGGGGAGGGGGTATCTCCGATGAAACCATCAGAGATTCTGGCGGGAATGCTTCGGGTGGTGCTAATGCTGTCTCTGGTTCTGATCGCTGTGGCCTGTACCGGGGGAGACGGGGTCGTCGTTGCCTGACCGGCCGGTTCCGACGGTTGGTGTCGCGCTGGATAGTCCGGTCCAGACTGAGGAGCCATCGCCGCTGGCGGAAGTTGACCAGAACACGGGCCTGCCACCAGCCGTACAGCCGGTGCTGGGCAGCACCTTGAAGGTTGTCAAGGCCAGGGGAACGCTGGTGTGTGGCGTGCATGGGAAGGTGCCCGGCTTCAGCAACCTGGAATCCGACGGGACTATGCGTGGGATAGACGCGGACTTCTGCCGGGTGGTGGCGGCGGCCATCTTTGGCAACTCCGAGGCGGTCGAGTTTCGTCAACTCAGCTTGCAAGAGCGCTTTACTGCCCTTCAGAGGGGGCAGGTTGATGTCCTCTTTCGCAACACGACCTGGACCCTGAGCCGCGATGCCCGGATGGGACTGGACTTCGGCCCCGTCATTTTCTACGATGGGCAGGCGGTGATGGTGCGCAATGACCAGCATATCAATGCCCTGGAAGACCTGGAAGGGGGGAAGGTCTGTGTGCAGGGCGAAACGACGACCGAACAGAACCTGACCGAGCAGTTCCGCATCCGCAATATCTCGATTGAGCCGCTCGTCTTTGCAGACATTGATGCGGCCTACCAGGCTTATGAAGCGGGACGCTGCGACGCTATCACCAGCGACCGTTCCCAACTGATTGCCCGCCGCACGCTCCTGCGCAACCCCGGTCGGCACCTCATCCTGGACGAGGTCCTTTCCAAGGAGCCGCTCGCTCCGGCGGTGCTCCAGGGCGACAGTCAGTGGCACGATGTAATAAACTGGGCCGTCTATGCGACCATTCAGGCTGAGGAGCTTGGCATCTCCTCGACCAACGTTGAGACGTTCATGACCTCGGACGAGCCGGCCATCAGGCGGTTGCTCGGTATCGAAGGGCAACCAGGGGACGAACTGGGGCTGCCGGACGATTTCGCGGTGAAGATTATTCAGCAGGTGGGGAATTACGGCGAAATTTATGACCGCAACCTGGCTCCAGGGACGCCCTTTGACCTGCCGCGGGGGGTCAACGCGCTCTGGACCAGGGGGGGGTTGCTCTATGCTCCGCCGTTCCGGTAGGGGCACTGCGAGGTGCTGGTCGCGTACGAGCAATAATGATGATAACGGCAGGTGGCAAGTGACAGGCTGCTCCAAGGCAACAGAAGCTGTTTGACATTCATGCAACGCCCCGAACCTCGGAATGGCTTGTCACTCGCCGCTTGCCACGCCCCCTACCCCTGCTTCGAAAATTCCTCCAGGGCATCCAGGGCTTTGCTGCCGTGGATGAGGCCCGGTGCGCCACCCATCAGCGTGGTGATGCCAATGGTTTCGACAATTTCTTCGCGGGTGGCTCCGGCCTTCATGGCATCATAGACGTGCTGCGCGATGCAGCTTTCGCACTGAGCATTGATGGAAATACCAAGCGCGATCAGCTCTTTGACTTTCGGGGACAGCGCCCCTTCGGCCATCACCGAATGATGCAGTTTTCCAAACGCGCCGGTCGGCCCCTGGAGTTCTCGCATCAACGTTCCCATAACCCGCTTGATGTTGGACAGACTTTCCATATACGATACGCTCATGTTCTCTCGCTCCTTCTTTCTCGGTTCAAGATTGATTTCAATGCCCGATAGTAAATACCTATACCCGGTATAGGTATAGTATAACGGAACATGACGTGCCTGTCAACTGGTCCCAGCGATGGGTGCTGCGTGACAGGTGATCCGTGATGCGTAACAGGTTGAACCAGCGCGGCCAAGCTGCGTTCAGGCTGGGAGGGGTTCACCCGCTGCATTGAAGGGGCGGGGATTGGGGGTTGGAGACCTGGCCTGGGGGAGGAGGAAAGGGGAAAAGGAAGAAAAGGTTCGTCCACATCTCGTCTGGGGAAGGCAGATCAAATGGTGCGAGGAAGATACGGGGCGGGGGCTGCAATTTCCTGCGCCCCCGTAGATGAGGGAACCAGAAACGTCACGTCTCCGTTTCTGGAGAGGAATAGAAAGGGGAAACGGTACGAGATGGGACGAAACTCATTTCAACCACCCATATTGTGACACCTTTTCGCAGGTTTGGGGAGGGGGGACGTGTAGAGGTCGCGTCGAGATTGCATTAAGGTTTCACAATGGAAGGGCTGAGCGGGTCGCGGGCCGGGTTGGAGGTTGCTTCCGGGTTGACCAGCATATAGCCCTTTCCGCGCACATTGACCAGGTAGGATGAGGCGATTTTGCGCCGCAGGTTATGGACATGGGGCCGCAGAAGCGCCTGAGATTCCTTGCTGCTCACGACGGAGCCGTGGGTATGCTGGATGATTTCCTGGTGGCTGAATACCCGTCCGGGCGACTGGGACAGGCAGCGCAGCACAGCAAACTCAATCGGTGTGACAGGAATGGGCTGGTCTTGAAATGTCACCACATGGCGGAAGAGGTCGAGGCAGAGATCCCCGATGCGAATGAACCGTTCTGGCTTGTCCGGGATGGGAGCCTCTTTCTGGGGCGGTCCCCCCTCCGGTGACGGGCCGGGTGGGTCGGCAAACTGAAGCTGGTCCAGACATTGCGCCAGCAGGTTGACCGCATCGGCGCGGCGCTGTTCTGCAACCCGGTGCTGGACTGCGCCAGCGACACACCGCAGCAGGTCAGCAGTATCGCACGGTTTGAGCAGGTAGTCGTAGGCATGGCACCGTAGCGCCGTAATCGCCGTCTCCACCGAGCCATAGCCCGTCATCAGGATAACCGCCGGTGGTGGGGTCTTCTTCCTGGCCTCCTGCATCACCTCGATACCGTCAAGCCCCGGCATCCGAATGTCCGTAATCACCACGTCGTAGGCTCCAGCGGCGTCGGCTCCGGATGGGGACGAAAGCAACTGGATGGCGGTCTCGCCGTCGGGGGCAGCCGTAACCTCGTAGCCGGTTCGTTTAAGCACACTGGTCAGTAGCGTGCGGGCCATTGCGTCATCTTCTACCAGTAAGATTGAAGGAGTCATAGCTCGGTCCTCTCACCCCCGTGATATCTGTGATGCGCGTGATGCGTGATGCGTGACGCTGGATGCGCGATGCGCCACAGGCCGCTCCAGCGCGGCAAAACCGCCTTCGCAGAAAGAGTCCGCATCACCCATATCCGGGGTTGTTCTGCTGGTTCTCCAAGGCAAGCGGGAAGACCACGGAAAACGTGCTTCCCTGCCCCGGTGTGCTTTGCACGGCAATACATCCGCCGTGGTACATCATAATCTTCTGGCTAATTGTCAGGCCGAGACCGGAGCCGCCGGTGCTGGCCGTAAAGAACGAGTCGAAAATGCGAGCCTGGATATCAGGACTCATGCCCACGCCGGTATCCTCAAAGTGGACTACCAGCACGTCCGCCGCCTGGTCCAGTGGGGAAATTGCGGCTAGCTCCGCATAGGGCAACGCCCCACCGATCCACTCGCCGTTGCTCCCGGCCATGGTTGCCATCGTCTGTGGCGGGATGGGAAGGGTCGGCCTGGCTTGCGGCTGGTCTAACCCATGCGTCGTTCGGACACGCAACTCCCCCCCCTCCGGCATGGCTTTCTGGGCATTGAGCACCAGGTTCATAAAGACCTGGGTAATCTGGTCGGCCCGTCCCCAGATGGGCGGGAGGTTGGGGGAGAGGTCGCGCACGACGACAACGCCGCTCCGGGCAAGGGTTCCACTGGTCAGGTTCAACACGCGGTCTAGCAGCAGGTTGATATCGAAGGGGGCGGGTGGGGACGCCGCCGGGCGGTGAAAATCGAGTAACTGATGGACGATGCGGCTGATGCGGGCAATTTCGTCTCGCGCCATGGTGAGGTAGGTGTCCCGCTGCGGGTCGGTGAGGTCGTAGGCCAGAAAGAGGCAGTGGTTGATGGATTGCAGCGGGGTGTTAATCTCGTGGGCGACGGTTGCCGCCAGGGTTCCGCTGGCGGCCAGTCGCTCGTTCTGGATGGCGATGGCCTCCATGGTCAGTTGCTCGGTGATATCTACAATATGGACGACCACCTGGTCAATCTGGAGCGCCGGGACCGGCGGATGCGGCTGGCCCATGATAGGCAGGGTTTGGATATCGAGAATCCGCGGTGAGCGGTGGTCGGGAGGGACGTAGCGCTCACGCTGGCGGTGGGGGGTGCCATCAGCGAGGGTCTGGAATACGACATTGCAGGGAAAAGGAGGCGACGCTTCCCGGCAAATGTCTATCCAGGGGCGGTTGAGCAGCGGCTTCACCGTTCTCCCCAGGAGCGTGGCAATGGCCTGGTTGATAGCCAGCACCCTCCCGGCGTTGTCAAGCAGCACCAGGCCATCCGGCAGGCCATCGAAGAGCGTGCGGAGCAAGTCGCGGCTGCGGCGCAGCAGCGCGGTGACGGTTTCCAGGTCGGTGCAGGCGTCGGTTAGTTGGTCCTCGGCCTGCTTGCGCTCGGTGATATCAATGAACGTGGTGACTGCCCCGCGGGGCGTGGGCAGATGGTCATCGAACAGGGGGCGGGCATTCACCAGCAACCAGATGAGCGTCCCGTCCGGCTGGTGGATACCCATCACGACGTTCGAGCACGGGCGGCCCGTGCGCAGCGCCACGAGCGAGGGATGGTTTTGCCCATCAAAGGGGGTTCCATCTTCCTGGATAGCCTGCCAGTGGGAGTCGCCTGGGGCCAACCCCAGGAGCTTTTCGGTCGTGGGTCCGAGCATCTCCCTGGCGCGATGGTTCCATTCGCAGGGGGTCCCGTCCTGGTCGTGGAGGATCACCCCCTCGTGCATGGTATTGATGATGGAGCCGTAGCGTTCCTCGCTCCGGCGCAAGGCTTCCTCGGCCCATTCCCGTTGTTTCTTCAGATCGAGGCCCGCCGGGCGCATGGCAAGCTGGCGTTCTAGCACCGCGACCCGCTTTCGCAAGCGGGCATTCTCGGCCATGAGCGCCTGGTCTTGTCTGGTCGTGTGGCTCTTCATGGGTTTTTCGTTTGCGTTCACCGCACTCTTTGCTCCCGCACCACCCGTTGCAGTGCGGCCACCTGCCTGGCAAGAAAGCCACCAGCGGCGGGTAGGGCAACAGACCGCTCCGGCGCGGTGGCGCAGGGTTCGGCCTCTCAGCCATCACACGTCCCCGGTATCCCTGGTATCCCTGGAGACCGGGGATGGTCCGATGCCATGATCGATTCCTCATGACGTGGCATGATATCTGACGCTCCCGGTGCCCCGGAAGTTCTCACCCAATCTGGTCAATATTCGCAGGTCCCCAATTGTACCAATACCGCTTGACGAACGCAAGGTTCTGTGCTATAGTTTGGACAGGTGCATTGCAGGTAAAAGGGTGCGTTTGTATGTTCTGTCTGCGCAACAACACGTTCTTCTGGTTTTATTTTACCAGCCATCAACGGATCTGGTTGCCTCTCGTTGCGTAGATTTCGGCCATAAAAAGAAAACACACAGGGCGTGGGGCAGCAGGCTCCACGCCCTTTCTTGTTGACAATTGACAAAGGAGTACAAGCCAATGACGGTCTGGTGTCGCGGTATCCGAGGAGCCATCACCGCCAGCGAAAACACCCGCGAAGCCATCCTGGAAGCCACCCACGAGTTGCTGCAGCAACTCACCGAGGCCAACGGGATAGCCCCGGACGATGTGACCAGCGTCTTTTTTACCATGACGCCCGATCTCAATGCCGAATTTCCTGCCGTGGCAGCCCGTCAGATCGGGTGGGTTGGTACGGCCCTGATGTGTGGGCAGGAAGTGGATGTGCCAGGAAGTTTGCCCCGGTGTATTCGCGTCCTGATTCATTGGAACACGACCCGGCATGCCAGCGAGATTGTCCATGTTTATCTTCGGGATGCATGGGCCCTGCGTCCCGACCATGCAAGAAAGATGGAGAAGGAACTATGAGTACGATGATCAGTGTTGCGGACCCTGCCGAAACGCGGCAGTCACTTCGGCTCATCCCATCCAGACCACCAGCACCGTGTCCCTGTTATCCAGATACGAAGGAGGATAATTCCATGATCGTCGTGATGCGAAGCGACGCCACCGAGGCCGATATTAACGCCATCCAGGAACGATTGGCAGAATATCATTTGAAAGGTCACCTGTCGAGCGGAGAAGAGCGCACCATTATCGGCGTGGTCGGGGCCAGTATCCCGCCCACGCTGCGCGAAGAGCTGGAGTTTTTCACGGGGGTGGCCCAGACTGTGCGGGTTTCCAGCCCCTACAAACTCGTCTCGCGGGAGTTTCATCCCCAGGACACAGTGGTTGAAATCTGCGGAAACAAGATTGGCGGGAACCACCCCTGCATCGTCATCGCCGGGCCGTGCTCGGTCGAGAGCGAAGAGCAGATTATGGCAACGGCTCACGCCGTGCGCGAGGCCGGGGCGACCATGCTGCGGGGTGGAGCCTTCAAGCCGCGTTCATCGCCCTATGCCTTCCGCGGGTTGGGCGAACATGGGTTGCAGTTGTTGGCAAAGGCGCGGGAGGAGACCGGGTTGCCCATCGTCACCGAGGTGATGACTCCCACCGACGTCGAGATGGTCGCCTACTATGCGGATATCCTGCAAATTGGGGCCCGCAATATGCAGAACTACCAACTGCTCGAAGAAGTGGGCCGCACGAACAAGGCGGTGCTGCTCAAGCGCGGGTTGTCCGGAACGATTGAAGAATGGCTTCTGAGCGCCGAATACATCATTGCCCAGGGCAACCCGAACGTTATCCTGTGTGAGCGGGGTATCCGCACCTTCGAAACGGCCACGCGCAACACGATGGACCTGAACGCGGTGGCGCTCGTCAAGCGCCGCTCGCACCTGCCCGTGATTGCCGACCCAAGCCATGCCACGGGCAAGTGGTATCTGGTGCCGCCGCTCTCGCTAGCTTCGCTAGCCGCTGGTGCCGATGGTATCATCATTGAGGTTCACCCCGACCCCGACCGTGCCCGCAGCGACGGGGGACAGTCGCTGAATTTCGAAAACTTCGCCGCGCTGATGCCGCGTCTGCGGGCGATTGCTGGGGTCCTCGACCGGGGCATTGCGTCTGAGGGCTGCACGGGATGTGGATGTCATCGGTCACAAGGGACGCGTGATGCGTGATGGCTTGCGGCGAGCGGGAGCGGGGGTCGAGTTTTCGCCTGCCCCGGCTCCCGACCGTCACGCGACGGGCCCGCTGGTATGAAAATTGCAACTCCTCCAGTCAAATGGTTCATTCATGAAAATGGAGATGGATGAGTGATACCAGGTATTGAACTGGTGTCACGATCTCACAAGGGAGGATGCACCCGATGAAAAACCAACCCACTGATTTCTGGCAGCGCGGTCTGGCTCAGGCAACCCGGCAGCCCCTCAGCCGCCGCCAGTTTTTGAAGACGCTCAGCCTGGGCGGGGCAGCAACCCTGCTTTCGGCCTGTATCCGGACCTCCCCCCGCGAGGGGGGAGTACCCGGTTCGTCCACAGTCAGCGAGCAAACTCAGAGCGAACAAGCCCGGAGCGAGGAAACGTTTCCCGTTGTATTGCCGCCCCTGCCCTATGCGTATGATGCCCTTGAGCCGTACATAGACGAGATGACCATGCGGATTCATCATGACAAGCACCACAGCGGCTATGTGAGCAAGCTGAACGCGGCGCTGGAAGAGTACCCCGACCTCCAGGGACGCCCGGTTATCACGCTCCTGCGCGACCTGGATGCCATCCCCGAAGCCATTCGCACGGCAGTGCGCAACCACGGCGGAGGGCACGCCAACCACTCTCTGTTCTGGGAAACCATGAGTCCGAACGGGGGCGGCGACCCCTCCGGTGACCTGGCCGCAGCAATTGACGAAACCTTTGGCAGCGCGTCCCACTTGCGAGAACTGGTAAACGACGCTGGCCTGAGCCAGTTCGGGAGCGGGTGGGCGTGGCTGGTGATGGACCAGGATGGCCGGCTCGACGTGATGAACACCCCCAACCAGGACAGCCCCTATTCGGGGGGGGCTGACGCCGCTGCTTGGCATTGACGTGTGGGAGCACGCCTACTATCTGAAATACCAGAACGAGCGGGGAGACTACTTGCAGGCCTGGTGGAACACGGTAGACTGGGGCACAGTGATGCGGCGGTTCCAGACTGCCCGGTAGCAGAGAGGGGAGGGAGGGACCGTCATCCCGCGCCCATTTCCAGTTCCCACCCCTCCACCTCCGTCCCTGCTACCTCCAGGCGGGGGTTGGCGACCACTTCTGGCAGCAGCGGCGGGCTGACAAGGATTTCATCGAGCAGCAGGGTATTGCGAATGCGGGACAGGCGCACTGCGCTCAGGTCGGGTTGACCGCACACGCGCAGGGCCATGGCGACCGTGTCGCGGGGGGTGGGGAGCGTGATGGGCAGTGCCCCCCGCTGCACCCCGATGATACCTGCGGTCAGATGACTGATATAGGTCGTGGCGAAGTCTATTTTGCGGGCCAGGCGGGCCGGGATGAGATCGGCCAGCCCCACCCCGGCCCCGTTGCCGTGGCTGGCGTCGGACAGGTCGAGTACGACGACGATGCTGATGCTGGGAGTGGCGGGTTCGGCCTGGCCGGGGATGCGCAGCCGGCCAATGACGTTGGTGTCCATACCCGTACCACTGATGTTCTTGCCCATCTCGTCCACAACGAGCACATCAAGCTGGTCGAACGGCAGGCGAGCCATCATAGTTCGGCTGCGGGCCAGCAACGCGGCCTCACCCGCCGCGCCAATCTCGGCCGGCGGCAGGGCCACGAGGTCTGCGGTCGCTTCTCTGGCATCTTCGAGGATAGCCAGCCCCGCCAGCACCTTGCAGCGCTCCACCACGACACGGGCCATGGGCGCGAGTTGGGAGCGCAGCCCGGCCACGCCCCGGCCATGGACCGTCTCAGCACCCTCACGGTTGCCCAGACCAACGGCGCACATCTTTGCCAACCCGCTCTCGATATCGGCATGAAAGCTGGTGTGGGGCTTGATGCGGTTAATCACCAGGATGCCATCGGCTTCAGCGGCGTGGCGGTCCACGTATACCGGCAGTCCATCTGCCAATCTCCCCACCTCCACCACCTCCATGGTTGCGTGGATGGAGCACCCGACCCCGGCCTCCGTGATGCCCAGGCTCCGCAGCAGTTGTACCTGCCCGGCGGCGGTCGCTCCACCGTGGCTGCCCATCGCCGGTACAATGAATGGCACGGCTCCGGCGCGGCGCAGGTAGGCAGCGCTGGCCTGGAGAATGGGGACAATGTCGCGGATGCCGCGGCTCCCGGCGGTGAGCGCCACGCGCATACCGGGCACCAGTCCCCGCGACAGACCAACCGCGTCGAACTGCGCGTCAACGAGCGCGGGGATATCCAGGGGGGGCGAGGGTTCCCACCGCTGGCGCACCCGGTAGAGCGGCGGGAGGGGCGTGGCATCCAGCACGCTGCCAAAAACCTTGCGCAATCGTTCGGAGGCGGCGTTACGTGGGCCAGTATTGACCATCATAGGCACCCGGTCCTATCAGAACAGCATCTCCTGCTCTTCCAGCCGCTTCAGGGGGAGGTATTCCGCTTCCCGTTCGCGCTGCACCTTGATGCGCCCGTTCTTGCGGGCCTGCACCAGGGCTTCCACACACATCGGGTCGAGTGCCTCGCCCGCCGAATCACGCAGGATAACAAGCACCTCCTCGGCAGACATGGCCTTGCGGTAGGGACGGTCGCTGGTCAGTGCATCGAACACATCGGCCACCGCCACAATCCGCCCGATGAGCGAAATTCCCTGCTCCGTTTCTTCTTCCACGCCGGTGCCAACGTCGTCTCGCCTTTCCGTCGCATCCCGGCGGATACCCTTCTTTCCCCTGGGATAGCCGTTCCCGTCCAACCGTTCGTGATGCTCCTCAATAGCCTGGCGTTCGATAGGCAGCAACCGCAGCAAATCGGCATCCTCCAGCAGTTCAATACCGTAGACGGGGTGACACTTCATCTGGTCCATCTCATCGTCGGTCAGGCGGCCCGGCTTTTTCAGCACCTCGTCGGGAACGCCAATCTTGCCCACATCGTGCAGAATGCCACCAATATGAATATGGTGGAGCATCTCCTCAGACAGAACGATGCGGTTGGCGCGGTTTAACTCGCGGGCAATGGCAACGGAAAAATCCGCGACGCGCTGGCTGTGCCCGCGGGTGTAGGGGTCTTTGCGGTCAATGAAGCTGGTTATCCCATTGATAAACCCGCGGAACATCTTGCGGGTTTCGTTGTAGGAATGCATCAATTCGAGGTTGAGCCGCGAAAGCTCCCCGTAGAGGTCCGAAAGCTGGAGGATGGTGGCGGCCTGGTTGGCGAGCATCTGAAAGAGCACCTTGTCCTCTTCATTGAAGGGGCTACCATCGCATTTGTTGAGCGCCTGTGCTCCGCCAATAATCGTTTCCTTAATTTCTCCGCGCCGCCCACCGAGCTGAATTTCGGAAGCTCGCAGCGGCACGCACATAATAGACCGGGTGGTGAAGCCACTCTGCTGGTCAACACCGCGGTAGAAGTGGGCATTCTGAAGCACATCGTTGACGACGACCGACTTGCCAGAACTGACCACATAGCCGATGATGCCTTGCTCGGCCGGGACGCGCACCTCGCGCAGTTGGTCGCTCCGTTCGCCGGTCGCAATGTGCAACACCAGGTCCCCGGTGTGCTCATCCCTGATCCAGATAGACGTGGCCTCAACCTCAAGCAACTCCTGCACGTAGGTCATGATATCATCGAGCAACTGGTCCCGTTCGAGCGTGGTCGAGAGGTGGGCCATAATCCCGATGAGGCTCTTGAAGCGACGCGCCCGCCGCTGCTCGTCCGAGAGCCGTTGCGCCTTCTCGATATGGGGAGCCAGCAGCATTCCGAGCAGGTGCAGAAATTCCAGTTGCTCCGCCTGGTCCACTTTGGATGGGTTGAACACCTGAGCAACCCCGACGGGTTGTTCTCCAAGCATCAGGGGGATGCAATACATCGTTTGCAGGAGTATCTCCGGGGTGTGGCCATTGGTGCCCGGAATGGCGTGGAGCATCGCGCTCGCGTCGGAGATGAACAACGGGTGTCCCAGGCGGAGGGTCTCACGGATGGCCCCCTGGTCAACGGGCACATGGCTTCCCAGGGGGTTCTGGAAGAACGCACTCCCACGGACAGCCTGGAGAATCAAATCCTTGCTGGTCGCATCGTAGAGATAGAGCACTGCCGCCTGCGATTCGGTGACCCCCATGATCAAGTCGAGTATTTGATCGAACAGTTTACCGAGATCACGGTCTGCGACAATCTGGTTGATGCGCTGCGTAACCTCAGAAAATTGTTGAAACATGGTTTTTCCTTTGCTCATTGCCACTCCCCCCGAATGTAGAACGTGTTTCTGTCTCGTGGTTCAGATGTCTTCCTGCGTGCAGCAGGTCTTCAGGGCAACTGGCAATTGCCAGTGGTTTGCTGGTTTCGTTTGCCATGTCCCCAATGGTGTAGTCATCAAGCGTTCGCACGCCTTCGTGGTCGAACATGGCTCGTGGAACAAAGACGCAATCATACGCATCGTTATTGTTATTGTTATCGTTATCGGGGGCAGCCTGCAACGCCGCAACCACGTCCTGGCCGGTGAGCAGGCCGCTCACTGTGACGGTTTCTCCGAAAAAGCGGTTGACCACCGGCACCACCCGGATGCTCAGCCCCTCAACCGCGAGGCGGCTGACTAACCGCTGGATGGTGGGGGCAATGAGAGTTCCACACACCAGGGCGATATGCACAGGCGGCGACCGGCGGGCCGGGCAGCGCCGTGCGGCCTGTTCCCAACTATCCAGGAAATCCCTGGTCATCCCGACCCCATTGAAATACTGGGGGTAGCCGTCGTAGAAATTCGCGGGCGGAAGGTCGTGCCCGCTCAGCAGCAGCAGTTCGTCGCCGGGGTAGACCAGACGCACCCCCACCCGGCGCCGGTAGCGGTTCCCAGAATGCATCACCTGGTCTACCAGGCGGGTGGCCTCCGCCGGGGTATAGCTGCGGAGGGGAGCGACCGGGCGGGTCGCTGAGGGGCAGGTCGGGCGGGCATACCGGGTCAGACCGATGGGAACCACGGCGATAGACTGCACGACTGGATACAGGTGTGCGAGGTCTGCTATCGTGCGGTCCAGGGCTTCGCCATCGTTGAGGCCGGGACACGCAACTACCTGGGCGTGGACCTGGATACCCAGGCGTCCCAGGCGACGAATCTGGGCGAGGATATCCGGGATATGACGGCGGCCCATCATGGTGGCCCGCAGGGCCGGGTCGGTGGTATGGACGCTGATGTAGAGGGGGGACAGGTGTTGTTCTGCGATGCGCTGCCAGTCAGCTTCGTGGAGGTTCGTGAGGGTGATGAAGTTGCCATAGAGGAACGAGAGTCGGTAATCATCATCTTTGACATAGAGCGAGTGGCGCATGTTTGCTGGCATCTGGGTGATGAAGCAGAACAGGCAGGCGTTGTGGCAGCGATGCAGCTCATCAAAGAGCGGCTCCACAAAGGTTATCCCCAGGTCTTCGTCGGGTTCTTTTTCGATATCATAGGCCACCACGCCCGACGCCGTTTGCACCAGCAGTTCGAGTTGTTCTTCGGCAATGGCGAAGCGGTAGTCAATGATATCGCGGAGGGGATGCCCGCTCACGGCGAGGACGCGGTCCCCCACGTACAACCCCAGGTCTTCCGCGATGCTGCCAGGAACAACCCCCCCGATGGTGCCGCCCCTGTGCTGGTGAAGAGCACGAGAACGATGTGACCAGGCATTCTTCGTCATGCCAATTCCATCTCCCAAACAAACCACAGGCTCCAGGCTTGAACTACGAACGCTCCCGTTCCACCGAAGCGTGAAACATCATGGCGATGGTCTCATACCCTCCGGTTACCAGATATTATAATACGTACGAGCACAAAAGTCACTGGACCATGGCGGTTCTGGCCCAAAAAGCCAAAAACCCGCTGGCTCCAGGTTTAGGAGAGCGGGCAGGTTCGGTATCAAACAGGCCAGGCCAGCTTTCTGGTCGGGAGCAAGCAACCGGTTATGATGTTCGCTGCTGCTGGAGCGTGGTGCCAGGGGTGTAGCCATCGAGGACCAGCCAGAGGATGATGGCAATGAACAGCCAGTTGAGCAACCAGGCCACCTGACGATAGAGGGTTCCCACCAGCGTGAGCACCTGGTAGACCAGCGGGAGTTCTTCGCCCACCTGCTGCATCCCCGAAGCCAGATCTGCCTGGAAGCGGGCAACCACATCGCTCAAACCAAGCTCGGCTCCGACCAGGCCATAGAGCTGCCAGGCCACCGCAAACGAAACGCCGACGGCCATGGAGGTGAGGATCATGACGAGCACTGAATACCACGCGCCGGGTTGGGGACGGAGCGGGGGGAGGGCCGTGGTGGCATCGGAAAGGGGACAAAGCCCCGCCATTCCCGTTCCATGGCGCAGGGGATCCCTCCCCACTCCTGGTGAGTGCTCTGCCAGGGCGATGAGCCGGCTGGTGAGTTCCGGGGGAGCGTGCCACCGCAATTCCGTTCGCAGAACTTGATCCAGGGCATCTTCCGGGTCGCGCCATGGTTGTTCATCCAGATGATTCTTCATGGATCAGCTCCTTCCTGCTTGCGCCAGGAAACGTATGGGGGGCATACCAGGATGGGGACCATGCTGCTGGCGTGGTTCGGAAGAAGACACCGGATGGGGCGTCGGGGGGTGTTCCTCTTCCTGGGCCGCCACCAGAGCTGCCAGGCGCTCTTTGCCGCGCCGAATATGACTTTTCACGGTGTTGAGCGGGACCCCAAGGATTTCGGCGATATCCGTGTACTTCATATCCTCAAAGTAGTAGAGGGTGAGCACCAGGCGGTAGTGTTCTTCGAGTTGGGACAGGGCCTGACGCACCCGCCAGCCTGCTTCATGCGTTTCCAGCACCACTTCCGGGTTGTTCCACCGGTCCGGGTCGGCAACGGTCGAGAGCGGGTCTTGCTCGCCTTCCTCGCTGGTGTTGGGGACGAGCACAGGAACCTGACGACCGCGACGTCGGAGTTCGTCACGCCCCAGGTTGATCACGAGCCGGTAGAGCCAGGTGGTAAAGCGACTCTCCCCCTGGTATTGAGGCAGAGTCCGAAAGAGCCGGAGGAACGCCTCCTGCGTCAGGTCGGCGGCGTCCTCCGGGTGCTTCAACACGCTCATGGCAATGCTATAGACATAGTGCTGCTGGCTATAGATAAGCTGAGACAGCGCGTCAGGATGCCCTTGCTGAGCCAGACGTATCAGATCAGGTGATGGTTCTGCCAAGGTCGGCCCCCTTGATACTGCTTGCCGGGTGCTGCGAGCACCTTTCGGACACCACGGCTTTGTTGTGCTCTGCGCCCATGCCACACTCGTTCGTTCAGGGTGCTGCGAGCTTCACCGGAGAAGAACGAATGTCCCCTTCTCCGCCCGGTTCCTGCCCCTTGCATCTTGAGGCGAAGACCAGGTATGCTTCGAATTCATAGAGTGAGACGCTTGCCGTGCCAGAAAGGTTGCAAGCTCATTCAGGCCAACCAGGCAAAGAACCATCCTCAGATTTCCCCTATCTGGGGGTCCGGGGGTTCTGGGCATTCCAGGCCCGATTTCCGCTGACCTGGTGGTCACCCTGGATGACCGCCCCACGCCCCTGGGCAGGCCGATTGCGCCGGCTTTTCCCCAGGACGAATTGCCACCCCACCGGACGGGTGGTGGCAATTCTGGGAATGGCGGCGCTTTTTCAGCTCCCCCTTACAGTCTTCCGATGAGCGTGGCCCCCGGCCCGGCCCGTTGCCGGTGCTCCCTCATCGGGGCGTTCCCAATCCCGACCGAACCATGCGTTAATCGAGGGGTTCCTTGCTGATCGTGAAAGATGTTGACTTATCCCCCAGAGCAATACAGGTGATTTGCTCCACCGCAAAGCGCCGTCCTCCACTCACCCAGGCGGTGGCTTCTTCGAGAATGCCACGAGCAATATAGAAGTTCAGCCCCGGATCGGAACGCAGGCTGCTCGGGTCACGGGTAATGTGGTAGATGAACCGGGTTTTCTCTTCCTCAACGTGGCTGGATTGGTCGCTAAAGCGGTCGAAGGTCTGGGCCGTGGCATTCAGCACAATCTTCAGCTTCATGGTGATCGGCATGAGCTTGAGTGCCAGGTCAGCCATTCCAAGCAGCGGGCCGAACTCCTTCAACCCCAACGTAAAGGCCACACGACCGGCCCGTAATTCCAGACCACGAGCACCACGGGGGCCATACATCGTTGAGAGGGCCACGGATGTTGCGGCGATGGCCTCAAATGGGAATTCCTTTTTGAGGTCGTTTGGCGGGTAGCCATGTTCAATGTACTGTGTGAGATCGGCCAGGCGGAGTAATGCTTTCACGCCGTTCTCGCCCATCACTTCTTCAAGCGACAGAAAACACAGGCGGCCAATTTTATTAGGATAGTGTAGGCCACGAAAGGTATCTACTACTGTCGTCATGGGCTCTCTGGCTCCTTATACATTTAACTGAGGGCACGACAGTGCACACGTTGCAGCACCACTATAATACCAGAAAAATCAAAATTGTGCATCATCCATCGTAGGTGACCTGGTGGCTGCATGAAACAGGATGGACTTCATCCAGGCTCGACAGGTCCGACGGTCCCGACGGGTCGGGCCCGGTTTCCACGGTTTGCTCCCGACCAGAGGGCATGCACAGATTTCCTCATCGCCTATCTTACCATAGCTCCGTCTGGTGTAAAACTGAAACTATCAGGGATGAGGGTTCGTCTCTGGTTCGGGTTGGTTCTCTTTCCTGCCGAACCAGGTCAGGTCAGTCACCTCGCGCCCTTCTCCATCATGCATGCGCTGTTCCTGCATATCCTACCACCACATGGCCTGTTGTGTCCACTCCCCGTTGGTCCCACTCAAGTCAGGGGAGCCATTCCCCCATCTTGTGTTCCGCGGGTGAGAACCGGGAAGCGCCCGTGGTTGCCCAACCACAAGGGCAACCACCAGACTTTTCCCGGCCTGTCCCCCAGATAACTGACGATGACTGACGATGACTGACGATGACTGACGATGACTGGCATGGTACCACTCAATTATAGCAGATTATCGTCTGGAGCGAGAAGCGATTCGGGCAAGGGGGGCGAAGGCGTGCCGGGCTATTCCTGACCGCTCGCCATTGCCAGTTCGCGCTGCACCACCTGCACAATCAGGTCATCGAGTTGTTCGACCGTGTAGGGTTGGTCACCAGACTGTAATGTGGTGCTTTCGCCCGGCGTGCCGCTGCTTTCGCCCGGCTGGTAGGTCAGGAAAATGAAACGGCCCAGGGTTTGCTGCGCGAGCTGGCGAAAGACGTATTCTGCGAAATCGTCGGTGTTGCTTGCGGCAATGGGGTAAATCTTTATCCCCCCGGCCACAGCCTGTTGAATCTCGTTCGCATAGTCGTAATCCTGCTCATAATCGAGGTGCGGCCCTGCATCCGCCACCAGGAAGATCAGGCGTACGGCGTTCTCGCTGTCCCAGCGGACGCCTTGAACTGCTTCGTGCAACCCTTCGTTCAGGCTTTCGGGAGTGTCACCGCCGCCATCGGCAGAAAAGCTGTTGAGTTGCTGGCGGAAGGAGGACACATCGGGGGTGAAATCGTAGCTTCGGGTGACGTAGGCATCCTCACGGTCGCGGTAGGCCACCAGGCCGAAGCGGAGGATGGGGCGGGGGGTCAGAGCGTCAATGCGCTGGGCAATGCTATCAATGGTTTCCTGGATGCGGCCAAGTTCATCGCCCATACTGCCGGTGGTGTCGAGCAGAAACAGGATATCGAGATGCAGGTCTTCGGGTGGTCGGGACCCGGCCACCACCAGTTCGATAGATTCCTGGGTGGGAGCCTGCGTGCGGCGCGAAACGGTGGTTTCGGCCTGCTGGTTGCCATATTCGGCGACGATGCGAAATTGCGCGGTGTTCCCGGAGGCGCTCGAAGCTCGCGGCAGGAAGATGGTTTGCCCTCCAGCGTAGGTGCGTCCCTCGAAGAGCTGCTGTTGCCCATCGTAGATGCGTACCCGTGCATCAAGCAGAGGGTGCTGCCGGTCATTGAGCACGGTGATAAGGTAGCGCTCACTCACGTCAATGGGGCGGGCGAGCGGCCCGCGATAGGTTTCGAGATAGCGCAGGTATTCTTCAAACAGCTCGTTGTCGTCTCGTTCGCCCGCCTTGAGGGGGGCCGGGCGTCCCTGGGGGGCGGGCTAGCCCCGGTGCTCCCACGGTCTCGTCGCCTTCTCCACCAGCCGTTTCTAAATCGGGCATTTCCAACTCTTCTTCGGCTGGTTCCTCTTCATCAGTCGCTTCCTTCCGACCCCGACTCGCGCCGGGGGCTTCCCCTTCTATCCCTTCATCCCGCTCGGAAGGAGCCGGGGCGGGGTCCACTCCTGCGGAGGGGGGAGGGGGAGGAGCAAGGGCCGCCGTTGGGGCCGGTCGCCTGGAGGTCGAAGCCCCTTCTTCGGCAGTGGTTTCTCCCTCTGCCTCCTCCTCCGCTTCCTCTATCTCTTCTATCTCCTCTTCTCCGTCTTCTTCATATTCATGGGAACCATTGCTGAGACCGCTGTTGATTTGCGAAAAGATTTTGGGTTCCCGTGCTCCGCATCCAGCGAGGGTTAGCAGGAGCAAGAGGAGCAGGAGCAGCAGGGGCACAGAAATGGCAGGTACCCACCCCCATGTGAGCGTGCGGGGGCGGGAACCTGGTTCGGGCGGGTGGGAATGGTCTGCGGACATGGTAAGCCTCCTTGTGAACAACTGAATGACTGAACGACTGTTGACTGAATGAAAAAGAGAATTTCTTCCGATAGGACAGGTATTCACAGGACGAGCGGCTCAGGGCAAAAGTTCCCTGGGATTATGCCTCCCAGAAGGGGCGCACCCACCCGCGGTGGGACAGGTTCTCGCGCAGTTCGAGCATGGCCGTGTAGGTGGGCAGCACAAAGAGCGTCGCGCCGGGCGGCAGGGTTGCCAGAGCGGTGTCTATGGCGCGGGGCAGGTCGGGTTCGACGGCGATGCGCTCTGGTGGCACGCCGCCATACTTGAGGCGAACCGCCATATCCTCGGCGCGGGTGCCGCTGACCGTTGCGCGGGCGAGCAATGCGGCCAGCGGTTCAAATTCAGCATCCCACAGCCACGATACATCTGTCCCGTCGGCGTAGCGGTCATTGATGGCAACGAGGGTATGCAGCATCGTTCCGGTCAAAGCCGCGCTGTCGGTGAGCATGCGCACCGTTTCGCTCGCCCCCACCGGGTTCTTGATGAGGGCAATGAGCATCGGGCTACCCCCTGGACCGGCCTGCACCCGCTCAATGCGCCCGAAGGCCGCGCTGAAGTGTTCCAGGGCCGTGTGAATGGGCGCCGGCGCGATACCCAGCGCCAGACCCGCGGCGGTGGCGGCCAGCGCATTGATGGCGTTGTAGAGGCCCGGTAGGGGGAGGAAGAAGGCTAGCTCGCCGTCCGGATAGACGATGTGGAGGTGGCTCCCCTCAGTGCCGTGGAGGTCGAGCCGCACCAGGCGAACCTGTGGCTGTGGTCGCCGGTGGCCGCAGGCGGGGCACACATAGTGTCCGACGTGGCCGTAGAAGGCAGCGGAGTAGTCGTAGCGGGTCCCGCAGCGGCGGCAAAACTGGGAGTCGGCGGTGTGGGCGGCTGCACCGGCGGCGTGACGGGTGTCATCCAGGCCGTAGTACCATACTGGGGCGGGCAGGTCGGTTCCGAGAAAGGCAACGGCCGGGTCGTCGGCATTGAGCAGCACGGTGGAGGTGGGGGGGAGGTGGCGCAACGACTGCAACCAGGTCTGCGCCAGGGTGTCCACCTCACCGTAGCGGTCCAACTGGTCGCGGAAGAGGTTATGGATGAGCACCAGGCGCGGGCAGGTTTCCCGCACCGCCTGGGGCAGCGCTGCTTCGTCGGTTTCGAAGAGGCCCATATCAGCCTGCACCCGCCCCGCGAGGTTGCTGGCAGCCAGCGCGGTGGCGGTCAACCCGCTGACCAGGTTGGCCCCAGCGCGGTTGTGCAGCACCCGCCGATGCGCACCCCGCAGGATATCAGCAATCATGCGGGTGGTGGTGGTCTTGCCGTTGGTGCCCGACAGGAGCACGACCCCCTGGGGGAGCGCAGCGGTGAGCGTGTGCAGGATGTTGGGGGCGATGGAGCGGGCCAGGGTGCCGGGAACATGCGTGCCTCCGCCGAGGTGCAGGGCGCGGCTCAGAACGATGGCGGCTTTGCCCAGGGCAATGGCGAAGAGCGTGCGCGGATGGGTCATCGTTCCGAATGCTCCTATCGGGTGATGGCTGCCTCATATCGGAGCACGCGGAACTGGTGCCCCGGCGCTTCCAAGAGCGCCCGTCCAATGCTCAGGGAGGCTATCCGCTCCGGGCACTCCGAACAGACCACCAGACACGCTGGTGGCGCTCCTGTTCTCGCTATCTGGCTCCGGAAGTCGTCAATGGTGATGAGCGGCGAATCTGGCTCCGGTTCGTGGCTCGGCTCCAGGTAAAAATGAAGGGTCATCGCATCCCACTCGGTGAGCACCACCGGTTCTCCTGGGGTCCGCTGCTCCTCAACGACCGCTGCAATGTCGCTCCAGTCGGGCATCACGTAGTCCGAAAGGTGCCCGAAGAAACTGGCTCCCTCCAGCACCCCGGCCAGCAGCAAACACCCGATGGTGACCTTGTTGGGCAGCGGGAGCCGCCCGATACGACGGCGCTGCTGCGCTCCCCAGAGCACCAGAAGCCCCAGGAAGAGCGCTATCGTCCAGAAGAAACTGCCGGTTCGCAGGCAGATGGGCACCAGGGCCGCGCCGCGCAGGAGGTAGACGAGCGGGAAGAGCAGGAAGAAAAACGCTCCCACCAGCGGCACCAGCGGCTCCCCTCTCAGGCGCGAGGTGCGGGCAAGGTCGTGGCGCATCCGGTCCAGCCCTGCCGCAAGCACCAGCAGAACCGACGGAACCAGGAACAGAATAAGCCGCTCGGCAAAGGGATAGGCATGCAGGGCCGCCGCCAGCAGCGTGAAGACCATGGGCACTAGGTGGAGGTTCAGCGGTTTGCGGTCCTGGTAGAGGGTGAGCGCACCGGCCACGACCGCCACCACGCCGAGCGAGACAATGGGGAACCCGACGGGGTGGTTCAGGACGGCCAGCAGCGTTCTGGGAAACCACAGCAGGTCTGAAACCGATGCTGGCGGCAGGGGAGGAAACCCCTCTTTCCAGAAATCCATGAGATAGTCATTGCCGCGCAGGTTTCGCAGGGAGAAAACATAGCACCCCAGGAAGCTCAGCGAAAATGTCAGGCAGACCCCCAGAAGCGCCAAGACCCTCTTCCCATCCTTCTGGAGCAGGAAGATACTTCCGAGCACCACCCCCAGGCCGGCCAGCGTGAAAATCGCCGGGTGGGAAAACCAGACGGACAGGCCGCTCACCACCGCGAACGAAACCGTCAGAGCGCGTGACCTTCCCCCTTCTCCCATGAACCGCAGGGCAAACAGGTGCAGCAGCAGCGTGATAGCCACGTCCGTCGCGTATTGCTTGGTTTCCGCGGCATAGTAGATGAGCGGGTAGTTGAGCGCAAACAACCCGACCGCAACCGGAAACGCCGTGGGGCGGAGATAGGACCTGGCAATGACGAAGAAGAGCACCAGAGAAGCCAGCCCGGCCAGAAAGGGAACCAGCCGGAAGGCGTAGGCATGGTCTCCAAATAGCCAGGCCGCGAGCTTTTCGACCAGCAGAAAGCCCACCGGCGCGCCCTGGTCGTAGTCCAGCGGTTGGAGCAACCCACCCGGTGACCGTCTCAGGATGTTTCGCACCAGTTGATATTCGTCGTTCCACAGCGACCGGTTGCTCAGGTAGAGCACGGTCCGCAGGACGACGCCCACAAGGAGCAGGCCCCCCGCCAGCAGGTCGGGCCAGGAGGGTTGAAACCAGAACTGGCGAGGGGCGGAGGTGACGGGTTCCGTTGGCATCGGCATGTTTCTGCTTACGCCGACGGAGCCGTGTAGCGAATCGGCGGCATTTCGGTGACGGTGAGCAGGCCACACCGTGCCGCCACCACCGGGCGGATGGCATGCAGCACCAGGGCCGAAGCCGCCTGGTCGCCATGCAGCCCTCCCTTGACCAGCAGGTTAATCGGCGGGGTTCCGTCAATCACGATGGCGTCGTAGGTTTCCTGCGAACCGACGACCGTCTGCCAGTCGAGGCGGACCGCCTCGCGCCCTTCGACGGTGCCAACCGCCACCTGACGGATACCGGCGATTTGCCCCGGAGCAATGGCAAAGTGGCCTTCGCGCACCCATTCTTCGGACAAGATAGGCTCGATGCGCTCGTCAATGCGCTCGACCTTCCAGCCAATGGTGTCGGCCATCATGTGGAGCGATTCGAGCATCCCGATATGGCGGTTGCACGGGTCGGTGATGTGGTCGCGGAACTGCTCCGTCGTCAGGCCAGCGCCAATCCGCTGATACAGGCTGGCGCGGCGCAGCGTGGCATTGGTCACGCGGGTGACGGAGATGCGGCTCACGCAGGAGGACGGGCCGGTCAGGATGAGGGGCAGCAGGTCCATCACAAAGCCGGGGTTGACCCCCACCCCAAGCACCGAAACGCCGCTGTAGCAAGCCAGTTCATCGAGGTCTTTTGCCAGTTGCCGGTGGCGGGCATAGGGGTAGACCAGTTCTTCGCAGGTGGAGATAACGTTGGTCCGCGCCCGTAGGCAGGTTTGAATCTGGGAGTAGGTGTCTTTCAGGAGCGAGGTTGTGGCAACGATGGCAATATCCGGGCGGGCAGCCTCAAGCACCGCAACCGGATCATCTTTGACCGATATCCCCAAGGGTTGCTCAAGCCCCAACACTTCTCCCAGGTCGCGCTGAAGGAGCGCCGGGTCGCGGTCAATGCCGCCAACCAGTTCCAGCCCCGGTGTCCGGCCGACCATCTGCGCAACGGCGCGGCCCGTTGCTCCCAGGCCGTAGTGAACTACCCGAATAGGACGTACGTTTTTCATCTTTCTGTTTCCTTCCTTATCTAAGCCTGATGGTGTGTCTTTGATTTTCTAGCGGACCTCAGTAAAGGGCACCGGGGTGAAAACCAGGAAGAAAATGACAAGGCCCACCACCGCCAGCACCTTTTGCCAGCGGTGCAGCGGTGTGAGTTCGTTGAGCAGTGGGGCGCGAAATCGCCCCAGGATGGCTATCAGAGCCGCCCACACGAACCAGCCGACCCACAGAAACCCCATGGCGAGCATGAGCAGAACAATGGCCCAGGTGACCTTGCGGGCGGTCTGGTGTCCCACCAGGGCATACAGGATGTGTCCACCATCGAGTTGCCCGGCGGGGATAAGGTTCAGCCCCGTCACGAGCAGGCCAACCCAACCGGCCATCGCAACCGGATGCAGGAAAACGTCTTCGGTTCCGCTAGGGAGCAATTTGCCGAAGGTCGCCCACTTGAGCGCCGCATAGAGCAGGGAATTCCCTTCTAGGAGGAAGGGAGGTTCGGGGGTTTGAATTTCCGAAAGGTGCAGGCCAAGCAGCAGCAGCGGAATGGCAGGGACCAGCCCGGCCAGCGGCCCGGCGATGGCAATCGAAAAGAGCGCCCGGCGGTCGGGGGGGGCGCTTTCATCGAAATGAACGCCCCCATCGTGCCTATCATACTCAGCGGCATGGGGATGAAGAAGGGGTAGCTGACGGCGACGCCCAGGCGTCGGGCCATCAGAAAGTGCCCCAACTCGTGGGCCAGCAAGATAGCGAGCAGCGTGGCACTGAACGCCGCCCCTGGCACGATATCGAAGAATACGGTTCCCATCTCTGGCGGGAGCGGGAGTTGCAGCGCAAAGCGCCCGGCCTCACGCTCCGGGGTCAGGCCGCCGGCCAGGATGGTCGAAAGCACCGTCAGGCCAAACAGGAACAGCGCCAGCCACAGCCGCGAACGCCCCGGTTCCAGCGCGAGCGGAAGCGCCAGCAGCGCCACCTGGTCCCGGCCTTTCTGCTGCAACAGGGGGGTGTAGCCAGCCGGTTGCAAGTGCTTCGACAGGTAGGCGTAGGCTTCCTGGGGGTCAACCCGCAGGTGCCCGACCAGTTGCCGCGTGCCCGGCGGGCCCATTCGGGCCGGCTCAATGCCGGTCACCTCCATCACGTTGGCGGCGAGGGTCTGAAGGGTTTCGTCGTTCATACCTTCCCGTTCTGTTTCATTCGCTCTGATTCTCCCTCCGTTGCGTTCTTCGGCGCTCTTTGGCTGAGGTCTGCGCGTTGCCGGCGCTTTCAGGGCCTCTGCTCGGCCCACACCCCACACCCCACACCCCTCACCCCTGGTATGGTTATCGGTATCACAGCGGGACCAGAACTTCGGCGGCGAAGCTCTGTCTGGACCCATCCTCAAATTCAACCACGTAGCTCCACCACTGCCGCATCTGCCGCTGCAACGGGGTGGGCGGCAAGACCGCCCGGACCGTCCCGATCCGCCCGGTAGAAAGCACCCGGATCCGGTCGGACTCTTTGAACACCGGGGTACGCGAAAGGGTAGACGTCGTTGGAGATTGGGCCAGGTCTTGCACGCCCTGCTGGTGCTCATCGTGGACGTGGAGCGTTCCCATTGCGATCCATTCCCGCGTACCCGGTCGGAGCGTCGGGACATTCATCTCGATGGCACTTCCGAGCGTATCTTTCAAGTCCTGGATAGCCTGACGGACGGCTTTTTCTTCACCAGTCAGGCGAATCGTCACAATGCTCATACGGTTGTCACCGATAGCGCATCTTGCGGGTTCGGGCCAGCATCCGTTCCCAGAAACTCAGCGGCTCCCCGGAGATTTCGCACCGCCCCAACACCCGCCAGACTTTGCGCTGCATGGCCTGCTGCTCCTGGTCGTCCGGTTCACCCGGCTCGCTCCGGTCATTCTTGCGCTGCTCCTGGGCTTCGCGCTCGCGCCATGCCTGTTCCATCGCGGCCCACTCCGCCTGCGGAACAGCCAGATTCCACAGCCGCAGGGTCGTGTCGTCGCTGCCCGACGCCAGGACACGCCCATCGGGGCTGAACACCACACTGTAGATGTCGCTGGTATGCCCCACCAACCGTCGGAGTTCGCGCCCACTTTCGGGTTCCCACAGCACCATGGTACGGTCGGCGCTCCCCGACGCCAGGAGGGGTTCATCGGGGTGGTAGACCGCGCTCCACGATGGGTAGCGGTGCCCATCCATCCGACGTATCTGCTGGTGCTGCTCCACATCCCACAGTCCTACCGATCCATCCACGTTGCTCAGCACCAGCACGCGCCCATCCGAGCGGAACGCCACGCTGTTGACCCCGTTGGTCGGGATATCCAGCCGCCCTATCTCCTCGCCGGTGGCAACGTCCCACAGTGCCACGGTGCAGTCGCGGCTGCCCGACGCGAGCACGCGCCCGTCGGGGCTGAAGGCCACGCTCTTGACATATTCGGGGTGGCCCTCGATACGCCGCACCTGCTGACCGCTGGCAGCGTCCCACAGGCACACGCAGCCATCTTCGCTGCCTGACGCGAGCACGCGCCCATCGGGGCTGAAGGCGACACTGTAGACCAGGTTGGTATGACCGCGGCCCTGCCACCGTTCGCGCCCGGTTTCGATGTTCCACACCCGCACCGTGGTGTCGGTGCTGCCCGACGCGAGCCAGTGCCCATCGGGGCTGAACGCCACGGTATAGACCCTGGCAGTGTGTCCGGTCAGGCGATGCACCTCGTGCCCGCTCGCCACCTCGAACAGGCGGGCAGTGGTGTCCCAACTCGCCGAGGCCAGCAAGCGCCCGTCGGGGCTGAAGGCCACGCTGTAGATGGTATCGTCTCCGGCACGCCTCTGAAGCGGCGAAACCTCATCCGTTGAAATCCTATCCCTATCCCTATCCATGCTCATCTCGTCTTTTTCCTCTGGTATCACCGCGCTAGTCGGGGCCCGTTCAGACGATTATACCACAGGTGCCCGGTGCCGCCTGGTTTCGGCTCCGTTCGGGTGCACCTGCGCCCGGTGCCGCACTCCCAGGGCATCTTCCACCGCCGACACCCCCGTGATATCGAGGATGGCGGTGCGGGACAGGTGTGTTAAGTGTGAGGGCGGTGAGGAGAAACCTGACGGGGTCAGAGGCGGCGCTACGGCCCGCTTGGTGTTGACGGAGAGGCTTCTTTCATTAGAAGGGGAAGGTAGGCAGAAAAGCAGTCTATACAGAGCTCCACGTTCTGGGGGTACCACCCTCCATCTTCGAACCATTCACCACGGGGTGGTGTGACCAGAATTTCTTCGTAGATATCAAACCGGATGTGGTAGGTTCCAGCCCCCCACTCCGGGAGATCGTTGATGGAAAAGGAAACCTCTGTTGAAGGATCACCTTTGGATAGGCCACAGACTGAAACAGCGTTCCTACTCAGATAATCGGTAAAACCATATTTCACCCACCAGTACCGCAGCGAGTAGGTGCGTCCCTGGCAATCCCAATCTCCCGTACTGGTGTTCTGGAATTGTATGGTTATCTCCATCGGAAAGTCAGATCGCTCCACCAGAAACGGGGGGATATATTGCCCGGTGGGCGTATCCAGGCGCAGGTCCAGGATATTCCAGCGACGGGCCGGGATAGTGTCCTCCAGGGTCGTCGCCTCTCGAAGGTGGATGCCGGTATAGTAGTGGACCAGCAGTTGCTCCGGGTGATCCCATTGAACTGACCATCTCCCTGCATCTTTCTCCACATAACCACTGAGATTGCCCCGCACCCATCGGGAAGCCCCTTTCTGGCTCAGGCCACGCCCATGCCCATCCTGCTCAATCTTAGGATGGGAGCTAATGGGATCATCCACCGCTCTCAGACAGTCGGTACCACCATCGTTGGTTCTGTTGGGAATATCGGCAAAGAACTCGGTGTGAGCAGGCGCAATGTTGTTCTGGCACGAAATGTACCTGTGATCCTCAACCGCATTACAAACTATTTGCTGGTAACGGTCCAGGTTGCTACTGTGACATGGATCATCCGGGTTGTCGGGAACATTTGGATCGTCCTCACTTGTTCTTCCTGCTAGCTCGAACCGATGAGGAACAAACACCTGGAAATCAGTGGAGTTATCAATGGTCTTGGTAGGATTGTGAATGTGCCAGTATGCATATGTGCGGGCCAACACAGCCTGAGCCGCGACTGCTGTGCGGTGGAATTCTCTTGGATTTAATTCTCCTGGAACAACATCCAGGAGATAGTCCCGCTCAATGTCTATCGTCACCGGGTTGGTGTTGTAGGGGTAAGGGTATTCGTCTGTAGTCTTAGCGGTACACCCAAACTCTATGTCATTCGGTGGTGTACAACGAGTGTATATTTTTCGCCCTTTGGCATCTTTGGGAATAGCTCCTTCTTCACTCAGATGATACATCGTTACGGTAATCTCCGTCGGGGGAGTATAAGGCTCCTGCGAATTGGCGATGCATGGGAAACACTGAACCATTCCCACAGCCAACATCAGGATCGCTACACATACAATCTGTCGAACCATGCTCCACTTTCGCTCAGACACAGTTTCCCCTCCTCGGGGCATCTGGTTACGATAGAGTTTCCTTCGTTCACTGCTTCGTCATCGTGCTGAGACAGTGGTAGCCCCCTTGACCAACAGGACATACCATTGCCACCGTCTGCCCATCGGGTGAAAAGAGAATACCATGAAAAAAACTTGGACTATAGAACATATGATTAGAGAGCACCGGGCGTACCTCACCCGACGAAACGTCAACCAGATACATGGCAGACCCTTGAGCATCCTCCAGGTGGTCAGCACCTGCCCAGATAACAACGACCTGGCTATCCGGTGTCCAGGCAATTTGCCGCACCCGATGCCGACCCGTTGCCTGATACACCTCATCGCGGAAGGAGCGCACCTGGCCGGTGGCGGTATCCAGAACCATGAGGTCAACCAGAGAAAGGGGTAATTGACCGGTTGTTACTCTCATAGCAAGAAAGCGTCCATCCGGACTCCACTGGGCATCCCAGGCCCAGTATCGTGCTCCCTCAAAGGTTTCCCCCAACGGCACCTGGCACAGCTCATTCGTTTCGGTGCTTGCCAGATAGAATCCCCCCGCACGTGCCAACGCAATCCAGGGCGCAGTGGGCGACCACAGCAGCCGGTATTCTCCCTCAAAGGTACTGATGAGCGCATGTTCGTGCAATCGTTCTTCATCCAGGGCGGTGCCATCCAGGATCTGGAAGACCTTTTGCACAGCATCGAAGCGGATGGGGAGGGGCGGATTGGCATGTACTGGCAGCAGGGTCGCCAGCGCATCGCCTGCTGGTGATGCCGCGAGATAGGACGATTCCAGCGCGGGCGGGTGAAACGTCTCAACAGGCTCACCAGGGCCATAACTCAGGTGAAGCATTTCGCCACCTGGGATTTTGTCGGTAAATGCAATCGCATCAATCGCGGCAAGCCAGGCTGGTGTCCCATAGGATGATGTGCGTCTGGCATACACGATTCCCTGACCTGTCTGGACATTGACAATCCCGACAGCTTGCCAGGGGCGGTTTTCCAGGTCTTTCTGAACGACCAGGAGATGCTGTCCATCCGGCAGCCATTCGATCATGTTCAACAATATAATGTCTCCGGGGAGCAAGGTGGTAGAGAGTACGGTCGGTTCGGAGAAGACATAGCGTTCCAGGTCAACCGCTGTTGCTGGCGGATAGACGGGTGCTCCGTCCAGGGGGAAATCGCAGATTGGAAGAGGCGTCAGGGGCGGGGGATAGGGTGGGGGTGGGGTTATGGTGGGGAGTGGCGTCACGGTTGGGAGAGGCGTATCCGTGTCTACCGGTGCTGGCAGCGTCGGGGTGCGGGTGTCTACCGGCGCTGGCAGCGTCGGGGTGCGGGTCGGGGATTGAAGGGCACAGATTGCGGGTTGCCTGGCCGCCTGAATGAGCGCGTCCGCAGCAGCCTCATCAATCCCATTGATAGTCTGGCCCCGTTTGGCTTCAACCTCATGCACAAACGCTCCAAGAACATGCTCACAGACATCGCGCTGCCCCTGGTTGCGGTGCTTGATGGCCTCATCGAGTTTGATGGTCAGGCTGTCATAGACGGCCGGTCCGCGTAGCTGGCCCTGCTCGAAGAAGGTGTTCACCAGCGTACCCAACGCTTCGAGCGTCGCCACCTGGGATGCCAGGGCCGTCCCCTGGGATTCCTCCTGCGCGGGGGGAGCGGCCCCCGCCGCACACCCCACCAGGACCACCACGAGTATGCCTGTTCCCACCAGTTTCCCCACCAGGCCGGCGCAACCCTGGATGATCGGTTTCATGGGCGTTCTCCTGCTTCCATTTCCGTATATCCGTAGGGGTTGTACCCTATTCATCTCGTCTTTTTCCTCTGGTATCACCGCGCTAGTCGGGGCCCGTTCAGACGATTATACCACAGGTGCCCGGTGCCGCCTGGTTTCGGCTCCGTTCGGGTGCACCTGCGCCCGGTGCCGCACTCC
>JAAUSY010000009.1:28613-47880 GCA_012032475.1 Chloroflexaceae bacterium
TGGTATCACCGCGCTAGTCGGGGCCCGTTCAGACGATTATACCACAGGTGCCCGGTGCCGCCTGGTTTCGGCTCCGTTCGGGTGCACCTGCGCCCGGTGCCGCACTCCCAGGGCATCTTCCACCGCCCCTTGCAGGCTCCCGCGGGTCACCACACTGCTCATATCGGCTCCCAGGTGGATGAGGGTCTGGGCCATGGCCGGGCCGATGCCCGTCAGGATGACCTGGGCCCCAAGCAGTTTGACCGCCTGCGCGGCCTGGATGAGCGCATTGGCAACCTGCGTATCCACCACCGACACCCCCGTGATATCGAGGATGGCGGTGGTGGCCTGGTGCGTGGCTATCCCCTCCAGCAGGGTTTCCATCACCTGCTGCGCCCGGCTGCTATCAATGGTGCCCACCAGCGGCATCAGCACCACCGTGTTGGAAAGGGGGATGAGCGGGGTCGAAAGTTCGCGCAGGGCTGCGCGCTGCGCATTGATAACCTGCTCTTTGAGTTCCAGCAACTCCCGGTCGCGCTGCATCTGCTCCGTCATATCGTGGACGATACGGGCCAGGGACACCATGTGACCATGGGCGTCGAAGATGGGAAAAACCGATAGATACCCCTGCACCAGGGTCTCGTCTTTGCGTTTGTAGGTGAGCGCTCCCCGCCAGTAGCCCTGTTCAAGCACCTCCCTGGTCACGTTCTCCAGGTGCGTCGGGTCGTCAACATAGAACTGGTGGATATCCATCTCCATCACCTCATCTCCGTAGCCGGTCATGGTTCGAAACGCCCGGTTCGCGTAGATAATCGCGTGGTTCAGGTCGGTCACGGCGATGGCGTCCGGGGCGTTGTCAGCCACGGACTGAAACACACGGAGGTTCTGCTCGCTCTCACGCAGAGATTGTTGGGTTTCCATCTGACGGATTCGCTCACTGCCCATAGCCGCCAGCATCGCCGTGAACTGCGAAAGGTAGTTCAGGCCGGGAGCTATCTTCTCGCGTGACACGATGGGCACGCGAGACAGCGCCTCAAGGTAGGCGGCCTCATCAAAATCAAACTCCTTTGCCTGCTGGCGAAAGCGTTCGATATCAGGTGGTTCGTACAAAAACTGGCCGGTGAAGACCGTCCCGACATGAACCCCTTCGACCAGGATGGGGTGGGCTACATCAACCAGGCCATTGGCACATTCGTAGGCCACGTATTGCTGCCCCTCGCCAAGCTGCTGCGCAATCGTCGTATCGCTCTGTCGGCACCGCAGGCTGCACCTTGGGGACACCCGGTGGAACTTCGTGCAGATATCCTGCCACCCCGTCATGGTCAAAACGGTGCCGTCGGCATCGAGAATCGCGGTGGGAATCGTCGTCACATCGTAGAAGATATCCATCAATTCCTGAAGTTTGGAGATATCTATCAGGTCTACCAGTTTCCAGGTTCGTTCATGGGTGGTCATCATTGACTCCTTTTCGTCCAGTTTTTTATCTCTCACTCACTCTACCTTAACCTTAACCTTCTCTCCCTCCCGCTCAGGGTATCCAGGTGGTTCGATCTTTCCATTCCTCGTACGTTGAGGCTCCCCAGATGGTATGAAGCGACTCGATAATTTCGGCCAGCGGGCGTTCGATACGAAGTTGCATGATCCCCCAGTGATGGCGACCTGCTGCGAAGTGCTCAGCCACATGGCCGGGCTTGCTCTTGCGATTGCTTGTCACCAGAATGCACTGGGTACGCTCAACGTAGCTCAGGATATCCGGGTCGGAGGTTCCCAGGGGAGGTGCTCCCTCGTCCCCCACCCGCAGCACCTCTATCGTCGGATCGCACCGCAGCAACAGCGTCTTCATCCTGGGCCAGAGGTTTTCATCGAGCAGAAAGCGGATCGTCATAGTGGGATGCCCTCATCTGGCGAATGCGATGCATGGGCGAGGTCGGGTCTTGCAGCGAATGCTGATACTGCTCCTCTCTCCAGGCATCCCCTTCCGCCATGTAGCGGTCAATCTCATCCTGGTAGTGCAGGTAGTAGGTGATGGTCGCATAGATTTTTTCCAGGCTCAGGCCGGGGTAGTGCTGGGCCACCTGCTCCGGGCTGAAACCCTCGCGGTAGAGGCGGACCACATGCTCGATGCCAATGCGGTGCCCCTTGATGCGAATATCTCCTGATTCGAGAAAATCAAAATAGGCTTCCAGTTGCATCACATCCCTCCGGGAATACGTTTTTTGCCTTCTTTCTATCGGATGGGTCAGGCACCCATCCGACCATTGCGCTGCTCACATGGCGCGAAGACGCCGGCTACGGATAGAGCCGGTAGAGCATCCGGGGGAAGGGTATCGCCTCCCGCACATGGTGCGTTCCAGCAATCCAAGCCACACACCGCTCAATCCCCATTCCAAAGCCGCTGTGGGGCACGCTGCCATAGCGCCGCAGGTCAAGGTACCATTCATAATCCGCAAGGTTCAGCCCGTGCGCCCGGATGCGCTGCTCCAGAAGCGCTACATCGTGGATACGCTGCGATCCACCGATAATCTCGCCATAGCCTTCGGGAGCCAGCAAATCGGCACACAGGCCAACGTCGGGGCGGGCCGGGTCTGGCTCCATATAGAACGCCTTCAGAGCGCTTGGAAAGCGCTCAACGAAGACAGGCCGGTCGAACTGCCGCGCAATGACCGTTTCGTGGGGAGCGCCCAGGTCGTCGCCCCAGGCCAGAGGCGTGCAGTGTTCCACCTCGTGGTGGTGTTTGGCAATGAGCGCGAGCGCGTCATCGTAGGTCATGCGGGGGAAGGGCGGAGCGGTGGCTTCCAGGACTGACCGGTCGCGTTCCAGCGTGTGCAGGTCATCGGCACAGCGCTCCAACACGCGCTGCACGATGGCGCTGACAAACTGCTCCTGCAAGACCAGGTTGTCTTCATGGGTGGCAAAGGCCACCTCCGGCTCAATCATCCAGAACTCCGTCAGGTGGCGGCGGGTTTTGCTCTTCTCGGCGCGGAAGGTGGGTCCAAAACAGTAGACCTTCCCGAAGCTCATCAACCCGGCCTCCACATAGAGCTGCCCGGTCTGCGCAAGGTAGGCCCGCCCCAGGTCGAAATACTCCGTTGCAAAGAGATTGGTGGTGCCTTCTGCCGAGGTTGCGGTCAGGATGGGCGTGTCGAAGCGTACGAACCCCTGCGCGTTGAGCCATTCTTGCGCGGCGGCAATCACCTCGGCCCGCACCCGCAGCAGTGCCCGCTGCTTCGATGAGCGGACCCACAGGTGGCGGTGTTCCATAAGAAATTCTGTTCCGTGCTCTTTGGGCGCAATCGGGTAGTTCTGGGCCACCTGGAAAACCACGATCTCCTGAATCTCAAGCTCGTAGCCACCGGGGGCCCGCTGGTCGGGGCGGACCAGGCCGGTGAGCGCACACGATGATTCCTGGGTGAGGCGCTGCCCCGCCACAAAAGTTTCTTCACTGACGTTCTTCTTGAAGAGGACACCCTGGATATACCCACTTCCATCGCGCAACATGATGAAGATGAGCTTGCCCTTTTCGGTCTTGTGGTGGACCCACCCGGCCAGTGTGACCGTCTGCCCCTCGTGGGCCGCAATAGTTGCGACGGTGGCGGTTGGCAGAGATGGCGATGATATGGACGACATAGCGGTTGCTCCTGTTTCTCAACCCTGAAAACCAGGGGGCGGTGGGGGTATGTTCTTCCCACATTGCATTGAGGGAGAACCCCATTATACCATGCACCGCCGGCCCGACCTGACCTTCGGGAGATGCGTTATGCGTTATCATGGAAATCGAAATGGAAAGGAAATGATGAAACCCTTACGCAACGAACCATCATCCATCAGCCTGTGGCTCCTCACCCACCTGGTGCTGCTTGCGCTTGTAGCAACCAGGTGTGTCCCCGTTTCTCGCGAGGAGCCGCAACCACTCGAACCGGCCCTTTCCCCCACCACGGTGGGAGAAGCAGCCTCTCCTCCCCAGGGCAAACTCACGCCCTTCCCAACCCGCACCCTCCCCCCCCTCCCGACGACCACCCCTACGCCATCTCCCACACCCACTTCCCCCCCGACGGCCACCCCCACGAGCACCCCGACCCCTCCTATCGGTCGGCTACCGCGCCTACACCGTTGCCCCCGGTGAGGACCTGCAAGCCATTGCGGTCAGAGGCGGCAGCGACCCATCGCTTATCGCGTCCTATAACCACCTGCGCGGCGACGTGCAGCCGGGTTGCCCCCTGATGGTGCCGCACCTCGACGGACGCAGCCTGACCATCGAGCCGGAGCCGCTGCTCATTGAGCGGGGATGCTCCGGGCGTCCCTGGGTGGCGCTCACGCTCGATGCCGGGGCCGGGAGTGAGCCGACCGGGCAGATCCTTGCCACCCTGCGCGAACGCGCCGTCCACCTCACCTTCTTTCTCACGGGCAACTGGATACGCCAGAATCCCGACCTGGTACGCCAGATAGTCACGGACGGGCACGAGGTTGCCAACCACTCGCTGACCCACACCGACTTCCGTTCGCTGAGCGATGCCCAGATAGCGAACGAACTGGCAGAAACCGAGCAGGTGTTCCAGGAAACGACCGGGGTAGCCATGCGGCCATTCTTTCGCCCGCCCTACGGCGCATATGACCGCCGCGTGCTTCTGACCGTCATTGCCCAGGGCTATCTTCCCATCTTCTGGACGCTCGATAGCCTCGACTCGGTGGGAGACCCCAAAACCCCGGAGTTTCTGGTCGAACGGCTCACCCGCACCCTCCCGACCGGCGATTTGCACGATGCCATTTTGCTGGCCCACTGCGGCAGCGAGAGCACCGCCGAGGCCATGCCGGCCCTGCTCGACCAGTTTGCCAGCCTGGGGCTTGAAGTTCGCCCCCTGAGCGACGTGCTTCAGTGATATCATGCCAGTGATACGTGATACGTCATACGTCATACTACGTCGTACGTGACAGGTGATACCTCATGCGTCGTCAACGCAAGTGAAGGAAGTATGGAAAGTAGCAAGGTGATGACTCAACGGACACCGGATTTGATAACCACGCTCAGCCGCGAAGAGGCGGCGCTCTATGGACAGGAATTTCTGGCTCCCCTGACCGTTGGCGGGCGGGTGCGGCTGCGGCTCCGCGGCCTCATCTACGAGTTTGCCGTTCCTAACGCCCGCCCCGGCTGGTGGGTGGGACAGGTGCGCAGTGCGCGGCAGGCCGAGGTGGTCGAAGCCGCGCTTCCCTGGCAGATTGATGACTACCTGGCGCTCTGGCCGGCGTTGCGGTTGGTCCTCCTGGAGCCACTGAAGCACCGGGCATGGCTGGCGCTGCCCGTCAACCCTTCGGATGCGGCCCGTCGTTTCGGGTTGGCCGGGCCGCTCGTGGTGCAACTGGTCGAGGGGGGACAGCCGTTCGAGCGGGTTATCGGGCGAGTCGAGGGCCGCACCCTGTGGTATGACGACCTGGACCGCCGGGCTGACCCGGCCATGGCCGAAGCGCTGCGCGAAGCATTCGCCAGCGGGCGCGAGGGGCCCGGTGTGGCAAACCTGGGCGCAGGAGAACGCGCCGCCTATGCGCTGCTGGCAAACCGCCAGACAACCGCCGCGCCAATCTCCACCGCGCCACAGGGGGAACATGCCCTTGCGATGAGTGGGGATTCTCTGCGGGGCTACGAAATCACCAGCGAGGGGGTACGAGTCACCTGGGAGCATGAGAGGCAGCGGCAGGTCGCCCTGATCAATCCTGACATGGCGGTGATTTCGGCGGGGGTTGGCCTCAATGGGGAGGATGCGCGGTTCGACCTTGCCAGTGTGGTGGGGGTGGTGCAGGATGCCCCAGGCTATGCCCACGGCTACGATGAATGGGACGATGAACCAGATGATACCAGCGCGACGAGTGATGTCAGCGAATCGGGGTGAGCGCTCTCGCCCGTATCCGGGGGTTCTCTGGGGGGGGGCGCAGGGTGTTGCGCCCCCTTCGCTCATTACAACGAGCAATTACCGGATAAGCTCATACCGTTCCAGGTTCATTTCCACATCTTCGCGGGTGAGCCAGGCCGGGCGAAGCTCGCTGCGAGCATAGCTCTCGGCCTGGTCGCCAATGTGGTGCGAACCCGGCTGGCTCGCGTTGCCATAGACCAGCAGCGCCGATGCCTTCATCGGCTCAGAAAATGCGATGGCGTAGATGAAGGAATCCCCCAGAACGACCTGATATTTCCCGTCCGAAGTCAAGGCCGGCTCCGCCACACGGAAGGAGTCTACCGTGCCTCCTCCGCTGGAGGGCAGGTCCCGTCCGCCCAGGCGAATGCGCACCATCTCGCCCCACGCCACATCCAGCGAACCGGCCTGCGCCAGAAGCTCCGCAGTGACCGTTTCGAGCGCCTGAACTGCCGCCTCCGGGTCGCCTATCCCCTCTGGAACCATGAGCGGCTCGGCGTCCAGGTGCCATGGCACGGCAAAGGGCTTTGTCGTCATGCCCCGGTAGGTGCGGTACCACCGGTCGAACAGCAGCGCCCCCTGGCTGTCGGCGTTGTACGTATGGTCCCACGCTTCCAGCACGTCGGCTGCCTGGTTTGCCAGGTCGCGGTCCGATCCGCGCACCACTTCGACCAGGTCATCCAGGATGCGGTCGGCCAGTTCGCTTCGGGATGAGAACTTGTTTTCCACCATGCGCTCGAAGGTCATCGCCTCGTCTTCCATCAGCATGCGCTTTGAGCGCTGCGCCCGGAAATCCCAGGCATCCGGTGCGGGTGGCGAGAAATAAGGCGGAAAGTTTTTCGGGTCGAACGGGTAGGGGATGGTTGCGAACCACGATGGCTCGTTGCTGTTGCTCAGCCACCCGCTTTCCGGGTTTACCACCTTCGGCAGGTCCTCATACGGGTGATACTCTGTCCACAGCGTCTCCGAGGTATCACCAGGGATGACCCCCCGCCAGTAGTCCCAGTCCCCTTGCGACCGCACCGGGATGAGGCCATTGAAGAGCAGCATAATGTTGCCCTCGCGGTCGGCATAGATGATGTTGGACATGGGGAACTGCATCTGCTGAAGGGCGGCTTCGAATTCTTCCAGGTTTTGCGCCTTTGCCATGTGCCACCACTGTTCCAGCATACCGGGGCGGTCCAACCCGGCGATGCGCAGGGCCAGGGCGGTGCCATCCTCCGGCTGCGCGACCACCGGCCCGTGGACGGTGCGGCGAATGGTCAGCGGCTCTTCGCGGAAGGTGCCATCTTCGTTCCGCACCAGGATAGTCTGCTCTTCGGTTTCAAACTGCCGCACCGTGCCATCGAATAGATAGCCACCATCTTGCAGCGTCAGCGCATAGGCATCGGCTCCGTCGTAGGTGTTGACCGTGAGCGTCCAACCCAGGTTGGTATTAAACCCAAGCAACGGAGCCGGAAACCCGACCAGCGTGGCCCCATAGAAGTTCAGGTCGGGGGTATGAAGGTGGGACTCATAGAGCAGATACAGGTCGGACCACGGGAGGTGCGCGTTGCTCAGGAGCATGGCGTGGCCCTCTTCCGTGTGGCCGGGGGCGATGGCCCACCCGTTCGACCCGGCTCCGGACCACAGGTCCGAAAGGTTCCCCGCGTGGCTCACAAAGGTGAAATGGATGGCGCGGGCCGCGTGGGCCAGCAGGTCGGCCCCACTGATGGGCAGCACCCCGCGCAGGCGGCTATCAATCTGGCCGATATGCTGCGCGGCATAGTCGTTGACCCCGGCCGCAAAATGATCCAGCAGACGGCGATATTCCTCGCTCTGCTGAGCGTACCACTCCGCGCCCAGTTCTGGAACCCCCAGGGTGCGAACCGAGCGGTCCGATTCGAGCCAGTCTTCGCCAAGGTATTCCGCGGCCCGTCCGCGTGATTGGGCATACAGACGCAGCAGCAAGTCGCCATGGCTGCGCGTCTGGGTCCATCCGGAGGCATAGGCGATGCCTTCGTCGTTCCGGGCGAAGATGTGGGGTACCCCTGACCGGTCCCATAGGATTTCTGTTCCTGCCACAGCGGACAGGGGAGTCGCGGTTGGTTCTGGTTCGGCTATTTCCGTTGCCTCAGAGGTGGTGGCTTCTCCGTTCGCCTCTTGCCCGTCCGGTCCGTCTGTTCCTCCCTCCTCCGTTGGCGCGGATGGAGCGCACCCCACCACGAGAAATACCAGCAGCACAAGTACACACCATGGTTTCATCACTCCTACCCTTTCCTTTTCCTTTCCCTTCTCCTATCCCTGATGCTTACGGATCGCAGCCTGAATCGCGGTGGCGAAGTCTTCGGGCGTCACCCCCGGCGATGTTATCTCCAGCCTGCGGTACACTTCTTCGATCCGGGCAACCAGCGTTTTGTCCTGGCTGCTGAGACCACGCACGGCTTGCTCCAGGTCTCCCACCGCACTGGACGGCAGGATGGTGAAGTCACCAGAGAGCGAGATATCATCAAGATGCCCCTCGCGAATCCGGGCCACCACCCGTATCAGGCCGCCAGGAACCTTCAGCGCGGTTTCGGCAAGCTGAACTCCCTGGTGAATCGTCAGCGCCGCCCGGCGAATCCGGTCGTTCTGGTACAACCATTCGTCCGAGGTGAAGCGAGCGTCAAGCTCCACGGCCTGGCGCTCTTCCTCCTCCGTCCACTCACCGGGGACGATTTCCGCCCCCAGCGCCACCCGGCACTGTTCGAGATACCGTTGTTTCAACGGCTCACGGTCGGGAACCTGGACCAACTGTTCGCCCAGCGTGGTCATATACTGCTCCAGGCTCTCGAAAATCTTATCCCGCATCTTTTCCGAGGAGACTTTCAGCACCTTCGCCATCGTTACCTTATCGAAGGTGAGCATCAGGCTCCCCACCACCACCTCACTCATCCCCATCTGGGCCGCTCCGGTGCCGCCAATCTTTTTGCCATCCACATGAATGTCATTGACGGGCCGGAGGTAGGCGTTCACCCCCAGGGATTGATAGGTCTCGACAATCGGTCGGATGTAGAGCGCGAACCGCTCTTCAAGCGTGCGGGGCAAATCTTCGGGGTGGAACACCCACTGCGCAAAGATCTGCCCGCTATCCAGATAGACGGCTCCCCCCCCCACTTCCCGGCGGATGACCGGCAACCCGCGGGAGCGGCAGTATTCCAGGTCTACTTCCTGCTCCAGATCCTGGTGGTAGCCCACACACACGTATGGACTGGATGGGCTGACCAGAATAATCGTGTTGGGCGAGTCCTCTCTCAGCGCATACCCCGTTGCATGGTAGACGGTCTGCGAACGGAGTGGAGAAACCATGCCGAGGTCAAGCACACGTACCGGCTTCAAATCGTGCGTCTCCTTTCCTGGTTCAGTTTCATGCCAAATGCCCCCCATTTTCTGGCCTCTATGATACCACACCCGGCCATCAGCATCTCCGGGGCAATGGGGGGCGAGAATCGGACTTCGGGGGCTTCTCAGTGGCAAATGGCGAGTAGAGCGCGGATGACCGACCAGAAGACGGGCAGCAACAGAGCAAAGCCGCGGAGGGTCGGCGGGCGGGGGTATGATGGGGGGGAGCACGGCTTCTGCCAGAAACGCCCGTCTCCTGTCATCAAACTGTCATACGCAAGAGCGGTTGCAACGGCATAAGCACGGGGTGTTTTTCGTTGAAGGGAGCAAAGGAAACCAGAGCAGGGGAGTTGTGGTATGTCTGGCACCGAGTCTATGGAAATGGAAGAGGTTACCATTCAAACTGACCAGTTGAGCCTGGTTCGTGGGGTTCGGCACCCGACCAGTCACCTGGTCACAGTGATTGAGCCATGCAAGCGCGATATCCGCCGGGAACGTTTGTGCCTGCTTGTTGAGACCGAAACCCAACAGGATGCCTCCAGAGATGCGCCGGTTGCTCGCCTGGTTGCCCGCACGGTCCAGAAGATGTTCTATCAGGACCATTCGTTCAGTGTCATGTCATCGCTCAGGGCGGCCATCCGGGCCGCCAACCGGGCCGTCTACCACGACAACCTGACCACCCCCACGCCGGGGCGTTTGCGGGTGGGGGTGACCTGTACGGTCATTCAGGGGGGCGATGTCTTCATTGCCCAGGTCGCTCCTTCGCAGATGTATGTTCTGACTGAGGGGAGGATACGGGCGCTGCCGGAGCATCCTGCGCTCAACCTGTCCCACCCCACCGCCTCACCCTCTTTTCGCGCCAGGGTGCTCGGGTCGAGCCTTTTTGTTGAGCCGGACCTCTACCGCTGCCGTCTCCGCTCCGGCGAGCTTTTTGTGCTATGCTCCAGTAACCTTGCTCCCCTCCTGAGCCACGACGAGGTCGGGCGGATGCTGGAACCACACGATACTGCGGCGGTGGTCGAAACGCTGGCGGCAATGTGCCAGCAGTACGATATTGCTTCGGCGCACGCACTGGCAGTTATGGTCAGGCTGTCCCCACGGACCTGTCCCAAACCGTCTGCTCACCGGAGGGCGCAGGCCGAACCTGTCCCGTCTCTTTCCTCCCCGCTGCCCCCGATTGGAGCCTGGTTGGCAGGGTTGAGCGGGGCGGCGGTGGTTTCATCTGCGGGGGGGTTCTCCGGGCCGGCGGGGGGGGCCACCAGCGGAGCGACGGGAGGGTCAGGCTATGAAGCGCGGGAGCAGCCGGGCCATCGTCCGCCCGCCATGCCACCCGCGCTCCCGGAAGTCCCCGGAGGTTCCCCCGACGGTTCCCAACGGCGCAAGCTGGGCGAACGCCTGGGAAATGGGAGGGATCCCGTTGCCCCGGAGCACCAGGAAGCCATAGACCTGGGAGATGCTCCGCTCCTTGCGGCCTATGCCCATCCTTACCGCCCCCGCCACCAGATACGTCCCTGGTGCGATATGCGCTGGTATGAACTGCTGGTGCTGCCGCTCCGGTCGGTGGGGGTGGCGCTGGCCGATGGGTTCGGAAAAACCCGGCTTCGTCGTTCCAGGGATTGGTCCCGGTCGGCTCCGCGCCGTCGGGGCTATGCTCCAGTTCCGATGCACGGAAGGGAGCGACCGCCGTTTTCCTGGTTTCAGTTGATAGCCCTGGCACTGCTGGTGACCCTGCTCTTGTTGCATGGGTCCCACCTTGCGAGCCAGAGCGACCGGCAGCGCGACCTGGAGTATCTGGAACAGGCCCGGCATGACCTGGAGGCGGTGCGGAAAGCCCCCGACGAGCAGGCCGCGCTGACCTGGCTCGACCGGGCCGAGCGGTCCATTCGCCGGGCGCGGGCCAGTTCACAGGTGACCCCGGCCAACCCGGTCCTCTGGCTTCCCTTCCTCGAACTGGAACGTGACTATGAGCAGGCGATGAGGTCGTTGCACCGGCTCTCGTACTTCGAGCAATCGGTCGTTTTCGCTCGGCATCCGCTGCCCAATGGTCATTTTGATAGCCTGGTGATACCGCCGGCCAGCGATGAGGTGACGGATACGACGACGCTGGAGGCGCTGGCCTATGGTATGCGCTCGATGCCAGCAGCGCCCATGCGCGGCTCTATCGTATCCCGCAGGCGGGTGGTTCCCCCGAAGTTTTGCTGGAGCCTGGCGATATCGTTCAGACGGCGGAAGTGGGGTCGTTCCAGGCGCAGGCGTGGTCGGGAAATGGCATCATGGTGGTAGGGGAGCGGGCCGGGGAGGGAACCTATGGGGCCTATGTGCGTACGGGGGAGACGTGGGAGGTGGCGGTGCTCGGAGGCAGCGACCTCTGGAACCCGGTGGGGCGGCTTGACCTGGAGGTATATGAGCGCAACCTCTATTTCTGGGGGGCGGAGATGGGGGAGATTGTGAAGTTTCTGGATGGATACTACCAGGCAGCTCCCTCGCTCTGGTTCGACGGTGGGAGCCTGGAACCGATGGAGAGAGAGATGGCGGTGGATATGGCGGTGGATGGGAATATCTACCTGCTCCAAACCAGCGGTCACGTGCTGGTTTTTGCGAGCGGTCAGTTCGAGCGGCGCGTGGTCCCCGATGCGCTTATCCCGCCCATCAAGGAGGTGACCCGCCTGTATGTCACCGGCCCGTCCAACGAGGGGTGGATATTCTTGCTCGACAAGCCCAACGAGCGAATTATCCAGGTGGATAAGCAGGGGGGGACGGTCATTCAGCAGGTGCGGATGCCTCCTGACAGTCCCCTGCGACTGAACCATCTCACGGATTTCTCCGTGGATGTGAGCAGCAAACCCCCGATGATCTACCTGGTCAATGGCGGGCAGATAGTGCGGGCGGCGCTGCCAGTGCCGTCGCCCCCTTTCACCCCGGCGACGGAGGCGGCAGCGGAGTGAAAGAACCCCCGGATTCGGGGGTATAATGAAAAGAAAGGAGAAAGTGCTCCGGCTCTACCGACGACCCACGAACGAAAGAACGAAAGAACGAAAGAAGGACGCTATGCGCTGGCTCGCTCTGAAGCTGATACGGTTCTACCAGGTTGCCATTTCGCCGCTCTTCCCCCCAAGCTGTATCTATATCCCGACGTGTTCGCAATATGGCTACGAGGCCATCAAGAAGTACGGGGTGTTCAAGGGGGGGGTGCTGACGGCCTGGCGTATCCTCCGCTGCAACCCCTTTGCCAGAGGTGGCTACGACCCGGTGCCGTAGCTCTTCTTGCCGTCCCCGTTCGGGGGCACCATTCAATTCCCCCCGGCGCTGGCAGGCCTCCTCGTGTGGGCAGGCAGAGCACCCTTTCTTCGCCTCTGGCCGGTCACTGGTCGCGAACCTGTGTCCGCGAGTGGACCACGGGGCGGTCAATGGGCATTGCCAGTTCGAGCATCTCCCCGCACACCATGGCCCGCAGGTTTTCGAGCTTCTGCCGGACCTGGGGGGTGGTGCGGGCATAGCGCTGGACAATCTCATCCTGGTCCAGCCAGTCGAGGATAGCGAGCGCCTCGACGCGGTTTTGCAGGAGCATCCTGGTCATACTGGCAACCGCGCTGTGCTCGGCAATAAACGCATCGCTCTGGCCCTCAAAGACCGCGGGGACGCGGATGCGGTCCACCTCCCCGCGCTGCTCCAGGGCCCGCATCATCGCCTCGTAGATAACCTCGAACAGCATGATGGCCTTGCGCCCGCTGGCCTTCCCGACCCCGTAGGTCTGGCAGATATCTTCGAGCGAGAGCACGCAGACGACACAGGGAGAACAGACGTGGTCGGCTCCGGTCGCCTGGATCTGGTTGGCCTTCAGCAGCGACACCTTGCGGCGCACCTCGGTGTTCTCTGGCAGGCGCAGCCCCCCCGCCCCACCGTTGCAGCAGTAGTTGTATTCCCGGTTGGGGGTCATCTCCACAAAATCGGTCGCAACCCTGGCGAGTACCTCGCGGATGGTGTCGCCCATCCCAGAGAGCCGGGTGGCGTGGCACGGGTCGTGCAGGGTGATACGGTAGTCTACCTTCTCCACGGGCAGGGACCCATCCTGAATCAGCCCATGCACGAGCGGGTCAAACATCATTATCGGGTATTTGAATGGTCGGCCCAGGATTTCCGACACATCCCCATAGAGCGTGCGGGTGTCGCAACCACACTCCACAACGAGGATGCGCTTGGTCTCCAACCGTCGCGCCTCATACTCCCATTCCTGCAAAATCTTCCGCGCCAGTTCATGATGCACCACGATATGGTCGGCTTCGGTGCCGGTCTCGACCATCCGGGACGACACGGTGTAGCTCACTCCGGCCACGTTGAGAATCTTCATCACCTTCGTGGCGTAGTCGGGGATTTTGGTGTTGGCGGCGGAGGGGCAGACAAAGAGGATATCGGCTCCCTTGACATCCACGGGCATGTCAATCCCTTCGGAACAGAGGAACAGGGCATAGCGGGCCATAATCTTCGCTGGCGCTATCCCAAAGCTGTGCCCGACCTCCCAGAGGTTGTGGACAATGGAACGCAGGGTCGGGTTTTCTTTGCTCAACCCCGAATCTGTGTAGGCCGCCCGCGCCAGACGCACCATGCGCCGCGTGCTCAGCCCGACCGGACACGACAGGGTACACCGACCGCACGCGGTACACATCCAGAAGAAGGGCATCCGTTCGCGCAGGTCTTCGACGGTCGGCGTCTCTATCAGCCCCAGCCTGCCCCCCACTTTTCCTTCGAGGGTCAGATAGCGCTGGTAGAGCTGCCGAACAAAGCCGGTCTTGTAGGTCGGGTGGAGTTTTTCGTCGTTGGTGCCGAGATACCAGGCGCAGGCATCACCACACAGCTTGCAATCAATGCATGCCTCCAGGTTGACGATATCCTCGTCACTTAATGCATGCTTCATGGATGAGACAAATTTCTGCATGAGCAGGTCCATACGCGGCGCTCCTTCCTGAGCCGTACCCTCATGTATCTTGTATCTACACCAGTATCCAGTATTAACCGGGGTCTCTGTGGTGAGCTATGATGGTTCTGTAACTATAATGTAACTCACCGGCAGGGTATCTGTACATCCCCTCCGGGGGGGATTTTGCGCCGCAGGGTTCCGTCCCCGCTGGGCCGCCCGGAAATATGCCGCCTGGCATAGGCCGGAGTAGCCCATCTGGAAGATGGCTTTTTCCCTCGGAGAGGCTATACTTCTTGACAAACCTATCTGGTGCCCGGTTGCATGACGATTTCGGGTGAATGGGTCAGTCCTTCACCACGAAGCCATACATTGAAGTTCTGAAGGAGGACGGAACCATGCGAACCCTACTGATGGTGGTCGCACGCTTTCTGATGCTGGTCATGATTCTGGAAGGACAACGAGTGCTTGCCGAAACCCCGCCCGCCCTGGACCTCGCCAGCACCCCGCCCGACCCCACCGAGGACATTGCCTGGTCGGGGGGAACGTCCGGCGTGGCTGCGATTGAAACCGCCTGGAACCACGCCCGCACGATGGAGAACGAACAGCTTGGAACCACGCTCCCTATGCTCACCCTGCCCGCCCAGGATGGGTGGGACCAGATGAGCAGCGGACAAAAAGCCTTGTGGCTCATCAACCGCGAGCGGACCGACCGCGGCGTGCTGCCCCTGAGCAGCCTGGAACCCAACATCACTGACGTGTCGCAGACCTATGCGCAGTATTTGCTTGACCACCAGGTGTGGGGCCACAGCGAGGATGGACGCACCCCCCCGGAGCGCATTGCCGCCAACCCGACCATCGGAGCCTGTCAGGATAGCCTGCGCGTTTCCGAGAACCTGGCCTACTTCGCCTCTCGCAGCGCGGTGGACCTGCCGCTTGAACGCGCTGTCTACGAATGGATGTATGCGGATGGCGATTGCTGCGGGTGGTTCCACCGCCGCACCATCCTGTGGAACGCCTACCACGACAATAGCGGCCCGCAGGGGCAGGAAGGGTTTCTGGGGATCGGGCACGTCACCGGGCCTTACCTCGGATACCCCTATGCCCACATCATCGTGATGGATGTGTTCGACCCCTGTGCCACCTGGGAATATAACACCTCTTCGGTGCCAGGGACCGTTGCCGTTTTGTATTTACCCTATCTGATGAGATGATCAGGCCAGGAGCCGATAGGAAGGAAAGTAAAGATGATGAAGCACACGACAACCACCGGGCAACCGGAATATCTGGAACCCGCTGAGGATACCACGCATAACTACCAGGTTCTCGCGCTTGCGATTGCGTTGCAGGCGCTCGCAGACGCCCGTCAGGACCACCCTGAAGCGGCGCAGGCGCGGCAGTGGCTTGGGCAGCAGTTCGGGCAATACCTTGAGCAGCAGTTGATGATTGCCATCGCTCCGTTTGCCGGCCATCCGTTGGGCGCGAGAGCGCAAGGGTTGCTCCCCCTGGACCCCGCACAGTGGTGCCGCTTCGGGTAGAGGTCCCAGCTCCCGAAGCCTGGCCCCGGGGCCAGGCCTCATCGCGCCGTGCTGGGATGATTTCACGCTGCTGCTGGGGAACAGGGGAGCCAGTGCCGCCGCTCCCCTGCCCGTCTTCATCCCGGCGCGAACCTATGGCGTTGGCGTTGGCGTCGCCTCTACCACCGCTGGTGGTGACGTTGTCTCTGCGGGCGTCGTCGTCGGCGTTTCCGCGGGTGGCGTTGGCGTTGGCGTTGGCCCCCACCAGTCCGGGTCCACCACATCCACATCAATGTCTATCACCGGTCTAGCATTCGAACCATCGGCGTTCATGATGAAGATATCGAAGTGCCCTAGCCCTGCTCGATAGCTCTGGAACACGATGTGCTGCCCGTCGGGGGACCAGTCCGGGTGACCATCGAAGCTAGAAGAACTGCTAGTCAGGTTTTGAGGGTCCCCGGTGCCATCCGCGTTGACCACCCAGATATCCGCCTGCCTCTCTCCTGTCTCGTTCTCAAACAGTATCCGCGTGCTGTCCGGCGACCAGGCCGGGTGGCCGCATTTTCCTCGAAGGTCATCTCTATGGGTCAGGTTAATCATCTGTTCCGACAGCGAAACTGTCTTCCCATCACTACCAATCACCAGATCGGCCACGTAGATATCCAGGTCGTCATTCCCCTCAGCGCGGTCGGAGGCAAAGGCGATGTGCCCCCCATCGGGCGAGAGCGCCGGGTGTCTGTCAATTCCGTCGTTGATGATTAGTGGTTGTGCTTCTGGAGATTGAGTCGTGTCGGAGTCAACCAGGAAAATGTCGTAATTTCCGTTGCGGTTTGATTGGAACGCGACGCGCCAACCAAGCCCCGGTATGTCCGCCCAGGATGGATTGCCGTCAGTAGATTTATTATTGCCTGCCTCGGTCAGGTACGACAGTGGCGAACCACCTATGGGAACACTATAGACTCCCCAGTCCCTGTCAAGGTCGCTCTCAAAAGCGATTTGCTGCCCATCCGGCGACCAGGCTGGCCGCCCGTCGTTCTGATCAATTTTCGTCAAGCGTTTCATCTCAGAACATGTCAGACGGTCGTTGAGATAGCAGACATAGACATCCTGGCTGCCACCCTGAAGGGAGGTATAGGCAATCCGCTGGGACGGGGTCGGCGAACTATCCTGACCCTGATTCGACTGCTTTTCTCGTACCTCCCTTCCCAACAGGCCAAGCAGGATATCGTACGGTTGCTGGTTCTCCGGGTGGTGTTCCATGCGGCGGCGCTCGAAGTATTGCACCGTCCCGGTCCAATTCTCAATCTTCTCATCCATCGGCTCGGTAATGGGGTAGCCAAAGCGCTCCAGGCCACCGTTGGTGCGCCAGTAGCTCAAGAACGGCTCACACAGGCTGTGGCCGGTCAGTTCAAAATATTGACACCCGTCGGGTGCGCTTGTCACCTTCGTGGAGGTTTCCCACGGTCGGCCTTGCAACTCCAGCACCCGCGCCCCCAACCGTCCGGCCATCACCCCCTGGCTCCCGTGGTCTTCCAGGCGGTCGCGCTCGAACCACTGCACCAGCAAATCCTGCTCCTCAACCGTTTCGGTTGCCTGTGCGGTGATGGGGTAGCCAAAAACCGTGAGACCACCGTTGCGCTCCCAGTACTGGCGAATGGCCCCCTCGATGCAAAGGTTGGTTTCGGCAAAGCAGCGCCGATCCGTTTGGGCCTGCACCGCCTCCCCGCGGAAGCGGTGCCAACCCGCCAGAACTGCCCCGATGACCCCCAGCACGACCAGTGCCCATATCCATCTTCGTACCATGTTCATACTCCTCCTTCGTTGTTGCTTACGTTCTTCATCTCCCACCCGCCTGGAGCCACTCCTACTGGCACCCCGGCGGGTTGGGTTGGTGGTAATCTCGATAAAAAAGCCTGACCTGGCTCCCCCGCGGTGCATACGTCCCCTTCGGGGGGGAACTGTATGAAACCCACCCGTTGCACAGGGAAGCGTCTTCACCAGAAGACAGGGTCGCCACCGCCACCGAAAAGCCAAGGCTCTCCAGGTAGCCTTTCGCCCGGCCAACATCGGCCCCATGGACATCGGGAATCTCAACCTGGTCGGGTTCGGATGGTGGCGGCGCTGTCGGTGGCGGTGGCGGTGGCGGTGGTGGCGGCGGTGCCACCGGAGTCGGTGGGGTGTCTGCGCTCCGGGTGGTCGGGTTGGGGGTCGCCTGGGTTGGCAACCCTATCTGCTTCTCAATGCGGGCGATGCAATCGCCAAACCACTGATACTGCGTGTTCCGGTCCTCCGGTTTTCCCGCGTATCTTCTCCACTGTTGAATAACCGCCTGCCCTTGCTGACACCGGTCCCGCGCTGCCTTCCAGAAGGGTTCCTGCTCCGGTCGGGTCTTCTGCGCGTCGCCCAACGCTTCGGCAATCCGGGCCGTCAGTTCTATCCCCTCCAGATAGGCGGGAAGCAGGCCAGGAAACCCGTAGTGCGGGTCGGTCGGATGGTTCCAGCTGCTTTCAAAGGGTTTGAGCATCGAAGTTGCCCGTTCATACTGCGCCTGGAGCGACTCCCCGTTGTCCTTCCGAATCTGCTGGAGCGCTTGCAGGTCGAGCGCCCCTTGCAGATACCACCGGGAATGTTCCTGCTCCCATTCGAGATCCCGGTAGATTTTCGAGCCGGGCGGGGCGACGCTCAACCCCACCGAAAATTTGTCCAGCGCATCGCTGACGCTCTCCACTCCCCCCGTCGAATCCAGGATGAGCTGCACCCCCCACTCGCGGTAGGCCTGGGCCAGGTAGCTATCGGCCACCTGATAGGTGCGGTGGGTCGTCCGGAAGCGCTCGAACGCCCAGATGGCCTGCTCGAACTGCTTCGCCTCCAGATGCTGCTGGCCCTCGCGGATGTCCGGGTCGTCCCCCACGTCTTGCTCGTCCGGGGTGGGCGTCGGGGCCAGCGTGCTGGTTGGCCCCACTGGTTCGGGGGTGGTTATCCCTGGCAGCGGCGTGACGGTGGCCTCCGACACCTCCGTGGCCGGCCCGCCGCACGCCCCCATCAGCACGACCACCCCTGTCCACACGGTGGCGATGGTCAGAACAAAGCTCGTCAGTGACTTCATCGTGTATCCCTCCTGCGCTCGGCCTGGTACCAGGGCATTCTTACCTTTCATCCATCGGACGACTCCGGCTTCGGCGGTTCGGTCGGTGGCGGCGGTGCGGTCGGTGGCGGTGGTGCGGTCGTTGGTGGCGAAGGCGATCTTCAACATGGCGTCTCTTTCGGGCGCTCCGCGTCGCGGTGCGTGCCGCGCCAGAACACCGACCGATAGGGCGGGATTTCGCGATACTGGGCGGCCAGCAGGTTGGCGAGATCGAACACGGTCTGGCGGGTGCCGGCATAACCGGTCCAAACCCGGCTGGGCGCGCCGTACTGGTCATAGATCGGATAGCCGGCGCGCAACAGGGCGCACCCCAGCCGCTTGGCGATCTCGGCGCCGTGGGAATTGGTGACGATCAGCTCGGCCTGCCGGTCCCGTGCCGCCTGCTCCAAGTCTTCCAGATCGCCGATCACCACCTCGGCCACCGGCAGATCGGCCAGATGGGCCGCCCGCGCCG
>JAAUSY010000255.1 GCA_012032475.1 Chloroflexaceae bacterium
CCCGAAGATAAGCCCTGGGACGCGCCGACTTCGGGCTTCTTGCAATGCCCCTGGCCGGTGGGGCCCGCGTCATCCACCTGGCCTATTTCGACCATGCCTACCCGACGGTGGACACCGGCTCCGATGGCAACGAGGTGGTGGTCACCTATGTCGGTCCGGCGCCGTCCAATACAACTCCCACGACGGCCATGATTATGTGTTCCCTGAACACCCCATCGGGACGCCGATTCTGGCCGCGGCACCGGGCATCGCCTATGCTCGCACGCACCGCGGCAACGGCGTGGTCGTGCTCCACCCTGGCGGCTATGAGACGGTCTACTGGCATCTGAACCACTTTGCCCCGCGGCTCCGTGAGGTGATTGACCATTCACGCGGGATATGGGTTGACGTGGGCGAGGTGCTTGGCACGAGCGGGACGAGCGGGTTTACCTATGGAACCCCGCACCTCCACTTCGAAGTTCGCTATCAGGGGAAGCAGGTAGACCCCTATGGCTGGTATGGCCCCGGCCCGGACCCCTGCGAAAAATACGCCGCCTGCGAAGACCGCGGTTGGTTGTGGCACCGCGACCTGTACGGGTTGTATGACTTCACGCCGCCGGAGGGGGTTCCGGACGGTTCCGGGCGGGCGGGAGGACCGGTTGCCCCCGAACGATGGAACCTGCCCCAGGCCATCGTTCCTTCGTGGCTTGTGGCAGGTTCTCAATAATCGCTATCATCGTTCCGATGGGCGGCGACCAACCGCCACCCCTTCCGCTCTATTCGAGGTAGTCCCGCAGGTGCAGGCCAATTTCGGGCTGGCGCAGCCGCCGCAGCGCCTCAACCTCAATCTGGCGGGCGCGTTCGCGGGTCATCCCCAGAGCCTTGCCAACCTCCTCAAGGGTACGGTGGCGACCATCGGCCAGCCCATACCGCAGGTCAATGATCCGCCGTTCCCGCTCGCTCAGGTGAGAAAGCGCCTGGAGCAGGTCGTTGCGCAGCATTTGCCGGGTGGCAAAATCGTTCGGGTTGGCTATCTCCTCATCCGGCAAGAAGTCTCCAAGCGTATGGTCGTTGCTATCTCCAAGCGGTGTTTCCAGAGAAACCGGCTGGCGCGAGGCATCCAGGATGCGTTTCACCCGTTCGACCGGCTGAGCCAGCGCGATGGCGATTTCTTCGGGTGCGGGCTGGCGCTCCAGCGACTGTGCCAGCCGTTCGGCAACGCGCTTGACCTGACCCACCGATTCGCTCATATGCACGGGCAGGCGAATGGTGCGGCCCTGTTCGGCAATCGCACGGGTCACGGCCTGGCGAATCCACCAGGTAGCATAGGTCGAGAAGCGGTTGCCCCGCAGGTGATCGAACTTCTCCACCGCTCGCATCAGACCAATGTTGCCCTCCTGGATGAGGTCCAGCAGCGACAACCCCCGCCCCACGTATTTCTTGGCGATGCTCACCACCAGGCGCAAATTGGCCTGAATCAAGTGGTGGCGGGCCTTGCTGCTCCGCTCAATATCCGCATCAAGCGCCATCCGAAGCTGCGGATGCAGGGGTTCGTCGGAGGCCAGACGATGGTGGGCGGCCTCACCTCGCTTGATCTGTTCTGCAAGCTCAATCTCCTCGCTGGCCGAAAGGAGCGAGACGCGCCCGATCTCCTGAAGGTAGTGCTGCACCGTATCGAAGGTGAGGACCTCGGCCTCTGCCTCGGCTTCTGCCTCTTCCTCAAGCTCAAGGCTTGGAAGGATAGCCTCAGAACCAATGCGCTCACGATCACCAGGAGGGTCCAGGTCGTCAGGCACCCCGAAGAATTCGAGGTCCCGCCCATCCTGCGACCTATCCGCTTCGGGTCGTTCCCATGACGCCACGGCGTGTTCGAGCATACGAAGGCTCCTGATAGATGAAGTTGCGGATAGCATAGAGCGCGGCCCTCCCCCCAAGGGTTGAACCGCGCTTTGAAAATCTGTTTCCCCTGACCTGCGTGTCCCACCACCGTCTCTGCGTTTCACCGCTCTGGTCAAGCATTGCATGACTGAACTGAAAGGACGACTATGTGACATTTCTCACCCATAAAGTATAGCGTGGATATCCCGCTTTGTCAATAGGCAAACCACCGGCCCACTACCGGCCCACCGGCCCACCACCGGCCAGAAGATAGGCGGTCTTGCTATTCGCCAGAAAAAATCAGCTCTCGCTGCGAGAAGGCATAGAGCGCTAGACCAAGCAGCGCAACCAGCAGCGACCCTTGCGCTGTCATGACTATCAGCGCATACACGCTCAGTTCGTGGCTCAGCGCCAGCGCAAAGCCGCTGAAGCCAGGCACCAGAGGCCAGCTCAGGATGGTCTGCAAGCCGCTGAGCACGGACCGCGCCATCGGGGGAAAGGCTTCTTCCACCGGCCCGCTGATGAAATTCCGCGAAAAGGCCAGCGCCACCAGACCGAGAAAGAACAACCGCCACCCGGCGGGGAAGACTAGCGGAGAAATGATGAGCAGAAAGGCCATAAGAAGACCCGCGTTGAGGAGCAACGGCACGCTCCCGACGACCCACCCCCGCAGCGTCAGGTCTTCGGGGGCGCTCAGCCAGATAGTCGCCCCGCTCACCAGGAGATACACCCCGGTGATGATGGTGAAGGCACTGAGGTAGAGACCCATCAGATAGCTGCTGCGCCCCAACCGCCCGGCCAGAATCAGATAACACTGCGGGCGGTCGCCCAGGTTGATGATAGACGACATCGTATACAGCGTGATGACCAGGGTGAATATGCTGGTGAGGGTAAAAAAATGTTCGGCATCTGCCCGCTGCTGGTCCCACCGGTTCATGAGAAAAACGTAGAAGAACGAGGGGGTTGCCACCAGTTCGAACAACAACCGACCGGAGCGCACATATTCCATCAGGGTGAAGAGGGAAAAGAGGAGGGTACGCAGCAGGGTTCGCATAGGAGAGATGGTCCCTTTCATAATCAGGTCGTGGACGATTCTGCCTCCGGAGACAGATTCGGGTCACCGGGTCACCGGGTCACCGGGTCACTGGTTCCTGGTTCCTGGTCATCCGGTTTTTTGAGCAATTCTTTGAGCAGCGACTCTGAGTCCCCGCCAGGTTCAGGTTCTGGTTCGGTGTGCCCGGCTTCCCCGGTCCCCTCAACAGGGGGGGCCTTTTTTTTCCAGTTCCACGGGGAGTGGGGGGAGTGGGGGCAAAGGCGGAGCAACCGCGGGGAGCATGGGGGGAGCCGCCGGGCGCTGGTTCAAAGCCTTGCGCTTCGATGCTCCCCATGTCCCGGAGGAAACCAGCCGGATAGCCTCCAGGTAGACATGTTCGAGCGGGCGCTCCAGCGGTTCGAGCGCGACAATCTCCACATGCGCATTGAGCAGCGTTCGGAGCACGGTTTCCTGAAGGGCCGGATTGTTGGGGTTCAGCATCACCTGGTGCTCGTTGCAGTCAACCGCCGGCGAGAAGTCGTCTAGCCGCAAGCGAACCTCGTCGGGAAGGTCGTGGACGTGGATGGTCACGCGGGGCTGATGCCCCGAACCTGATGGACCGCGACCTCGACCACCAGCCGCCCATTGATGAGCACTCCTGCCCGGTCGCAGAGATACTCAATCTCGTCAATGTGGTGGGTGCAGAGCAGGATGGTGCGGTCTGGGGAGCGCAGGCGCGAGAGGATATCCAGAACCTCGTGGCGGGAAACCGGGTCCAACCCGCCGGTGGGTTCATCCAGCAGGAGTAGCGGCGGGTTTGCCAGCAATGCCTGGGCAATCCCCACGCGCTGGAGCATCCCCCTGGAGAAGGTCGCCAGTTTCTGGTTGGCAACGTGGCTCAGCCCCGTGCGCTCCAGCTCTTCTTCCACGCGCCGGCGCAGGGGAGCGCCGTTCATATCGCTCAAATGGCCGAGGAAGGTCAGATATTCACGAGCGGTATAGCGCAGATGGTAGCGCATCTGCTCCGGGAGATACCCGACCCGCACGCGGGACGTTTCCAGGTTGGTGGTGCCAAGCATCTGGATGGTACCATCCGACGGCTTCAGAAAGCCCATGAGAATGTGGATGAGGGTAGATTTCCCCGCGCCCGTGGGTCCGAGAATACCGTACACCTCCCCTCTGGTCAGCCGCAGGTTCAGCCCCCGCAACACCCGCAGCCGTCCATAGGATTTGTGCAAATTTTCAATGTCGAGAACATCCATCTGGCACTCGTCACCTGTTACTCATCATCTGCCACCGGTCACCCGTGTCACTGGACTGACCAGGTGTAGCCCATAAGATAGACCAGCGTTGCGATTCCCAGGGGCAAGGCTCGCCACCAGCAAACCCGCAGGGCATCCTGGAGCGAAACGCGTGGCAACGTCCCCTCGCGGCGCTCCAGCAAGGCGGCAAACGCCAGAAGCCCCACCGCCAGCAGCAGCCCCCCCCCCCACGGACGAAGCGCAAGCGGAAGGGGAAGCAACGACCAGGGCAGCAGCGCGACCAGACAAGCCGCCAGCAGCGTCACCAGCCGGAGCCTCCGGGCGAAATGACCCACCGCTCGGACAGGTTTTGCCAAGCCCTGTTCGGTGCCGTCCAGCGCAAGGCTGGTTTCTGCCGCATAGGGCCCCACCCCGCGGCGATGGGGAAGGCAAAGAGCGCGGTCAGCAGTGCCAGAACGTGCGTCAGGATGGGAGAAAGCGCGGAGGGAGTGGCAAGGTCCCCGGTCGGGTGGAGCACCAGACCGGCCCCAGCGCCACCCACAGCAGGATCCGCC
>JAAUSY010000256.1 GCA_012032475.1 Chloroflexaceae bacterium
CAATCCCGACAGGTCGGCCGGCCCCCTGGCCTCACCACTATCTCCTCAACCTGCTGGCGGGTCATTGCAGCCATCATCTTCCCCTTTCCAGTACCTCATGGGTCACCGGTCCATTCAACCAGTTCGGCGCAGAACGGGGCCACCCCCCGCTGGGCCAGGTCGTGCAACTCGCTCAGGGCAGCCACCACGGCCGCGTGCGCCTCTGGCTCGTTCGCCGTCAGACCACGGGCCGCATATTCGTCCTCATCGAGGACCAGAATGTTCGTCCGGTCCGGAGGCACAAACAGGTCTATTTCCAGGTCTTCCGACTCGATGACCCCATCGAAGAACACCGCCGGACGGGTAATATTGCAATACCACCCCTTGAGCACGCCCGCTTGCGAACGCAACTCATAGACATTATACCAACGGTCGCGGTAGAAGTGCTCATACAGGTAGTCGCCCGGCGCAAAGGTGACGTAGCCCATATCCACCAGCGGGTGGTTCCACTGCGCTCGCACCAGGATATAGTCCGGGTCACGCTGAATGACTTTTGCCTGGAAGGTAATAATCTTGTTTTTCAGTGGTTTGAGTAATCGAATGGTTATCATTCATCCTCATGTGCTTAACAATTCCTCGACCAAAATCTATACTAAGATTTTACCAGATTTTCCTACCTTCATGCCTATTGTCGTGTATGCTATCATCGGTATGTATTGGGTAAACCATAATCAAAGACTGGCTTGCCGTGATATCAGCGATACTAGCATTCGGGTGAACCGGGTTCATCCCAAACACCGCTCTGCCTCTCGTCAGGCACCAGGAGGTAGGTTCCTGCCCCCATCTGGTCCCCACCGGGAGAGCGAAGCGACCGACAACCTGCAAGCACCAGAGCTGTCCCACAGGATTGGATTGGAACCTGTGGGACGCGGTTTCGTTGGTACCAGGGTGGCGAGGAGCGATGAACCACAGATTCAGATAAGGAGCCGGGAGGTGACCCATGCCAGAAAAAAATCGGTGGCTGTTTCGCGGCTATGAACCAGGGACAAGCCTATCTGCCACCCGCAACGTTTTACCGAGAGAGCATCGTATGAACGGTCGAGTCAACGGAACCCTGAAGCCCGATATCACCAGCAGCGAACTCCAGCAGCGCATTGCTGAACTGGAGGGAATGCTCGCTGAACGCGAACTGGCCCTGACCGCCGCGCAGCGCCGCGAAGAACATCTACGGGCTGCTCTGGACAGCCTCCACGAGCGGACGGTGCGCCACTATCGTCAGTTCCAGTCCCTCCGGGCCGTCAACCAGGCCATCACCGCCTGCCTGGACCTGCGCCTGACACTGAACATTGTCCTCAATCATGTCACAACCCATCTGGATATTGACGCCGCCACCATTTTGTTGCTCAACCCCCACACCCAGACTCTGGAATATGCCGCCGGGCGGGGTTTCCGTTCGACGCAGATGCAACACGCACGGGTGCGACTGGGCGAGAGCTATGCAGGACGGGCCGCCCAGGAACGCTGCCTGGTGAGTGTAGACAACGTGTGCCATGAAGGAGGCTGTGCGCGGGTTTCGCTGATGGAGGAAGAAGGTCTGACGGCCTACTACGGCGTTCCACTCATTGCCAGAGGGCAGGTGAAAGGGGTGCTCGAACTCTTCCGCCATACGCCCCTCATGCCCGACCAGGAGTGGCTGGATTTTCTCGAAGCGCTGTCGCGCCACACGGCGCTAGCCCTGGATAACGCCGAACTCTTCGACCGACTCCAGCGCTCCAACGATGAGTTGCTCCAGGCCTATGACGCGACGATTGAGGGATGGGCGCGGGCGCTCGAACTGCGCGATGCCGAGACCGAAGGCCACAGCCGCCGCGTCACCGGCCTGACGATGATGCTGGCACGGGCAATGGGCATTGGCGAAGAAGAACTGGTCCACATCCGTCGCGGGGCCATCCTCCATGATATCGGCAAGATGGCAATACCCGACGCGATTCTCCTGAAGAGCGGCCCCCTCACCAACGAGGAGCAGGCCATTATGCGCCAGCACCCGGTCTATGCCTATGAGTGGCTTTCTGCCGTCCCCTTCCTCCAACCAGCGCTGGATATCCCCTACTGCCATCACGAACGGTGGGACGGCACCGGCTACCCCCGTGGCCTGAAGAGCGAGGATATCCCTCTGGCAGCGCGTATCTTTGCCGTCGTGGATGTGTGGGACGCGCTCTGCTCAGACCGTCCCTACCGCAAGGGGTGGTCTGCGCCACAGGTGCAAGACTATCTCCGCGCCCAGGCAGGGACTCATCTTGACCCGCACATCGTCCGGATCTTTCTCCAGATGATAGAAAACACCTGATCGGACACCGGTGCCAGGAACAGGCAATGGAGCCTGCCCTCGCTCGGTTTGCTGCTTGCCTTCCGCTTCTCCATATTTGATCTGCTCCCCATCGTACTATATAATGCATGGCGCGATGACAGACAGTCCACTATCGCCATCGCATGTGGCTCATTCCAGAGTCAGGCTCAGCATACCATTGGGATAAGGCGAAAGGCATTGATTTGAGGATAGAGATGATGAAACGATGTAAAGGATACTTCCGGGTCGTTCTTCTCCTTGCAGGTTGTTTCCTGGCAATGATAGTGGCGGGGTGTATTGCCACGTCGTCACCGCCAGCAATGCCGGCAAACAGCCAGACCGCCACCCCGGCACTGCCCATCTTGGTCAAAGAAAGAGCAACCCCCCAGCCCACAACCAGGCCAACCGAAGGGGCATCGGCTGATGGGGTCGAACCAGAACCGACCGAATCTTCTGCTCCAGCGCCATCATCACCATCACCATCATCACCACCATCACCATCGTCGTTGGGCGATGCCCGGACGTTGCTGGTGGCGCTCGAAGAAACCCTTCACAACATCTACACCCGCGTCGGCCCGTCCGTGGTGCATATTCGGGTGGTCCAGAAACATACGGGCATCACCTCCGAACTTCCGGATAGTCCCGATATGCCGTTTGTCGTTCCGGAAGACCCGCAGGAATTCTTCATTCCTGGCCTGGGGTCCGGGTTCGTGTGGGACCGGGAAGGGCACATTGTCACCAACAACCACGTCGTGGAGGGAGCCGACCGCATTACCGTCACCTTCCACGATGGCACGGCAATGGACGCCGAACTGGTCGGGGCGGACCCCGACAGCGACCTGGCCGTGGTCCGGGTGGATATGCCCCCCGACCAGTTGCAGCCGGTCGAAGTGTTCGACTCCAACCAAGTGCGAGTGGGACAGATTGCCATTGCCATCGGGAACCCCTTTGGCCTGGAGGGCACGATGACCGTGGGATTCGTCAGTGCGCTCGGACGGTCGCTGCCGGTCGGAACGATGGGGACGGGGCCATCCTACTCCATCCCTGATATTATCCAGACCGACGCATCCATTAACCCGGGCAATTCGGGCGGGGCGCTGCTCGACGACCAGGGTCGGCTTATCGGGGTCCCCTCGGCCATCCGGTCCCCGGTCCAGGCATCCGTGGGGATTGGCTTTGCCATTCCGTCGGCCATCGTGCAGCGCGTGGTGCCCGTGTTGATTGAAACGGGGACGTATGAACACCCCTGGCTCGGAGTGATGGGCACGACCCTGACCACGGACCTCGCCAGAGAGATGGAACTCGACCCCAACCAGCATGGGGCCCTGGTGCTGGAGGTAGTCACCGACGGGCCTTCGGACGCTGCCGGGGTGCGCGGGAGCGACCGCCAGGTGCTCATTGAAGGGATAGAGCGACGGGTCGGAGGCGATGTCATCATTGCGTTCGATGGGCGGCCCGTGGAGCAGTTTGACGACCTGGTCACCTATCTCAACCGCTATACGCAGGTGGGCCAGACGGTGAAACTCACCGTGTTGCGCCAGGGCAAAGAAACAACCCTGGATGTCACGCTGGAGTCCCGACCAACCGCCAGTGCTCCCACGGAAGAGGTGGTCGAAGAGGAAACCAGCAACACCTGGCTTGGTATCCGCGGGCTGACTCTGGTTCCTGCCCTTGCCGAAGCCATGGAACTCCCCGAAGACCAGGAAGGGGTGCTGGTCCAGCAGGTCGAGCAGGATAGCCCGGCAGACCAGGCCCATCTGCGCGGGAGCTTTAAGAATGTGCTCATTGAAGGGGAATACGTGCTGATTGGGGGGGATGTCATCATTGCGGCCAATGAGCGCCCCATTCGGATGCTGGAGGACCTCCAGCAGTTGGTCCGGCGGAGCAAGCCCGGCGAGGAACTCACCCTGACGGTCCTGCGCGATGGGAAAGAGGAAGAAGTGACCGTGACCCTGGAAGAGTATCCTGACTGATGACTGACGACTGAATGAATGACTGAATGAATGATGAGAGGGGAAGCATTTGTCTGCAAAGAAGCATGGGACTGCGAAAAAGCCGGCCAGACCGGCCAGTTCTGCGAACAGGTCCCCTGCGGTCGGGCCGGGCGCTGCTGACCGCCCGGCCCCACAACCCCAGGGACCGGACCAGAAACCATCCCAACCGATATCCAAGGTGGAAATCATCATCACCTTCGCGCTCACGGTGTTTATGCTGCTGATGGTTGCAAACTGGTTCTTTCGGTGATGGACGCCGATAGGCGCTGATGGATGGTAATGGGCAGCAAGGGGAGGGGGCAAAGGGGACAAGACATGGACGAAAAAGAGCGACCAGGATACGACGAGGGCGTATAGCAAAGGGTAT
>JAAUSY010000073.1 GCA_012032475.1 Chloroflexaceae bacterium
GTGCTGTTGACGACAAAGAGACCCTCGGAAGTAGCCGCGCTGCCATCGGCGTCGGCGTCCTCTTCCTGCACAAAGTAGCCGCCAATCTCCCCGCTCGCTGGTAATCGGCGGTGACGATGCCTTCAATCGTGACGGTGCTGCCGTTCATCGGGCTGGTTGAGCCACTGCCCTGCACCGCCGAGATGAGCGTGGCAGGTGCGCCACACCCCACGGCACCGCCAGCAATGGTGAAGCTGAAGCTGTCATCGGCGGCCATGTTGTCGGGTGGGTCATCGGTGTCGTTGTCGTTGACCTGCACCGCGTAGACCGTGACCGTACAGTTTTCGCCAGCGTCGAAGTCGCTGGTGGGGTTGATGGTATAGGTTTGCGGGCCGCCACTCACGGCGGTATCCGCCACGTTGCGGGTGCCGCTGCTCGTGCATGAGACCTGGAACCAGTTCCCCGCTACGCTGACATCTTCGCTGAAGGTGATTTCGAGGTTGGCATCTGCGGCAACGCCGGTGGCGCTGTCGGCCGGGGTGGTGCTGCTGATGGACGGCGCGGCGTCGCCGCTGCCACCTGGTACGCCCCCCGGACTGCCCACATCGCCGCCGCCGTTGCCACCTGCTGCGGTGCTCTGGTAGGCTCCGTCCACGCTGGCCTGGCTGAGGGACCAGTTGCTCCCAATGCTGTTGTCGGCACTGGGGTCGGTGAGGTAAATCGAAGCGCTGTTATTCGAGGCCGGCCAGGGAGACGAGGTGGTGTAGTTCGCCGTTTCGATGGCATTGGCGTGTGCCTGGTGGTCGCCGCTGTAGCTGGCAAAGCTGTCCCACAGGCTCACCTGGTCGCCGGTGTTGTTCAGTTGCATCGCGTTCCAGTCGGTCACCGCAATCAGGTTGATACCGGACCCCCAGGCGGCTTCGAAATTGGCGGCGGAAACATCGTCGGCGTTGTAGAGCACGGCCGTGCTGCCCGCCGGAATGGTGCCGCTGGCAATGTTGGCCGAACCGTGGGCGACCGTGTTGAAGTCGTCCAGCACATAGCCGCTCAGGTCGGCACTGGCGGTTCCGTCGTTGTAGACTTCGACCCACTCCCAGTTATCTTCGGTGCTTGCGGGGTTATACATGATCTCGGAGATGACCAGATTGGCCGAACCAGCGGATGGGACGCTGACAGAGATTGCATCAATCCCAAATTCGTCGCGGTTCAAGCTGCCGGTGGCATCGTCGCCGGTCCATTGGAGGTAGAACGAGGCACCGGGAGCAAGGTTCAGGCTGCTCAGGGTCGTCGCCCGCGCCACGCTCTGCCAGCCCAGGGCATCGCTCACTTCGGGCGAAGTGAAGTCCAGCGCGGCAACCGGGGTGTAGGTCGAGTCGTCCGTCGAATAGCTGAAGTTGAGGGTGTTCGCACGGGGTTGGTCGTTCAGATACCACAGATCATAGGCGATATCCAGTTCGGTCACGGGGCTGCCGGAGGTGTTGGTGAGCTTCAGCGTGATGGTGCCAGGCGTGAAATCGCTCCCCCCTGGCTGCACCCCCAGCACGATGTTGCCACTGCCAACGTCAAAGGCATACATACCGCCTGTGGTGACTCCGCCAGCAGACGAACCGCGGGCAAAATCGCCGGTATTTCTGGTGTCCCCGAAGCTCGTTGTTGGGCTATCGCTCAGGCCGTTGACCCGCCAGAGGTCCGAGTCCAGTTGTCCCGCGGATGGGGCAGGGGCAAACCCGCTCCCGGTGAAGTTGGTAAAATCTTCTGCAAACAGGCTGGTGTCGGCGTGTGCGGTCGGTGCCTGGGGCGCAAGCACCGGAACCAGGGTGAAAAGCAGCACCAGGAGGGTGCCCAGTATCAGGCGGCTCCAGATGCGCGGGGTGATGAATGAACCAGACATACGTCTTCCTGCTCCTTTCTCTTTCGCTTTCTCTTTCTCGCTCTCGCTCATCTTTCGTTCGCACCAGTGAATGAACGTTCGTTCATACCCGGCAATTCCAGCAAAATCGCAGAAATTCCCAGGCCCTGTAGTATAGTCTGGAAGTATTATGGAGGGATTAAGGGGAGGTTATGCTTGTTCCAACGTGTGTGGTAATGGAGCGTATGTTGAGCGAAAGCGTTGTCGGGCAAGCGGGAGCGTTGTGAGCAACGTCATTTTGCGGTATAATAGGCAACGAAGAAAAACACAGCAAGGGTAAGAGACGATAAGGGACCTTTATCTATGCATCTGTTTGACCTTCCCACCACGGTACCATGGCTCAGCCTGACGTGGCTCAGCACGCTGGTTCCGTGCCTGATTATTGCGGTGCTTCCATCCTCGCAGCGCAACGCCATACGCTGGACCGGGACGGCGTTCTCGTTCCTGTCGCTTGGTTTTTCGCTGCTGCTGTTCTTTGCCTACGACCACGAACAGGGCGGCTTTCAATTTGCCGAATTTCTGCCGTGGATACCGCAGTTGAACATCAACTACATCCTGGGGGCCGATGGCATCAGCCTGCCCATGATGGTCTTGAACGGCTTTATCATCTCGTCGGGGGCACTCATCTCGTTCAATATCGAAAACCGGGCCAAAGAGTACTGGATTTTGCTGCTCCTGCTCACCACCGGCGTGTACGGGGTGTTCGTGTCGCTCGACCTGTTCCTCTTCTTCGTATTCTACGAGCTTGCCGTTCTGCCGATGTACCTGCTCATCGGGGTGTTTGGCAGCACCCGCCGCACCTACGGCGCGATGAAACTGACGCTCTTTTTGATGGCCGGCAGTGCCCTGGCAATTGTCGGCATGCTGGCGGTCTATTTTGGCAACGGGTTGCAGACGTTCAACATGCTGGAACTGGCAAACCACGTGCTCTATTCGCGCCCGTTTCAGATTGCCTTCTTCTTCCCGCTCTTTATGGGGTTTGCCGTGCTAGCGGGGATGTTCCCCTTCCACACCTGGTCACCGACAGGCCACGTCGCGGCTCCCACCGCGGTTTCGATGCTCCACGCCGGCGTGCTGATGAAGCTCGGAGCCTACGGGTGTTTGCGGGCAGCCATGTGGATTATGCCCGACGGGGCGCGGTGGTGGCTGCCGATTATCGCCATCCTGACGATTATGAACGTGGTCTATGGCGCGACGATTGCCATGGCGCAGAAGGACTTCAAGTTTGTCATTGGCTACTCCTCGGTGAGCCACATGGGGTTGGTGGTGATGGCGCTGGCCTCGGCCAACCAGATTGGCCTGACGGGGGCCGTGCTCCAGATGTTCGCCCACGGCATTATGACCGGCCTGTTCTTTGCCGTGGTCGGGCGCATGATCTACGAACGAACCCACACCCGCCAGTTCCCTGAACTGGGCGGGCTGTTCAAGGTGCTGCCCTTTGCCGCGGTGATGTTCATCCTGGGGGGACTCTCTTCGATGGGCATGCCAGGGTTGGCCGGGTTCTGGGCAGAATTCACCATCTTCATCGGGGTATGGCAAAGCTACCCGCTCATCGCGGTCATTGCGGCCATCTCCATCCCCATCACCGCGGCCTACATTCTGCGAGCAGTGATACAGGTCTTCTTCGATGAGGTGAAGAACCCCGAATTTTTCAAACTCCCGAAGATGACCTGGCAGGAATACACGGGCGCAACCATGCTGGCGGCAATTCTCATCCTGGTCGGCATCTACCCGGCCATCCTGACCGAAATGATAGACATCGGGGTCGCGCCGGTGGTGCAGCAATTGCATGGCGTCACGAATATCGCAGGGTTCTAGCATTCTAAAGGAGTTGCACGGTGCCTGTCTTTTTTCAGATATCCGATGTCCCGCGTCTCTTGCCGGAGTTGCTCTTGCTGGTGCTGGCGCTGCTGGTGCTCGGCTCCGATATGTTCGAACGGTGGGGCGAAGACGAAGAATCACGGTTTGAGCGGGTGCGGGCGGCTGGTTCGCTGACGGCCATTGGCCTGGGGCTTATCTTCCTGATAACCCTCCTCCAGAGCGGCTACGTCTATCGGCTCCCGGCGGATGCCCCACAGAACTTCTTCCTGACCATTGTGCGGAATCTCCAGAACGGCGGGCCGGTGGGCGACCCGGTGGTGGGGAGCTTTGCCACCGACCACCTCACCATGATCGGGCGGCTCGTGCTCATTGGCGCGGCGTTCCTGGTATCTCTCCTCACGCTGGACTACCGCCCGGCCAACAACCCCGGCGAGTTCTATGCGCTCATTCTGCTCTCGACCATGGGTATGTGTCTGATGGCGGCAGCCACCGAACTGATCACCGCGTATCTGTCGGTCGAGCTAACGTCCATTCCCCTCTATATTCTGGCGGGCTACTTCCAGACCAACACCCGGCAGTCTTCCGAAGCGGGGATGAAATACTTCCTGTTCGGGGCGCTCTCATCGGGGCTGATTCTCTATGGCATGAGCCTGGTATTCGGCTTCGCTGTCGCGTCTATTCCTGGGGGCGCACAGGCCAATGACATGACCCAGTTCCTCCGCATTGCGCAGGCCACCGCCACCGAAGGAGCCGCAGCCTCAAAGCTGCTCACGCTTGGGATGCTCTTCATCATCGCCGGGGTCGGGTATAAGGTGGCGGTCATCCCCTTCCATAGCTGGTCGCCCGACGTCTACGAAGGGTCGCTCACGCCCATCACGGCTTTCCTTTCGACCGCCTCCAAGGCCGCCGGTTTCCTGCTGCTCTACCGCATCCTGGTCACGGCATTTCCCAATCTCACCGGCACCGCAGAAATCGTGTCGGGCTTTGGCGGTTGGACGAGCTTGCTGGCTGTGCTGGCGGTGGCAACGGTGGTTCTGGGCAACCTGGCGGCTCTGCCACAGCGAAACCTCAAGCGGTTGCTGGCGTGGTCCAGCATCGCCCACGCGGGCTTCGTCATCATGGCGCTGATGGCCTGGGCTTCGCCCTATGCAAGCACCCGCTCTATGGGAACCTCGGCGCTTATCTACTACCTGGTGGTCTACACCGTCACCAACATCGGCGCATTCGGGGCACTGGCGGTAGCTTCGATGACGGTTGGCGGCGACACCATGGAGCATCTGCGGGGGTTGGCGCGGCGCAACCTGGGGCTGGCAACGCTCCTGGCAATCTTCGTGCTCTCGCTGGCGGGCATCCCACCCATGGGCGGCTTCCTTGCCAAGTTCTACATCTTTATGGCCGCCTGGCAGTCGGGGGCATGGTGGGTCGTGATGACGGGCGTCGTCACCACCATGATTGGCCTGTACTACTACCTCCTCATCCTGAAGGCGACCTTCATCGAGGAACCGGCCTCGACCGAACCCGTGCCCATGCCAACCTGGATGAATGCCACCCTTATCACCTCGGCGGTGCTGGTGCTGCTGCTTGGGGTGTTCCCCAACCTGGTGCTGACAACGATTGACCAGGTGAAGGTGGTCGCGGGGATGTAAGGGGGGATGGGAAGAGGAATGGGAGGAATGTGACAGACCGGGCCATGCGTTTTGATATTCTGACCCTCTTTCCTGGGATGTTTACTGGCCCGCTCACCGAGAGTATTCTCAAGCGGGCGCAGCAGGCGGGCCTGGTAGACATCCACCTGCACCACATCCGCAACTACGCCACCGACCGCCACCACACCACCGATGACACCCCCTATGGTGGCGGCGCGGGTATGGTGATGAAGGTCGAGCCGCTGGCGGCAGCGCTGCGAACCATTCTTTCCCCCGCCCCGTCGGGTGCGCCCGACACGCCCGATACGCCCGACACACCGGTTGCCCACCCCGATGCCCCACCCACGCTGGTGCTCCTGATGAGTCCCGACGGGCCGTTGTTCACCCAGGCCATGGCGGAGGAGTTTTCGCACTGGCAACGGTTGGTGCTGGTGTGTGGGCGCTACGAGGGGGTAGACGAGCGGGTGCGAACCACCCTGATAGACCGCGAGGTGAGCATCGGGGAATATGTCATCACGGGGGGAGAACTGGCGGCAATGGTGGTGGTTGATGCGGTCGCCCGGCTGGTGCCCGGTGTGCTCGATGAAGCGTCAACGACCGAAGAAAGCTACAGTGGGGGCTTGCTTGAATATCCGCACTACACCCGCCCGGCGGAGTGGGAAGGACAACCTGTGCCCCCGGTGCTGGTCTCCGGGCACCACGCCGAGGTGGCAAAGTGGCGGCGGCTCCAGTCGTTGCGCCGAACACTCCAGCGCCGCCCGGACCTGTTCGTCCGGGCAGCGGCGCAGGGCTTCCTGACCCTTGATGATATCAAGCTCCTCACGTCCCTTTGATTTGATAGGATATCCCGCCCAGTCCTGCCCCCCGACCCCTGATTTGCCTTGCCGTCAAAATGCTTATCCTCTGGTATAATAACCCCGGATTCGGGCGGTGACGTTCACTCCGAACACAGCTCTGCCGCTGTGCAGCGGCTCGTCACTGGTCACGCATCACTCGTCACTGGTATGACTGGCATGACATGGTCCTCAGCAAGCAGAAAGGAGTCCTGCGGCGATGCAAGGAATGGTAGACTTTCTGACGTTCAGGCGGATGATCACCCCGATTATTATTCAGGTTCTGTTCTGGATTGCCCTGGTACTGGTTGTCGTCTTCGGCTTCATTGCCATCATTATCGGCTTTGCCCAGGGAGAAGTTCTCTCCGGCCTCCTTTCGGGGTTGGCCTCCATCATCCTTGGCCCGATTGTCGTTCGCGTCTATGCCGAAATCCTCATCCTCTTCTTTTCGATGAACGACACGCTGAACGACATCAAAAACTTGCTCTCAGACTCGCGAGATCGGGTCTGAGGTATGCGGCGAGTGGCGCGTGATAACCAGCACGCTCGCCCGTAGTCTGGCGCAGACGGTCCGCCACCTGCACCGGGCCATGCTCGACATCTTTGCCGCGGAGGGTGCCCAGGGCATCTGGCACCAGCGGTTTGCCGCATCGCAGCAGCAGCCGGGGTTGCCTGCCCCGACCCTGGACGAGTTTGTCACCACCTGCGCCCAGACCATCATCTACGGGGTCTTTGCCGAATGGGTTGGGGACCAGGTGCTTCCGTCCGGCCCGGACCAGGGAGCCACCCCCACCCCGGTCCGTCCGTTGCGGGGAGGGTGCTTCCCCACCGGGATACCCAGGGAGCACTTTTCCCCGGCGATGGCCGGCGTTGTTGAAGCGTGCACCCGCCTGCTGGCAACCCAGGATATCGAACGGGTCTTGAGACACGACCGCCCCGGCTCCCCGCTGCCATGGAACCACGCGCCAGGATGGACGGCCCGCTGCGAAGACCTGCTGATGTACGGCTATGAACCATTTCTGGCCGCCTGCAACGCATCACTGCGGGCCAGGCGCGGGGTCTTCTCCACGCCGGCGCCGGTGGTCTCCTACCTCGTGCGTTCGGTTGATGCGCTGCTTCAGCAGGGCTTCGAACGACCCATGGGGTTGGCGGATGAGCAGGTTTTTGTGCTCGACCCGGCCACGGGGACCGCTCCGTTTCTCTGCGCGGTGGTGCGCCAGGTCTATGCAACCCTGACCAGCCGGGGGCAGGGAGAACCATGGAGAACCTATGCCGCGGAAAAGCTCCTGCCGCGCCTGGTCGGGCTTGAACTGATGCTGACCCCTGCCCTCATCGGGCGTTTTGCCCTGCACCTGCTGCTGTCCCAGTCCGGAGGTTGGTTCGCCAGCACCGAACCTATCCGCATCTATCAGGCGGATGCCCTGACGACCACGCCGGGCGAATGGTGGGAACACCTCTCGCCGGGGGTTGGTGCATCTTCGTCGGGTGGGCCGCTGCTCGTCGTGTTGGGGAACCCTCCCTACGCCAACTTCGGGAGGCTCAACCGCAGCGACCGGGTGCGGGCACTGCTCAGCGAATACAAGGTGGGGCTGAACGAAAAAAAGCTCAACCTGGACGACGATTTCATCAAGTTCATACGGGCCGGACAGTGGTGGATAGACCAGCACGGCGCGGGTATTCTCGCGCTCGTTACCAGCAACACCTACCTCGACGGGATTACGCACCGGCGGATGCGTCAGTCGCTCCTGGAGACCTTCACCGACGGCTATATCCTGAACCTGCACGGACACCGCCGCAAACACGAGCACACCCCCACTGGCACCAGGGACGAAAACGTCTTCGACATTCAGCAGGGCGTGGCTATCGGGGTGTGGGTCAAGCAGCCGGGACACCGCGGCCCGGCCCGTGTCCGCTACGCCGAACAGTGGGGCACGCGGGACGAGAAGTATGCCTACCTCTCGGAGGCCAGCGTTGCCACCACCGCGTGGACGGATGTCCGGCCCACCCCAGGCTCCTTTTTTCTCGTGCCCAGGGACTTCGGTGCGACGGAGCAGTATGAGGCGTGGTGGAGCGTGCGGGATATCTTCCCGGTGCAGCAGAACAGCATCAAGACCGATAGGGATGACCTGTTTGTTGATAGGGACCGGCGGGTGCTGGAACAGCGCATCCGGACGTTCTACTCGGAAGCGGGGGTGCAGTCGCCCTTTCGAGAACGGTACCGCGTTGAGAACACCTCCAGCTATGCGCTGCTGCCGCGGCGCTTGAAAACATCATTTCACCCGGCCCACCTTCGCCCCTGCCTCTACCGCCCGTTCGATGTGCGCTGGCTCTACTATGCCCCAGGGCTGACCAGTCGCCCGGCCTGGGAGGTAATGCGCCACATGCTGGCGGGCGAAAACCTGGCCCTTGTGGGGATGCGCCAGTACGATTACCATGTGTCCGACTATTGCTATGTGCTGGCGACGGAATGGATTATCGAGAGCCGCGTCTTTCTCAGCAACCGCGGGGCGGCCAGTCTGTTTCCGCTCTACCTCTACGCCTGCGCCGATGGCGGGGATAGCCGGGGTGACGGGGATGACGGCGCGGGAGAAGCAAGTGAGGAGGATGGGCGGGGCCGGCAGCGGCAGCGGCAACCCAACCTTGCCGAGGGGTTCCTTGCCGAGGTGGAGCAACGCACCGGGCTGCGCTGCCTCCTTGATGGCGCGGGAGACCTCCGGGCCACCGCCGGACCGGAAGATATCTTTCACTACCTCTATGCGGTGTTGCACAGCCCGACCTACCGCCGAACCTATGCCGCGCTGCTCAAAATTGACTTTCCGCGGGTGTGGCTCACAGACGACGCGCATCAGTTTGCGGCACTGGCTCGGCAGGGGGCCGCGCTGGTGGATTACCACCTGCTGCGCCTCCCTGGGCGGGGCGGGGTCGGGGGGGGAGGGGGAGTTGCTGACCTCGCCTGCCCCGCGCCGGAGGGGGTCACATTCCGGGTTCATGGCAACGCTCCCATCGGGCGGGTGCGCTATTGCGCCGGGCCGGGGCAGCCGGTTGGTCGGGTGGGCATCGGCCCCGACCATGCGGTTGAGGGTATTGCCCCCGATGTCTGGGACCGGCAGGTCGGAGGCTACCGACCGCTCGAAAAGTGGCTCAGAGACCGCCAGGGTTGCCCACTGCGCGAGGAGGATATCCGCCACTATCTGCGAATGATCACCGCGCTCGGAGCGACCAACCGGCTGATGGGTGAAATTGACATAATAATAAAGGAGGGTTTATGGAATCTCGTCCCATGAACGAAGTCTGCCCCACCCCCTATCTTTCTCCCAGGGCGCTCTTTGATCGGCTGCGGCTCGACCGGTTTGTGGGGCGGGCGTGGCTGGCGGCCCGGTTGGATACGTTTCTCCAGCAGCACGACCGGGGCTACGTCGTGTTGGAAGCGGCAACCGGCCTGGGCAAAACGGCGTTTCTGGGACATCTGGTCGAGGAGCGCGGATACCTCCACCTCTTTGTCGAACAGGCCTGCGGGTTGGACAACCTTGCCGACGGGCTGCGGAGCCTGGCTGTCCAGATCATCCGGATGTGGAAGCTGCACACCTGGCTTGCCGATGATGTGGTGCCGGGCGCAGCGGTGCGCCCGGACTTCCTGAGCCGGCTGCTGTCGGTGGCAGCACACCGCCGAGACCAGGTCCGGCCAGGAACGCCCATCGTGCTGGTGATTGACGGCTTGGAGGAGGCCGGGGTATTCCCTGGGCAGAACGTACTGGGACTCCCGCGGTTGCTGCCGCGAGGGGTCTATATCGTGGCTTCGCAGCGCCCCGGCCCGGTAGAACTCGCGGTCGAGGTGCCCAGGCAGCAAGTGACGTTCGCCTCCGGTGACCCGCACAACCTCAACGATATGCGCCGCTACCTGGAGCAGGCGATGCAGCGGCCCGCGCTCTGCGAAGCGCTGCGCACCAGCGACTACACCGAGGAATATGTCATCAGGAGTTTGCTGGCAACCTGCGGTGGCGTCTGGTCGTTTCTCGTCCACGTGCTGGACGAGGTCGAACGGGGATATGCCCCGCTCGACCCGGACGCGCTCCCCAACACGATATGCTCATACTACGCGCAGTACTGGCGACGCCAGCAGCGCCGAAACCAGGAACAATGGTCCCCACTGCTCCTGCCGCTGCTCGCCACGTTGTGCGCCGTTCAGGAGGGCGTGTCGGCCGAGATGTTGGGGACGCTGGCGGGAGTGGGCGGGCCGGGGGATATCCCCCCGATGTGCTGCGGCAGGTGGTCGAAGGGCGCTGGCGGGCCTTTCTGACCATCGAGGGTGATGGCGGGGCCGTCCCTCGCTACCGTCTGAGCGATGCCAGCATGCGCGGTTTCCTGTCGGGTTGCATCAGGGAGACAGCGATGAGCCAGGCGGACCGCTCCCTCTCGGAAGAACTGGTCGCTGCCACCCGCCAGGCTCACCACCGCATTGCCGACTATTACCTTGGAGCCTGGGGAGGGATGGAGCATGGTTTACCAGCACTGGCAAGGCTCGACGGGCATAACCTGGAGCATCTCTATGGGTTGCGGCACCTTGTCGCCCACCTGGAGGGGGCCGGTCGGTACGACGATATTCACTGCCTGATGCGGCTGGAACGCAGGCCACCAGAACCAGAAGCAGCATCCGGCGGGGAGAATGGGAAGCCCCAGCACTTGCGCTCGTCCTCGTTCCTGGGGCCGGAAGACGCGCCAGAAGACCCGTCGTCCTGGCCGCCAACCCTGGTATGGTATCTGGTGCGGGGGCAGCAGGGTGACCTGGACGACTTTCTGTGCGATGTTGTTCAGGCGTGGCAGGTGGCAGAAGCGCACGCGAACGGGAGTCCCGTCGCGGCGAACATCGGTTTGCTGTGCCGCTATGCCCTGGTCCGTGCCTCGGTCAGCAACCTGTCGCATGATATCCCCCTGCCGCTGCTCACGGCCCTGCTTCAGCAAGACCAGTGGCTCCCCGAACAGACCATGACGTATATTCGGGAGATGACCGACGAGGGACAGCAAGCTCTGGCGCTGGCGGCCGTGGCTCCGCACCTCCCGGAGTCGCTGCTCTTCGATGGGTTGGCGATGGCGCGGGCCATGGGGGACGAACAGGACCGCGCCGTGGCGCTGAAGGGACTGGCCGCCGGGGTTCCTGCGGCGCTGCTGCCCGACGTGCTGGCTGCGGTGCGGGCGATGCGGCATCCGGGTTGGCGGGTGATGGCTCTGGTCGGGTGTGTGCCGGCCGTGCCAGAGCACGAACGGGCGGCGTTGCTGGCCGAAGCGCTGCATACCATCCGCACCATCTGGCATGCCAGCTTCCGTGCGGATGCGCTGGTGGCCCTGGCTCCGTACCTGCCTGAAGCCCTTCAGCGCGAGGCGCTCGACCTTGCCCGCTCGATACTCGATGACGGCTGGCGGGCCAAAGCCCTGATTGGCCTGGCGCACTATCTCCCAACGCCGCTGCTGCGGGAAGCCCTGGGGATGTGGGAAATCTGGAAAGACACCTGGCGAGCAAGGGTGCTGGCCGAGCTTTCGTCGCGCCTGGAAGAACTGGGCACCATGGACCGCGACCGGGCGATGAGCGTGGTGCAGAAGATTGGCAATATACAGGAGCGGGTGCAGGCGCTCGCCGGACTGGCTCCCTTCCTGACCGGCTCGCAGCTCCACGAAGCCCTGGAGATGGTCCAGTCCCTGGAGGACACGACCGAACAGGCAAAGGCGCTGGTGGCCCTGGCTCCCCATCTCTCGAACCTTCAGCAGCGCGAGGCCCTGGCAATGGCCCGGAGCCTTCCTGATACTGCCGGGCGGGTTCGGGCCCGCTCCGGACTGCTGCCTTACCTGCCCAGGGAGGACCTCCGCCGGCTCGTTCATGAGATTCTCGCAGACGTGCGGGATATGGAAGACCGTCAGGAGCGGGAGACCATCTTGATGGAGACCGCGACGAAACTGGCCGGAATGGGCTATGCGCCGCAAGTCATTGAAACGGTCCTGGAACTGGAGGACCGTAAAGCACAGGTCTGCCTGCTCGTAGAGCTGGCTCAGCACCTGCCTCCACCGCTGCTGCCCAGGGTCCTGGGGCAGGTGCAGCGTATCCAGAACGCACGGCAACGGAACCGGTCTCTCGCGAAGCTGGCTCCGCACCTCCCGGCCTCGCTGCTGCCTCGTGCGCTGGGAGCGGCGCGGGCCATTGGCGATAGGGCTGACCGCGTGCAGACACTCGTCTGGCTGTCGCCCGCGCTGCCGGCCTCGTTTTTTCCGGTTCTGCTCGACCTGATACGCGGAGTGGGGGACGAGCAGGACCGCGCCCGTCTCCTGGTGGGGCTTCGCCCGGTTCTTCCCGCGTCGGCCCTTCAAGAAGCGCTGGACCTTGCCCAGGCCATCGAGTCCGAACCGGCCCGCCGGACGGCCCTGGTGGGACTGGCTCCCAACCTGCCCGAATCGCTCTTTCCCACGCTGCTCTATCGGGTCCAGTGCATCAGTCACGAGCATATCCGTGCCAGTGCCCTGGCGGGTATCCTACCCTGCCTGCCCGATGCGCTGCTTCCCAGGGCGCTTGAGGTGGCGCGGGAGATACGGCCCGAAAATGACCGGGCCCATGTGCTGCACGGACTGGCGCAGATAGCCCACCGGCTGCCAGATTCGATGCTCCAGAAGATATTTTTGGAAGCACGAGCTATCAAGCAGAGCATCCATCAGTCGGCGCTTCTGGTGGTGCTGGTGCCGCACCTTGCCAGAGCAGGCCGCTGGCGGCAAGCGCTCGATGCTGCGTGGGGAATAGGGGAAACCGATGCCCGTGCGATGACGCTGGCAAAGCTGTCCCCCTATGTCCCCCCCATTCTGCTCAAGGAGATCGTGGCAGCCGTGCGGACCATGCAGCATCCGGATCATCGGGCGCGGACGCTGGCGAGCCTCCGTCCGTACCTGCCGCCAGAAGAGCGCCCCTACGTGCTGGATGAGGTGTTGCGGGCGGCACTGGCCGCAAAGTGGCAGGGTGCCGCAACCCCGTTGGAGATGGGGCCGCTGCTAGAGCCTTCGGAGCAACCGAACATCCTGGCGTCGGTGCGGATGATTGACCACCCCGGCACCCGCGCCACAGCCCTGGCAAACCTGGCTCCTCTGCTTGCGGAGGTGCTCAGAGGCGAAGCGCTCCACGAGGCGCTGACGACCATCTCGACCATCTGGGGGTCCTACCGCGCCGACGCCCTGAGCGAACTGGCTCCCTCCCTTCAGGGGAACGAGAAGCTGCTCGCCGAAGCCCTGGAGGAGGCCCGGTCGCTGGAACGGCGCGAATGGCGAACCACTGCGCTGATGGGCTTGCTGCCCTATCTGTCTCCCCCCGTGCAGCGCGAGGTGGTACAGGAGCCGCTGGAGGTTACCCGTGGCACCTGGAACCTCAGCGACCGCGCCCGTTCGCTGGCGCGGATGATACCGTGGGTGGAAGAGCGCGAACAACCGGCCCTCTTTGCTGAGGCGCTGGCAGCAGCGCAGCGTATTGACGACCGGTCCGAGCGGTTCAGCGCCCTGCGCCTGGTCGCGGAGATACACGGGGACCCTCAACTGCAACTTCAGCTTCGGCTTCAACCTTCGGAGGAGGGTGCAACCGAAACGGACTGGTACCGCTGCTGGTGCCGGGCGCTACGGGTGCTCTCGACGCGGACGCGGCGGGAGTTGCTCTCAGACCTCAATGCCATCGCTCCGGCGCTGAAGGACCTGGCCGGAGACGAAACCCTGGCAGAGATCGCGCAGGCAGTCATTGACGTGGGGCGGTGGTTTGCCTAGGGCCGTTGCGGCATGGTGGCAATAGCGGGGGCAGGGGCAAGAAGCTGGAGATATCAATGCTCACCGAGCGACACCAGCCAACTTGATTCTCCGAAGGGCTTGTCTTTCAGGCGGACAAGCAGAGAGGGAGCGTTCGGGACGACCGGACGGGGCACAATGGCCCGCCCATCTCCCCGTTCGCCCGACGCAACCTCAATAACGGGGGGTTTCGATAGCTCGTCAGCAATCGGGTAGGTGTTGCCGAGCGGGTCACGGATGGCAATGTTGTCGTCCTGAAGGGGAAAGGTGACGCTCTGGCTGCTATTGTTGCGGATACTCCAGGTGAAAACGATGTGCTCGTTGCAGTAGTCAACCTGCTCCAGCGTGACGATGACTTCGGGCGCAACGGCGGTACGGTCTACGCCGACGCTGATCCACCCCTGAGTTGGCTCGTCCCACCGCTTGCCAATGGATTGGTATTCTGCCCAGACACAACCGCGGGAATCCTGCCACCCTCCGCCGGACACTCCTCCCGCCGGCCCACTGGCCGAGATGACCAGCGAGGTATGAGGCCGCGATGCCAGGGGAAGAGGTTGGGAGATCCCACCAGGGCGGAAGAGCAGGAGCACCAGCAGCACCAGGGCCACCAGGCTCATACCGAGCGCCAACCGCCCGGCTGTGGTTGCGAGCGTCTGCCGGAGGCGCGGCAGCAGGGGGATTCGGGGGTGCGCCGCCTCTGCCGCAGCCGGTGGGGGCAGCGCACCCGTCTCGCCACTGCCGTGGGGGTCCGGGGGGAGCGCCCTGGCCTTCTCTTCGGCGTGCCAGCCGGGGAGAATACCGGCCATCAACTGGTTGATGTCGGACCAACGGGTGCATCCGAGCAGGCGAGGAATGGCCTGCATCTCTTCTTCAGACAGGTCAATTTCTGGCGAGCGTTCGGTGACCAGGTAGGCCGGCAGTTCGTCCAATCCCCTGGCTTCCACCTTCCAGTCCAGGTCTATCTGCGAATCTTCGTGGATGGTGGGGGCGATGACGACCAGGCGGCGGCAGGAGCGGAAGTTGATGGTCCTGGCCTTGTGTTCGGAAAGGAACTCCGGGCGATGTTCGTTTAAGAAGTTGGTCAGGTTGTAATAGTAGGAAATGGCCTGGTTATAGGGGTTACCGCGGCCCGGGTTGAGCCGCTTGCGCTCGCCGTTGCTGCTTTCCAGGTACCACGGCCCGTTGACCCCGCCAATAATCTTGCCGTTGCAGCTTTTCAACTCAATGATGAAAATCGCGTCTTGCTTGATGATGGTCAGGTCAACCGTGCGCCCCCCGACATGGAAATTGGACAGCAGCAGGTAGAGGCCTTCCAGCCGCTCCAGGCCGTTGGCAAGCGCAACAATCGCCCGACGCTCGTTCGGGTGCTCTGGTTTTTCGCCCACCCAGACTTGAACTGCCACCGCAAAATTCCCCTCTGGTGCTCTAAATCCAATCTCTATCTATTCCAGTGCCAGCGTCTGGCGCAGCTCCACAATCTGATCGCGCAGAGCCGCCGCTTTCTCAAATTCGAGGTTGCGGGCTGCCTGCTTCATCTGCTTCTCCAGGTCCTTGATGACCCGGACCAGTTCGTCGTGCGGTATCTCCCTCCCGCCGCGGTCGGCAACGTTCTTGCCCCGGACCACATATTCGCCCCGCTCTTCGGCCACTTCCTTGCGCAGCCGGTCGGTCAGGTCCCGAATGCTCTTGCTGATGCCGACTGGGGTGATATGGTGCTGCTGGTTGTAGGCCACCTGGATATCGCGTCGGCGCTGGGTTTCCCTGATGGCCGCATCCATCGAGGCCGTCACCGTATCGGCATACATAATGACCGTCCCTTCGAGGTGGCGGGCGGCCCGACCGATGGTCTGGATGAGGGAGGTTTCGGAGCGGAGGAAGCCCTCCTTGTCGGCATCGAGGATGGCGACCAGCGAGACTTCGGGCAGGTCCAACCCCTCCCGCAGCAGGTTGATGCCCACCACCACATCGTAGACGCCCAGGCGGAGGTCGCGGAGGATTTCTACCCGCTCAATCGTGTCAATGTCGGAGTGCAGGTAGTGGACTTTGATGCCCAACTCCCGCAGATAGTCGGTCAGACTTTCGGCCATCCGCTTGGTCATGGTTGTGACCAGCACGCGCTGCCCCTTGCTCACGCGCTTGCGGATTTCCGCCACCAGGTTGTCAACCTGGCCGGCGGTGGGGCGAACCTCGATGACCGGGTCAATCAATCCCGTGGGACGAATAATCTGCTCCACGATGCGCTGGCTGTGCTGGCGCTCGTAGGGGCCGGGCGTTGCCGAGACGTAGATGGCCTGGTAGATACGCTGTTCAAATTCTTCGAAGCGCAGTGGGCGGTTATCCAGCGCCGATGGGAGACGGAAGCCGTAGTCTACCAGGGTTTCCTTGCGCGAACGGTCGCCCTGATACATCCCTCGTGCCTGGGGCAGGGTGATGTGGCTCTCATCAACAAAGAGCAGGAAATCGTCCGGGAAGTAGTCCAGGAGCGTCCAGGGTGGCTGGCCGGCGGCCCGGAGGTCCATGTGACGGGAATAATTCTCGATGCCGCTACAGTAGCCAAGCTCGCCGAGCATCTCGATATCATAGGCGGTGCGCTGTCTGAGGCGGGCCGCTTCCAGGTTTCTGCCGCGGGCTTCGAGGTCTTGAAGGTGTCCGTCCATCTCCTGCCGAATGGTCTGGATCGCCTGGTCAAGTTTCTCCCTGGTGGTGACGAAGTGCTTGGCCGGATAGATGTCTATGCTGGTGCGGGTGGTCAGGATATCGCCCGTGAGCGGGTCAATCTCCAGAATGCGTTCAATCTCGTCGCCCCAGAATTCGATACGCCAGGCCGTTTCGCTGCTGGCCGGGAAGATATCCAGCGTGTCCCCGCGCACCCGGAAGGTGCCGCGCTTGAAGTCAATGTCATTGCGGTCGAACTGGATTTCGAGCAACTGACGCAGGAGCCTGGTCCGGTTGCGAACTTCTCTGCTGCGTAGCGAAATCACCACCTGACCGTAGTCCTGGGGGGACCCCAGACCATAGATAGCCGAAATCGAAGCGACAATCAGGACATCCCGGCGGCTGAAGAGCGCCTGGGTTGCGGCGTGGCGGAGGCGGTCAATCTGCTCGTTTATCGAAGCCTCCTTTTCGATGTAGAGGTCTTTGCTCGGAACGTACGCCTCCGGGGTATAGTCGTCGTAATAGGAAACGAACATCTCCACCGCGGCATCGGGCAGGAAGTCGCGGAACTCAGCCCACAACTGCGAAACCAGCGTTTTGTTGTGGGCCAGCACGAGCGCTGGTCGCTCGACCTGCTCGACAATCCAGGCCATCACGGCGGTTTTGCCGGTTCCCGTTGCCCCAAGCAAGGTCTGGTGGCGATAGCCCTTGCGGAGACCATCAACCAGCTGCGCTATCGCCTCTGGTTGGTCGCCGGTGGGTTGGTAGGGAGCGGTCACGCGAAATGACATAATGATACCCGACTGGTGCTCAAAACCAAAACACGGTCCCCTATCCTTTTATCTTTATAGCGTACCATATGTACGGCCCAGGCGAAAGTCCCTGCGGGAGACCGGGGGACGGGAGACGGGAGGTGGGGATGGGGAATTGGGGAGCAAGATACCCCTTCCTGATCCCCGGCCCCCGGCCCCTGTCCTCACTTAGCGGGTGTGTTTGGGGGCCGAAGGGAGCAGCGCCAGGTGGCGGGCACGTTTGATTGCCATGGCGAGCCGGCGCTGCATTTTGGCGCACACTCCCGTGCGGCGGCGGGGGAGAATCTTCCCCTGCGATGTAATGTATTTCTGAAGCCGCTTCACATCCTTATAATCTGGAATAATGCCAAGCGCCGTAAATTCGCATTCTTTTGCCCGGCGCACGCGGGAGCGCATGTGGCGCATGCCCATATCTCTTTCCCCGCGATTTTCCTGATACCTCGGTCTCATGCCAAAAACTCCTTCAAGGTCATAACCTGATGCTCCATTGTTTGCTTCAAGGCTGATACCAACCATACGATTGGACGATACGATTTGCCAGACGATATGATTATACCAAACTACCGCATTCCGGGTGAAACCCTGTCACCCGGAATGCGGTGCTGCGGCTTACCAAGCAATATCATCCAATCCAGAAGCGGTTCATCCCTCGCCACTGGTCTGGAGGGAGGCCGCGGACCCTTCCCGCCCCTCACTCCCATCGGGGCGTTCGGTGACAACAAAGATCGTCCTGGCAAGCCGCTGGTCCAGCACGTGCAGGGTGTCACCAATGCGCACGGAGATTGGCCCCTCAAAGGGAGCAATGCCAACCACCTGGATAGCCACTCCAGGCACCAACCCCAGCGTTGCCAGGTAGCGCAGTCGTTCGGCGCTCTGGTCGCACACCCGCGTCACCTGTGCCCTGGCCCCCACGGCAAGGCTGGTCAAACCCACCTCGACCCGGTCGGGCAATTTGCCCTCGGACGTTGGGATGGGGTCGCCGTGGGGGTCAACGGTTGGCTGCCCCAGGTGCGCCGCAATCCGCGCCGCGAACTTCTGGCTGATGTAGTGTTCGAGAGCTTCAGCCTCCTCATGTACCTCGTCCCAACTGTATCCGAGCGCCTCCACCAGGTAGAGTTCCAGCAGGCGGTGGTGGCGAATCACCTCCAGGGCAATCCGTTCGCCCGACGCGGTGAGCCGTACCCCCTGGTAGGGCATATATTCGACCAGGTTGAGTTGTGCCAGCTTTTTGACCATACCGGTCACGGAGCCAGGCTTGATACCCCCAAGCCGCTCCCCTAATGATGAGGTCGTCACTTCACCCTGCTGCTGCAACGTGTAGATAGCCTTCAGGTAGTCTTCCATAGCCGGTGTGATACGACCTCGCTGCTGGTCTGGTGGAGTCATCGGATACGTCGTCTGGTCCCCTCTACGCTCAAAAGCCAGAAGCTCCTTACTGAACATAGTATATCATTGTTCTCGATAGACGATGCAGCGATAGCAATATAGTCTGCGGTGGTGCCACCTCCTCTGGTATCACTCCAGGCCGGGGAAGGGTTCGTAGGTCGGGAGCACGGCCGGAGGGTTCGATGAATCGCCCGCTGGCTGCGGTAGGGGAGTCGGGGACGAGAGGTCGGTGCTGGCTCCGGCGGCGGGCATACCGGCGGGTGGTTCCTGCGGTGCTTGCGAACCCCATCCCTGAATCCGGAAGGGGATGGCCCGTGCGACCCCGCTGTCATAGCCCTGCATGGTCATTACCCAGGTGCCGAGCATGGCGTCCGGTGGCGATTGCCACTTGAAGTCAATGCGTCCGTGCTTGTTCGGAGACTCGGCGCGGTGCCTGGAATCATACACCTCGCCATCTGGCGCGGTGACCCAGTAGCTCACCTTCTCGTCCGAATCGAAGCCGGTGGCGGCAAAGGCAAAGGTCGTTCCTGGCGGGCCGGCCTCCGGGGCGACTTTTGCCTGGAAGTCGGCTGCGTCCGGGCTGCGCCCGTAGACTTCGAAGAGCGTGACCACGGGCACCTTGCTCTCGTCGCCCCGCACGGTCATCGCCCATCGCCCCCCAACCGCGTCGTGGGGAACCTCAAAAGAAAACGACAGGTTGCCATCTCGGTTAGCTTCCGCATACGCTCCGCGAATCACGGCCTGGGTGGGGGTCGTGGCCCAGGTCGAAACCCGTTCGTGCGGCAGGAAGTTTGTTGCGACAAACGTGATCCGCTGCCCGGCCGAGACCGATGGTTGCACCGGCTCAAGGGTAAAATCGCCGGCCTGGGTCCTGACTGGTACGAGCGTCAGCACGCCGATGAGCAGCAGGCTGATAGCTGCTGCCGCGATGAGTGAAAGAGACCTTATCGGGTGTTTCATGACGGTTGCTCCTTTCGCTGGTTCACTTTCTCTTCATGATACCAGCTTTTTGCCACCAGGAGCGACGATTTTGATGACGGAGCGATGACGGGTTGGGGATTCGATAGCCTGGTGGGATGTGTTCTCTATCTCCTCCATCGCCCCCATCACAATGGCCCCCCACCCCCCGTGGGCGCGCACCGCCGCCGCCGTGCCGCTGCTGCC
>JAAUSY010000074.1 GCA_012032475.1 Chloroflexaceae bacterium
TCGAAGTTCCAGGTGGGAATTCCACGGAAGTAGACCGACGGGAAGGCGGGACGTGCGGCGAATACTGGTCGATAGACCCGTGCCCGGCGGCAGCAGGCTGACTTCTACGTGCTGGACGAGACGGGCCAGTACCGGGCCGTCCTCCCCACGGCGGAGGGCATCTACCACTCCACGATGCTGCCGGGCTTCTGGCTGCGGCTGGCGTGGTTGTGGGAAGCCCACCCCGACCTCCTGGCAACCCTGGCGGAAGTGGTGGGGACGGAGCCGTTGATAGCTGCGCTGCGGGGAGCGACCCAGGCAGCGGATACCGAAGAAACGAGGTGAACCGATGAGTAACATGCCGACGACCCCCACCATGCCCCCCCCGTCGACCGGACCGGTCCCCCCGACTGGCCCTCCCGCTGCGCCCCTCCGGATGAGCTTTGACGAATTTCTGGCGTGGGAGCACGAGGGCGGGTTGGTCGAGTGGGTTGAAGGAAAGGTCATCTTCCACGATATGCCGAAAGAACGACATCAGGATATGGTGCTCTTCCTGGGAACGCTGCTCAGAGTTTTTGTGCAATTCACAGTTTCTGGAAAGGTTCTGATTGCTCCGTTCATTATGCGGTTGAAGGAAAGCAAGAGCGGGCGAGAGCCGGATGTGCTGTTTGTGGCCGCGGCGCACACCCACCGCCTGACCGAACACTACCTGGACGGCCCGGCCGACCTGGTGGTCGAAGTCATCTCCGACGACAGCGTGACCCGCGACCGCACCCGCAAGTTCCAGGAATACCAGGAAGGCGGCGTGCGCGAATACTGGGTGATAGACCCGCGCCCTGGGCGGCAGCAGGCTGACTTCTACGTGCTGGACGAGACGGGCCAGTACCGGGCCGTCCTCCCCACGGCGGAGGGCATCTACCACTCCACGGTGCTGCCGGGCTTCTGGCTGCGGCTGGCGTGGTTGTGGGAAGCCCACCCCGACCTCCTGGCAACCCTGGCGGAAGTGGTGGGAACGGAGCCGTTGATAGCTGCGCTGCGGGGAGCGACCCAGGCAGCGGGAAAAGAGAAAAGAACCGAAGACTGAGTCAAGCCGAACCAGACCAGGGAGAACGACCGAGGAGAACTATGGAAAAGGAACACCGTCACCCCGGCACCGTTGCGGTCAACCGCCGGGCCCACCACGATTATCACATTGAGGAAAGCTACGAGGCAGGGTTGACCCTCACCGGCAGCGAGATAAAGTCGGTGCGGGCCGGGCGCGTCAACCTGCGCGGGAGCTATGCGCGGGTCACCAGCAACGAGGAAGTTTTTCTCTATGATACGCACATCTCGCCCTACGCCCAGTCGGGCACCTACTTCAACCACGACCCGGTGCGCCCGCGCAAACTGCTCCTGCACAAGCGCGAAATCAAACGGTTGGGAGGGTTGGTGCAGCAGAAGGGGCTGACGCTGGTGCCGCTGCGTATCTACCTGAAGGGGAGGCGGGCCAAGCTCGAACTGGGCGTGGCTCGCGGCAAGAAGCTCTATGACAAGCGGGAAGACATTGCGAAGCGCGACGCGCAGCGAGATATCGAACGGGCAATGAAGTCGCGCCGGCGCGATACGCGGGATGAGTGATGCCAGATGCCGGGCACCTATCCGAAATCCAGCCCCGACGAACGTTCTGTCACCTGAAAGCTGAAAAATCCATCCGTCTGTATAGCCAAGTCAATGAGGAGAAATGAGGAGAAAAGAACCAATGCGACCCTGCCGCCAGCACCTACCCACCCACCCACCGGCCCGGCCACGAGAACCGCCACCGCCCTGTTCGTGCTCCTGCTGGTGGCACTCACCAGTGCTGGCAGTGTGCTAGCAAAAGACCCCCCCACGGCCAGAGGGCCGGTGCTCCCGCTCATTGTGGCCCGCGGCACCACCCTGATGAACGCCGAAACGTGGCAGCCCTTCGAAGTGCGCGGGGTGAACTACCTTCGCCCCACCATGCTCAAATCGGAAACCTGCCCGGACCTACGGTTCGACCTGAACAGCGAATGCCCCTGGGACCGTGAGGCCATTACAGCCGACATGGAACACCTGCAGGCGCGGGGAGTGAACACCATCCGCGTGTTTCTGAACTACTACGCCTTTGGAGGGGGAAGGGCGGACCACCCCCGGTATGACATCGAAACCCCTCTGGACCGCCTGGAGGAATTGATTACCATTGCCAACCAGCACCACATCTACGTCATCCCGGTCTTGCTGGCGAAATATCCCCAGGACACCCACTTCGACCCGGAAGACCTCTGGCACGCTATGGATGCCCACGTGCGCCCGGTCGTTGAGCGCTTCGCCAATCACTCCGGTATCCTGGCCTGGGACCTGTTCAACGAGCCGGACATTGCCGGGCCGGTGGACGTGCGCTGCTGGGATTGGGACAACCGCGAGTTTCCGCTCTGCTTCAACCTGGCAACGCAGCGATTGTTGTTCCTCAATATGCTCCGCGACGAGGTGCGGCGGATGGACCCGCACCGCCTGCTCACCGTGAGCGTGGCCTTTGCCAAGAGCTACTTCCGCCCGTCGGACGCCTACTACGCCCGTCTGGCCGACCTGGTTGACTTCTTCTCCTTTCACTATTACGATAATGCCCCCTACGACTCCGGGCGCTATGCGCAGCACTGGTATTATGGTGAAGGCTTCCCGCGGGACCTCGAACGCTCGATAGACGAGCTGCACGCGCTGAGTCTGAACAAGGTGATCGTCGTGACTGAAGTGGGGTTTCCATCGAACGAAGGTAATCGCCAGCTTCAGGACGTGCAGCGCGACCTGCGAACCGTGTTGCAGTTGGCCCGCAACAAGCAGGTCAGCGGTATCGTGCTCTGGCCGTTTCAGGAGGAGCCGGAACACCTGATTCACGACCTCTTCTGGTAGCCTGCTCCCCTGGTGCTATCGCTTGCTTTCCCTTCTTTCCCACGTCTTTCGCTCCATCCACAGGTAGCTGACGACCGCCGCCGCGAACGCCGCCACGATGCCCACCTGGACACACCGGTGGGTATCGCGGGCCGCAAGCGCCTCAACCTGCTGGCGCACCTCGTGCAGGCGGCTCCCCGCGAGCGCTGTGATATCACCCTCGCGCAGCACGGCGGTGGTTTCTCGGAAGAACGGCTGCTGCTCATAGATCAGGGCCGCCGAGGCGATGGCCTGGGCCGCGGCATAGCTGAGTCCCCCCACCCCCAGGGCAATTAGCAGGCTGAGCACCAGGTGGTTCAGCCAGCGGGCCAGGCGGACCAGGAGGCGGAGACTACGGGCCATCTCATTTCCCTCACCGCTCCGGGTCGTTGCCGCGGAGCCGCTGCCTGGCGCGCTGCTTTGCCTGGGCAAGCCGTTCGAGGGTGGGGTCCGGGGGTGCAGGTGGTCTGGCAGAGCGACCAGGTCTGGACGGTATCGGTATCGGGGACCGAATGCGCCCCAGGTTGCTCCAGTTCCAGCGCACCAGCAGGCGGCGAATGCCAATATCGAGGGGCAGCAGCACCAGCGCCACAACCAGCAGCGGGAGGCCAATTTCCTGGGCGCGAACTACCGGGGCGAGGTTGTGGGCAAAGCTCGCTTCTGGTGAGGCCAGCGCGGTTCCTCCCGTCAGGCGCATCAGTTCGGCGAGCAGGGCCGGATTGCTCTGGTCGTGGCGATATTCCGACGAGTAGGGCACGACCAACCCGGCCATCTCCTGCACGACGGTCGTTCCTTCGCTCTGCCCGACAAACTGCACCAGGTAGGTACCGGGGAGCGGGTTGGCAATCGTCGCCTGGTAGGTGCCGGGGGCAACCTGCATCAGCGGAATATCTTGCAGGGTTGCTGCCTGCCCTTCTGGTTGGGTCGCGCTGGTGCCCAGGAGCCTGGCCCGGACCTGGACCGGCTCCTGGGTCCCGCCCACCGTCTCCTGGAAGGTCGCCACGATGGTCGTCTGGTTCCCTTCCACGCGAAGTTCGGTTGCCAACCCGCTGCTGGACTGTGTGGGGAATACCCAGGACACCAGTTGGGACGCAAAGCGGGGAAAGTGTTCCCAGGTCACCCAGTCGCTGGCCCACTTCCCTTTCAGGTCGCTGGTCCAGGCGATGCTGCGCCCCAGGCCATACTGCCACTCCGCCAGCACCGGCAGGTGCTCGTCCGACGCCAGCACCAGACGAGCGGTTTCTTTCAAGGTGGTGCCGTTGTGTCCATAGAGCACAGGCAAGCCCTCAAGCCCGCGCAGCACGGTGCTGTCGGCGGCCACTGCCGGCACAAAAGGCCGCTCGATAAGGTAGTTCCCCGCGGCAATAACCGTCTCCTGCATAAAGATTTGCGGCACCCGGCTCATATCCTCGACCGGATAGTAGCGCCCCCGCCCGGCACTGGCAAGCTGCTCCAGGTAGTCGGCTGACCCGCTCCCGGCGGCAATGACCGACAGCGTGACCCCCTGGTCGGTGAGGTGCTGCGCGATATCTAGGTTGTCACCCCCTCCGCTCCACCCGTCGGTCAAAAGGACGATATGCTTAAGTCGGGCGTCCACGGTTGCCAGCATCCGTTCGGCTTCGACCAGCCCGGCCCGCACATTCGTATTCCCCATTGGCTCCAGTCTGGCTATCGCGTCGGCCACATCGGCGGGTTGCGGGCCGGTCGTCGGCGGGAAGACCTGATAGGCGGCGCGGTCGAAGGCCACAATGCCAAGCGTATCGTGCGCCCCGACCAGCGAAGAAGCCTGTATCACGGCTTCTCTGGCAATATCCACCTTGCGGTCACCCGATGGCGTGGTGACGCCCGTGGTGCCGTCGGGCCCGCTGCAATGGCAGGCATCCATGCTCCCGGATTTGTCCACCACGAAGATGATTGCCAGGTTGGGGCGTTCTTCGCGGTCGCGCACGTCCATATAGACCGGCAGCGCCTCTTCGATGGGCGTGTGCCCATAGCCCCCAGTGCCATAGCTCTGCAACCCGCCAACCATCACCAGCCCTTTTCCCAGGTCGCGCACATAGGCCGGCAACGCGGTCATTGCCTCAACTGGCAGCGCTCGTGCGGCAACGTTCACCAGCACCACCGCCTCGTAGCGGCTCAGGTCGGTCAGGTTGGTGGGGAGCGCGTCCGGAGCAACCGTCTCAACTGCCATACTGGCAGATTGGAGCGCATCGTGCAGGTTGCGGGCTTCGCCCGGTGTGCCCTCAACGAGCAGCAGGCGCGGGGAGCCACTTACGTTGACCAGCGCAGCCGCTTCGTTGTTCTGGACCCGCCCGTCCTGGGCAGGGGCAGGTTCGATGACCGCACGGTAGCGGCGAAAGCCCGGCTCCCCGGCCCCGGTCGTGAACGAAAAGCGGTTGCTCCCGCGCACGAGATGCACCACCTGGTCGCTGATGAGGTCGCGGTCGGCAAACACAAACAGGCGGGCGCTCTGCTCGACGGTACTCTCGACGGTCACCACCAGGTCTATGGTCTGGTCTTCGTGGGCGTGAGCGGGGGCCTCCAGGTGGCTGACCAGCACCTCTTCCCCCGCCGTCCGGTCCGAAAGGTCCACCACGTCTATCGGGATGGCGCGGGACGACACGGTCTGACCCACGGTGAGCGCCCGACCATCGTTTTCTCCCCCGTCGCTGAGCAGCACCAGCCGCTTGCGGGTGTCGGTTGGGAGGAGCGCCAACCCCAACCGGAGCGCCTCCTCGATGTTGGTGTGCGCCGCCACCGGCACAGAAGCGAGCTTCCCCAACCGCACGAACCGGCCCGGTGCCTGCTCGACCAGGGCATTTTCGCCAAACACTACAATGCCTGCCTGGTCACCATCGGGCATGGCCTCCAGCGCCTGCTGCACAAACGTCTCGGCCCGTCCCCGCGCCGAAGGAGTCATCGAATCGCTGCCGTCAATGAGGAAAATCGTGGTCAGGGCGTTGACCGGGAAGACCAGTTGGGCCCCTGCCAGGCTCAGCACCAGCAGGACGAACAGCAGGGTGCGGATAGCCAGCATGCTCCAGAAACGCGGCAGCGTGGTTCGGCGCGGCGCAAGCAGGGCGATGGCCCAGAGCACCACCGTCAGCGCCAGCAGCCAGAGCATTTCCGGGTAGATAAACGAGAGGTGCAGCATGGGGTTGCCTAGATAGCCTCCTGCTGGGGCCGGCTCACCTGGGGAGCCGCAACTTTTTGCGTCGGGGTATCCATATCGGTCACGATTCGCCGCAGCCAGACCAGGGCTATCGTCCCGACCATCGTGTTGGCAACGACAGCTGCCCCAAAGATACCGTTCAGGCCAAACAGGTACCCCCCGACATAGGCCAGCGGAATTTGTAACAGGAGGGTCTGGACGATGGTCAACCCTGCCGCATACAAGGGCCGGTGCAGGACATTCAACACCCCGTTGGAAAGGTAGACGACGCCCTGGAAACCATACCCCAACGGCACTATCCAGAAATAGAGCACCATCGTGGCGACGACGTTGGGGTTGTCATTGAAGAGCGCGGCGATGGGTTTGCCCGCAAGCGCCAGTATCAGGAAGACCAGCAACCCCCACCCCAGGGAAAAGTATTGCCCGTAGGCCACCGCTTTGCGGACCCGTTCCTTGCCCCCGGCTCCCCAGTTCTGGCCGACAAACGGTCCGAGCGCGGACGAGAGTGCCATCACAATCACCAGAGAGAACATGTCAATGCGCGAGGCGGCCCCGAATGCCGCCACGGCCACCGGTCCATAGGCCGAGACGAGCCGGGTCACCACCCCGATGGTCAGGGGAATAATCATGGTGGCTCCGGCGGTTGGCAACCCGATATACAGAATGCTTTTCCACGAGTGGAGGACCTCGTTGAGGTTGGGCGGGGTGATGGTGATCATCCGCTCGCGCCGATAGAGCACCCACAGCGCGACCACGAACGTTATTGCCCGTGCGAAGAGCGTGGTCAGGGCCGCCCCGGCAATCTCCAGCCGCGGGAACGGGCCAATGCCGAAAATGAACAGGGGGTCGAGCACCATGTTGATGATCACTGCAACCAGCATCACATAGCTTGGGGTTTTGGTATCGCCGGTTGCACGGATGGCATTATTGCCGACCATCGGCACAATCATGAACACGGCCCCCGGAAACCAGATGACCATGTATTGCTTGACCAGGGGCAGAATCTCCGGGGTGGCCCCCAGGAGCCGAAAGACCGGGTCCATAGTGAGCAACCCGATAATCACCAGGACCGATGAAAGCAGCACCGACAGAACCAGGCTGTCGGTGGTGAGCCGCTGTACTCTGGCGTGGTACCCCTCGCCAATGGCCCGCGAAACCATCGCCGAGGTGCCCACCCCAAGCCCCATTGCCAGGCTGCTGACGACCAGTACCACCGGAAAGGTAAAACTCAGGGCCGCCAGTTCGTGGGTGCCAAGCTGTCCGACAAAAAACGTATCAATGATGTTGAAGATGACCATGCCGAGCACGCCAAAAATCATCGGAATGGTCAATTTGACCAGGGTCAGCCCGATGGCCCCTTCGGTCAGTCGGGCTTTTTGTGCCTTTTGCTGCATGCGTGTCTCTGTTTCCCTCCATCCAGGTACAGGCCAGGTTATGTTCTTCCCACAACAACGGGTACTGGGCGGGCCTTCATACCAGCACCGTTGAGGCAGGTCGCCTGTTGCTTGAGATTCGTTCCTTCTTCTTTTATCCTTACCTTATCATAGTACCACAAGAATACTAGCGGTAAGTGACCAATGAGGGATTCAGGATGCTGCGAGGTTTTCTATGTCAGAAGAAACCAAAGCAAAATCGGGCGGCTATCTCCATCACCAGCCGGACCTTCCCTGTGCCCACTGTGGGGCACCGGCCTCCACGGCTCGTGCCACCCCCGTGCCGGACGATCTGGTGCGCCGCCACCCGTCTCTGCGTGGCTGCTTCATCATCCAGCCGGTGTGTGGGGCCTGTATGCAGCGGATGGTTGAGCCACAGGAGCACGGGATATGTGCGCTGCGGCAGCAGATGGGATCATTCCCATTCGGATAGGTTCGGGTCGGACCGATTCAGGTCAGGTGCTTGACCAGTCGCCAGGTGTTGTTCCCTGGTTGTGGCTCATACGTCACGTCGTCCATCAGCGCGTGCAGCAGGAACAAGCCGAACGAGGGGTCAGGTATCGTCTCCGGGTCTGGCACGGCGAGGCTCGCGCCGGCCACGTCAATGGGGCACCCGGTGTCGCACAACTCGACGACCAGGGAGCGGTCCCGCTCGTGGAGCGTCAGCGTCACGGCAATCCGCCCGTCGGGTTGGTGCGGGTCGGCGTGGGACACGATACTGATGCAGGCTTCCTGGACGGCAACCCGAATATCGTTGATCGTGATCCCCGGATTGCTCAGCTCCTCCAGTTGTCCAAGCATCTCCGTGAGGCATGCATCGAGAATATTGAGCGAGGGATAGCGGGCCGGGATATCGAGTCGAATAGTCATTGGATCATTCATCGCATTCTGGTCTCTGGCCTCAAGTTCTGCGCTTCAACCTTACTCTGAGTGTACCAGACCTGGGAGGGGAGACAAGCCGCGATGATGACGGTTCGCTTACAACGAACCACGAGCAGGGTTTGGCCCGGCCCTCGTCTCCCGTGGTACAATGGCATGATACGTCATGAGGTATCATGTCATGAACGAGCCAGTCGAAACAAGAAGCAAGAAGCAAATAGAAAGGAACCGAAACTGTGTCGCGGAATCAGCGGATAATGATAGGGGCCGGGGTGGGCGCGGCGATAACGGCGCTCCTATCGCTGCTCATCTTTCTGCTCCTTCCTTTTGATGTGAACCTGGTGCTGCTCGTGGTGCTGTCGGCGCTGCTCGGTGCGATCAACGGCACCGTGACCGTGCTGGTTGCGCCCCCCTCACTGGTGCTCCGGGCAGCGCTTGGGGCCGGGGTGGGCGGGCTTCTGGGGCTGCCCCTGGGTGGCCCGTTGCAGTTCCTGGTCGGGGCGGTCGTTGGGGTGAGCGTGGGGGCCGTTCTTGCCCGGTGGGGGTAGGAGCCGCACCTTGCCCTGCTCGGTGGGGTGAGAAGAGGGACACAAGGATGTGTCCCTCTTCGGTCAACCATGGGGTATTTCTCAGAAAGAAGCGCCGGGGTGGGGTATCAGGCTACGGTTCGCACCATTCGCCTCCGGGCCGAGTAGGCCAGCGCGATGACGTTGTAGATCATATGGAAGAGGTAGGTGAACGGGAACATCAGCAGCAAGGTCATCCCCAGCGCCGAGTGGATATAGATCATCCAGTCGGCGAGGTGGAGCCGCGCCAGAATATCGGCCCAGATGATGGCAAAGATGATGAGCCGCACCGCAACGCGGTCCCATTTGGGGGTGCCCTGCGAGCGAATGCCCCGTGCGGCCTGGTCTATGTCCTGGATAATGGCCGAGGCTCCCCGATTTTTGAGCACGGTATAGAGCATGTGCAGGTTGCCCACCACCGCCAGAATGAGCGCCACGGCGGTGAGGTAGACAAAACCAGTCCCCAGGATATCGCCAAAGAGGAAGTGTGCCTGCAACGGCTCGCCGCTGCCGAAGACAATCGCTGCCAGGTTGCCCGGCGCGTAGTTGTAGCTTGCTTCCGTATGGGTGGCGATGTCGGGCACCGGGTTGCCCATGAGCAGGTGGAACCCAAGGAAGAGCGCGGCTAATCCATAGCCCACGGCTTTGGTGACGATGGCAATGTGGTAGAGCATATAGCCCCGGCTCCACGCGGGGTTCGCCCGGCGATAGAAGTGTTTGACCGGGTCATAGAGCACGGCCTTGACTGCCTCGACCATTCCCATCGGCTGCGGGCCACCTTCGAAATCCCTGGTTATTCCGCGGAATCTGCGCCTGACCGTTGCGGCGGCCAGCCAGCGGCTCAGGTGCAGGCTCAAGCCGATGGCAAAAACCACCACGGCAATCGCCGTATAGATATTGAGTAGGGCCATAGTCCTTTTATCCTCCTGTTTCTGGGGGTTTCAATACAATACAATGATAGTCTGCCCATCTACCGACTGACCTACTGAACCATCACGGGTTTGACCAGCGGCTTTTGCCGTGGGATGCACAGTTCGAGCACGTCCGAATTGACAATCTGGCGGAATTTTTCCATCTGGGGCCAGACGTCGGGGTTGACCTTCGCGTACCGCTTCACCACGTCGTCGTTTTCGAGCCATTCGAGGATGCTGGCGGCGAGTTCTTTGTTGTGGAGCAGCTGCGACATTTTGCCGGCCACGCTGTGTTCGGCAAGGTATTCGTCGCTCTTGCCCACAAAGTTCGATGGGGTGCGCATCCGTTCCAGTTCGCCGCGGGCCGCGAGGGCTTTGACCATGGCGTCGTAGACAACTTCGAACAGCAGGAGGGACATACGGTCGCCTCCGTTTTTGTTCAGATGGTAGGTCTGGCAGGTGTCTTCGAGCGTGAGCGCACACACGACGCAGGGCGTGCAGACGTAGTCGGCCCCGCTGTCGGCAATCTGGTTGGCCTTGATGGAGGAAATCTTGCGGCGCGTTTCAGTGTTTTCGGGCAAGCGCAACCCCCCGGCCCCGCCGTTGCAGCAGTAGTTGTGCTCCTGGTTGGGGGTCATCTCAACAAAGTTGGTGGTGACGCGGTTGAGCAGGTCGCGTATGGCATCGGCCATGCCGGAGAGCCGGGTTGAGTGGCAGGGGTCGTGCAGGGTCACACTGGTGTCAACCTTCTCGATGGGCAGGGTGCCGTCTTCGATGAGTTCGCTGATCAGCGGGTCGAACATGATGACGGGGAACTTGAAGGGCCGGCCGAGAATTTCCGAGGCATCCCCATAGAGCGTGCGCGTGTCGCAGCCACATTCTACCACGAGGATCTTCTTGGCGTTCAGGCGTTCTGCTTCGCCCTCCCACTTTTCCAGAATTTGCCTGGTCAGTTCATGGTGAACCACAATGTGGTCGGCTTCGGTGCCGGTTTCTACCAGTTGGGATGAGACGGTATAGTTGACGCCACTGGCGTTGAGTATCTTCATCACCTTGGTGGCATAGTCGGGAATTTTGGTGTTGGCGGCGGAGGGACACACAAAGAGAATATCGGTATCTCTCACGTCAACGGGCATATCAATACCCTCAGAACAGAGGAACAGCGCATACCGCGCCATGATTTTGGTTGGTTCCAACCCGAAACTGTGTCCAACGGTTTCCAGGTTATGGACAATAGATTTCAGCGTGGCATTTTCTTCCGACAGGCCGCTGTCGCTATAGGCCATACGCGCCAGGCGGACGACGCGGCGGGTGCTCAGGCCGACCGGGCACGAGAGGGTGCAGCGCCCACAGGCGGTGCAATTCCAGAAGAAGGGCATCCGCTCGCGCAAATCCTTTGCCGTCGGTGCTTGGGTCCAGCCGAACTTCGCACTCAATTTCCCCTCAAGGGTCAGGTAACTTTTATAGATTTCACGGACAAAGTTGGTTTTGTAGGTCGGGTGGAGCTTTTCGTCGTTGGTTCCCAGATACCAGGCGCATGCATCGCCACAGAGCTTACAATCAATACAGGCTTCGAGATTGATGACATCTTCATCCGTAATATTGTGTTTGAGCGAGTCAACGAACTTTTGTATGACTGCTTCCATCATTCTGCACCTCACTGCAAATAAGTATGAGCCACCAGAGCATGCCGTTTTCTTTTCCAAGAACAAAGTTGTTCCGATGACCTGGGCAGGCTCTCCGCCGGTCCTTCTGTTCCGTTCCAGGGTGAGAACCCATACGCCAGGGTTATGACTTTCATTCCACGAAATTATAACATCCTGATTTGAGTTTGTCAATACCGCTCCTGTAACTTTGGTGTAACTTCTGAAAAACCCAGTATAATCGGTTTTATCAATTTTTACTGAAGAAAATTCCGTCCCCCCAGAGGTAGGTGGACCGTTACCTGGTGACGGGTGACGAGCCGCGGCAAGCATGCATCACGCATCACTGATATAATGGGGCCATGCGATGTTCTCTTTCATTCCTGGTATACGCTCTGGCTATCCTGCTCGGCCTGGCGCTGGATATCACCGGCGTGCTCCATGTGTATGGTCTGGGCCAGTTGATGGGGCAAAAGCTGGCGGCGGGGACGGCGGTGGGGTATGTGGCGCTGGCGGTGGGGTGGGTGGTCGTGGCGTTCCGCACCCGTCCCACTCCTGACAACCGCGCTTCCCCACCCGCTCACCTGGGGCCCGTGCCTCTCGCGCATTCCTGGTGGTTTCGGCGCGTGCTGGTGCTGCTGATGCTGCTGGCGTGGCTGGCAACGTGGCGCGACGTTGCGGTGTTTCTTTCGCCCGACCCGCCGGTGGGTTTCTGGCCGACGATGGCCGCCGGTGGGGTGGCGGTGGCGCTGTTTGGGGCGCTGGTCTGGCCTCCTCCGCCCGGTGCCCTGCTGGTCGGCGCGGCCATCGTCGGCGTTGGTATGCGGTTGGGGAGCCTGGCTTGTGTGCCCATCGAGCCGTCGCGGGGCGATATGCTGCCGCTGGTGCAGCAAGCGCTTGGCACGTTGCTCCGCGGGGCAAGCCCCTATACGACCTATGCGATGCCCTGGGAACTTCCGCTGACCTACCTTCCGGTGACCTGGCTGGCCTACTTGCCGCCCTATCTCCTGGGGTTCGATATCCGCCTGACCAACCTGGTTGCGGAGCTGGTGGCGGGAGCGGCGCTGGTCTGGTTGGCGGCGGTGCGGCAACGGGCGAGGGTAGGCGGGGATTGGCGGTCGGCGCTGCGGTGGGTGTGGCACGAGGAGCAGGGGTTGGTGCTGTGGGCGTGGATATTCCTTCAGCCGTCGGTGCTGCACTGGTTCCTGGTGACGACCGCTCCGGTGTGGTGGGCGCTGCTGAGTGTCACCCTGGCGCTGCTCCTGGCCGGACGCAACGGGTTGGCGGCGGGGTTCCTTGGTCTGTGTGCTGCGGCCTCGCCTATGACGGCGGTTGCGGCTCCGTTCGTGGTGCTCTGCTGGCTGCGGTCAGCAGGGTGGCGAAGGACGGTCGCCTGGTGCGGGGTAGCGGGGGGCGTCGCGCTCGTCTGTATCGGGCCGTTCTTGCTCTGGTCACCCGACCAGTTTCTTCTGGGGACGTGGCGGTGGTTCAATGACAACCAGATGTTCCCGCAGCTCAAGTGGGAGACCGAACGAACCTGGGCGATGATGCCCGGTTTGAGCGGGTTGTTCTGGCAGTCCGGGCTGGTCGGGGTGCTCAAACCCCTCCAGGCATTGCTGCTCCTGAGCCTGCTGGGGTTGTTCTGGGGGGCACAGGCGGCAGGGTGGCGGCTAGCTCCGTTTGTAGCGGCGGCGTTTCTCCTGTTTATGGTGGTGAATCCGGTGCTGTGGCCCTATCTCTACCATCCGGCGCTGATTGCGGCTCTGTTCGTTGTGGCAACCCTCGGACGACCATGCTGTGCCAGCGAGGACGGACTCTCACATCGGTTCAGGGTAGCCCTAGAGGATACGGAGACCTAACCAGGAGAAAAGGGACAAGCGAGGCTTCTGGCTTTTGCTTTTTTCCCTCAAAATGGCCCCAACCTGCGATGGAACAAACGTCTCATCCCACTGAGTATATTCGTCATAGATGGTGCTCGAAAAGTCTGCTCCACCAAGATACGCCCCGCGCAGGTTGGCCCCGCTCAAATCGGCTGCCCGTACATCGGCCCCTTGCAGATTGGCCCCGCTCAACAATGCGCCGCCGGGGGGAGCGTCAAGGGTCGGCAATCAGGTTGGCGAGGCCTTTCAAGGTGAACTGGCGGTCCCGCAGCAGTTGCACCCGCAGGTAGGCAATATCGGCCTGTGCCTGGAGGCGGCTGTGCTGCATCTGTTCGTCGGGACCCCTCTTGCTGCGGGACGAGGTGGGTCGCGCTTTTCGGAAAGTATACCAGAGAACGGGGAGGAGTGCCCAGGGGGAGTGGGGCAGAGTGCGGGTGGGGATGTCCGCATTTCGCGCAGACCTATGGTATACTGGGGGGCGTATATGAGAAGCAAGCAAAAGCCCCATCCAATTGCGTGGGAGCGCGGATGGGGGTTCCTCTGTATACCTTCAACTAACTCGCTGGTTGGGCCTATATGTAGCATAGTATTGATCAGGAAGAACTGTGATGATGACAAGCAATATTGAGATAGCCTTGCGAGATGCTCTCCCCATTGACCTGCATCCCCACATCCCTGCCCTAGCACGGGTGCTCACTGATGCGCTCACAGGCAAAACACCAACTGTGATTGACGGTACCCTACTCCAACTCGTTGAAGACCTACAAGACACGCCGCTCATCCTTGAAAACCAACGCATCAGCGTACAGGCCACCACTGGCGATCAGACCACTGCTCCGCATGCCCAGGGCTTCATCTATCGTCCGACGGGTCCCGTGCTTCAGGTGTTTGTTGAGTCACAACCACCACCGTTTCCCCCCTTCCAACAGCGTCAAGAACAGCTTCTTGAATATCTGCCCCAACGTATCAGGCCTTTTGTCGGGCGTGAAGGAGATCTGGCAGAACTGGAGCTAGCGATGAAGCCCTATCCGGCAAGCCCGCATCATATGATAACGATTAAAGGTGTTGCAGGCGTGGGTAAGACAGAACTGGTACTTGAATTTGCCCGTCGCCATGCTGAACAGTATTGCTCATTGCCTGACAATGAGCGATTTTATGCGGTTGTGTTTGCTTCAGCTAAATTAAAGCAACTGACAACGGGTGGCATCGTTCTCGTTCCCCCAGACGTAGAGACTCTCCAGGACCTCTATCGTGAATTAGCACAAACTATCCAACGCCTCGATATTCTGAAAGCCAGTGGTTGTGAGCAGCGAGGGTTGGTCCTGGATGTACTCAGATCTCATCGGGTACTGATCATTCTTGATAATCTGGACACGATCCGCGATGAACATCTGGCGGAATTACACACCTTCTTGAAAGATGTTCCGGCCCCAACAAAGATTATTCTAACCACGCGCCACACTGACCGCCATGAACTGGTAACCTTTCGCCAGCTTGATATTCAGCCAATGCCAGGAGAGGAAGCCCGTAAACTGGTTGAAGTGGAAGCACAGAATCAAGGGATTTTTCAGCGACTATCTTCCCTAAACATTGAGAAACTTGCCTGGTGTACTCGTGGGCTTCCCCTTGCCATTGTTTGGAGCATCGGACTCATTGCGGATGGCAGACCGGCAGATCGGGTGATTAGAAGACTAGACCAGGGCCATAGTGATCTTGTGCGATTCTGTTTTGAGGAAAGTGTTGAGCGCATCCAAACCGGTCAGAACGAAGCATACTGCCTTCTGCTCGCTCTGGCACTCTTCGAGGTCAGTGTTTCTCGCCAGGTTCTAGGGAACGTTGCAGGCATAGAAGATGAAGATACCCGTGACGCGAGTCTGTCGCAACTCAAACGTCTCTCGCTCATCAACCAGGAGAATGACGAATTTACCATGCTGCCATTGACGCGCACCTATATCCAGGGCAAACTAGAAGAAAATCTGAAATTGAAGCAGGAGCTAGTAGAAGGGTGGGTTCGGTACTGCACGACCCTGGTGGTCCCCTACAGGATACCACGCTGGTTGAAAGAACCAGACCTAGATTTTACGACGATCAAGGAACAGGGAAAATACCTGGCAGAATTGGCAAACTGGGCACACCAGGAGAACCGGTTTGAGGTTTTCCTGACTACTTTACCCGCCCTTTCGATGTATTACTTTGATGTGGTAGGAGACTGGACCCTACTGGAAAACCTGATACAAGTGGGGCTTAGTTACGCAGAACTTCACAGCAGGGTTGAGAGTACCATCTATATCAAGACTCATCCCTTGCGCTGGTTACAGGGAGCCAGACAGCAGTTTGCGGAGATCTGCTCAAACCTTGATGATGCTCTCCAGCTTGTCGAGTTGCTTCCCGCAATTGATGCGGTCATCTGGCGGTGTGATGTGCTTCGACACTATGCGGTCACATTACGGCACAGCGGAGCGTATCAACTCGCAGAAGAGCGTTGTGCCGAAGCACTGCAAGAGGTGCACGGTCTTCCTGGAGAATACCAGAGTCGCGCCAGAGCAGGAATATTACTGGAACTTGGCAAGGTTGCCCGCGACCGTGCAGAATGGGGCGATGCATCTGAGCGTGCTAACCAGTGGCAGGTCGCTGAGCAGGAATTTCGGAGGGCCCTACAGGCATATGATTGCGATGATACCTCCCCGGAAACTGCTCCCAATTCGCTATGGTGGATATTGATAGAACTGGCCTATGCCCAACAGCAACAAGGCATCCTGGATAGTGTTGATGAGATATATCAGGGGGCACGAAAAGGGTGTGAAGAGTCGGGGGATCGATCCCAGATGACCAAAATTCTCCACCGTCAGGTGGAACTCGAAGTACAGCGTAGCGAGTTCGAAGTTGATCTGAGGAGAAAACAGGAACACCTGAAGCGGGGCCGCATCTATGCCCAGGAGGGTCTTCAATTTGCCAGAAAATGGGCACAGGCTTATGAACAAACTATGCTCGAAAAGCGAAAGGAAGAGATTGAAAGGTGCATAGAGGAAATTGAGGGAATGATGGCTCAAATGGCATCAGAGCATTAAGGAGACCCGTATGCCCTTCCCGCACGGCCACGCCCTCATCATCGGCGTGGGAACGTACCAGCACGAACCACGGTTGAACGTCCCGACCACCACCGCCGACGCCCAGGCAGTGTCCGAGGTGCTGCGCGACCCGCGCTTCTGCGGCTATCCCGTCGAGCAGGTCACGCTGCTCACCGACGGTCAGGCTACCCGCGCCGCCATCCTCGCTGCACTGGATAACCTGCCCCACACGAAACCCACAGACACCCTCCTGCTCTTCTACAGCGGGCACGGGCACTACAGTGCCGACGGCACCTACCACCTCACGACCCACGATACCCACCTGGATGGGGGCAAGGTCGTGGCGTCCACGGCCATCAGCCAGACAGAACTGCTCGAACGGCTGCGGGCGGCCCCTGCCGAGCGCGTGCTGCTCCTCTTCAACGCCTGCCACGCGGGGGAGGTGTCGCCCGTGTTGGGCGAGGGCGACGCACCGTTCACGGGCACGACCCTGCCACCACAGACCGCCGACGCCCTGCTCTCGACAGGGAGCGGGCGCATCATCATCACCGCCTGCCGCGAGCAGCAGGTCTCCTTCATCGGCCCTGGCCCGCTCACGCTGTTTGCCCAGGCGCTCACCGACGGACTGCGCGGACAGGGTTTCAATGGGCGGGCAGGCTTCATCAGCGCCTACGACCTCTACACCCATCTCTTCTTTGCCATCGGGGAGGCGGTGGAACGGCACATTTCTCCCGCGCTGAAGCAGCAGTACGGCGACACCCAGGAGCCAGAACTGACTGTGTTCAAAGGCGTCGGGCCGTTCGCCGTGGCGCTCTACCGCGGCGCGAGTGCCCTGGGCGACTTCCCCACCGACCACACCCCCGCAGGGGGCACGGTGGTGCGTGAGGTGAACCCTGCCCGCAGCCAGTGGGCGTTGCAGCAGGCCATCCAGCAGACCGTGAGCGGGACGGGCGCGGTAGGCGTGGTTGGCAACGTCAGCCACAGCCCCATCACAACGGGCAGCGGCCACACGGTCATCCAGTCGGGCCGCGATACCGTTCACGCAGGCGGCGACGTGACGCAGGTCGGCGGGGACAGCTCTGGGCAGACGGTGGGGGTGAGCACGGGGAATATGACTTTAGTGGTGAAGGAGATACCTGCTCAGCCACCCCACCTCAACACCCGCTTCGAGGGACTGACGCCCAACCAGCCTTTGCCAGTGGGTCAGCGCGTGCCGCTCGTCGTGTGGGTCGGCACCCCCACCGGCCAGCGCAGCGAGCGCTTCCAGTTCACCTTCCCCGATGACCATACCCCCGTTGAATTTACCGTGCATCTGCACGCGGTCCCCGACGCCTGGACCGTGCGGGTCATCGAGCCAACGATGATCGTCGCGCCGCCCGGCACCACGACCCAGGAAGCTGAGTTCCTGGTCACCGCGAAGCAGCCGGGCCGCGACACGCTCTTCCTCACGGTTGCCCGCGCCGACACCAGCGTGACCGTGCAGCACCTCTGCCTGCCGGTCTACGCCGTGCGGGAGGCTGCTGCTCCCCCACGTCCCCTCGCCCGTGAGCGCATCGAGGTCAGCTTTCCCCTGGAAGATCCGACCATCCCGCGGCGGCAGGTTGAGATTGCGCTGCACCCTGGTGAAGAAGAGGGTTTCACCGTGGTCGTGCGGGCCGACCTGGACGGGCACACGCTCTGGGAGACCTACCGAGTCCCCGTGAGCGCGGAGGCAATCCAGAATGCCGCGCTGCGTCTGCGCCAGGAGCTTGAGCATATTGTGTTCTACCCTGGCAAACAGAGCGGCGGCCCGTTCCCCTTTGCCAGCCTCGATACGCTGACGGTTGATGAGACCCTGTCCCGCCAGACCGCCGTCCCGCTGGCCGACGCGGGGCAGCAGGTCTGGCACCTGCTCTTCCAGTCCCCGCGTGCGCCCGCCGAGTTGAAGCAGTTCGCTGCCGACTTGCGGGACCTGCCGCACGGCAGCAGCGTCCAGATGGTCCTCTACAGCCAGCGCTTCATCATTCCCTGGACCCTGCTCTACGACCAACCAGGGACCATTACTGCCGACACGCTCGACTGGGCAGGGTTCTGGGGCTACCGCTATCGCCTGGAGGTCATCCCGCCGGGGAACTACCCTGCGCTGACCATCACCGATCAGCCACCGGGGTGGCTGGCGCTCTTCAATGACGATGCCAGTTTGCGGACCTTCACCGCCACGCAGGAACAGTTTTTTCGCACGATGCTCGGATCGGAGGCGGCTCACAGTATCTGGGGCGACACTGCGGTGCGGCAGGTACTCCGCACGCCCGAAGCTGCCGTGCTGCTCTACTGCTACTGCCACGGTACGCACACCAGCGGGGCGATGAAAGCCACCGCGCTGGCAAGTGAGTCCGCGCTCTCGTTCAGCACAGGCACGCAAGTACGGCTGGCCGACCTGCGGCGGTTGCCGGCGGCGTACTTCGCGCAGCGCCCGCTGGTCTTTCTCAATGCCTGCGAGGGTGCGACCCAGGACGCCTTCTACTACGACGGCTTCATGCCCTATTTCATCGAGGAGCTTGGCGCTCGCGGCTTCATCGGTACCGAGGTGAAGGCCCCGGTCTTCCTGGCACACGAGGTGGCGCTGCGCTTTCTGGAGGCATTTGCTGCGGGGCAGGAGGTGGGCGAGATTCTGTGGCGGCTGCGACGGCACTATCTGGACGCGCACCACAATATCCTGGCGTTCAACTACAGCCTGTACTGTCCAGGTGGGGTGCGGTTGGAGCGGGGGAGAACAGAGCCAGGAGGATGAAAATGTCATACCCTGCCCTCGGAACACATTGCAGGTCTATGGGGTACAACCACGAGAGCCTCATCAGTGCAGGTATAAGACATTAGGAGCTTACCAATGCCCACCCCCTCCACCGTCATCGTCGAGTTCCTCCGCGACCGCACCTATCACACGCGGGAGGGCGACCCCCTGCGCGTCTCGAAGGGCACCCGCCTGGTCGGGAGGCGGTTGTCCTCCTCACGGGACGGTGGACGCACCTTCGACTTCTTGATGCAGCCGCTGCTCATCTGGGGCGTCGAGACCGCCGAGGTTCGCATCACCCCCGTCACCGACCAGGCCCCCACTCTGCGCGACCTCTTCGAGGCGACGCTCGCCGCGGCCTGCCAGGCCCGCGACGACGGCGATGCCCTCACCGCTGAGGCCCGCTACGCTGCTGCCATCTGCCAGCTCACCCTCCTCGGCAAACCCTTCATCGGGCAGCGGCAGTCCCTCGAACGCGAGACGCTCCAGGCGCAGAACGCTGCCGCCCGCGTCCGCGCTGCCGAGCAGGGCAACCCGATACCCCACCTTGGCGATGAGGAACTGCGCGAGATTGGGCACCTCATTGTTGAGGTATTCACGCGCCTGGGAGGGTATGCCTATCAGATGCCCTCCCTGACCGAGGGCAGGGCGCTCTGGCGCGTGATGGGCGAGATGCTCACGAGCGCGAAGCGGGGCGCGGACGGGTGCGGGCGTCCACT
>JAAUSY010000257.1 GCA_012032475.1 Chloroflexaceae bacterium
ACCTCGCTTTCGACGCCGATGGTTCCCCCCCATCATCTCCACCAGGCGCTTGCTGATGGTTAGCCCTAGCCCGCTGCCGCCATATTTCCGTGCCGTCGAGATATCCACCTGGTGGAACGACTGAAAGATGCGCCCGATGCGGTCGGGGGGGATGCCGATGCCGGTGTCGCGCACCGCAATATGCACATCGTGCAGGAATCGGGGGTTGGGGGTCGGGGTCGGGTCTCCGCTGCATGCTCCCGTGCTCCTCGGCTATGGCTATGGTTGTGGTGCGCTTGCTTCTCGTCTCGGTATCCTTGAGCTTCCAACCCCCAGCTCCCGACCCCCGACCTCCGGCTCCTGACCGTGATGACCACCTCGCCCCGTTCGGTGAATTTCACGGCGTTTCCGAGCAGGTTGACCAATATCTGGCGAAAGCGGATGGCATCGCCGGTGACCAGGTAGGGAACGTCGGGGTCTACCAACGAAAGCAGTTCGAGTTCTCGTTCGGCTGCCCTGGGAACGACCATATCCAGGGCTTCGCGGACACACTGCCGGAGGTCGAAAGGGTGGTGTTCCAGGTCGAATTGCCCGGCCTCAATCTTCGACAGGTCGAGAATGCCATTGATAATCCCAAGCAGTGCCCGGCTGCTCGTCTGCACGGTGTCGGCATACTCGTGCTGTTCGGGGGTCAGGGGGGTTTCAAGGAGGATATCGGTCATCCCAATGACGGCGCTCAGGGGGGTGCGTATCTCGTGGCTCATCACGGCCAGAAAGTCCGACTTGGCGCGGGTGGCTTCCTGGGTCTTTTGCAGCGCCACCGTCAGGTCGGCGTTGGCGCGGGCAAGTCGTCGTTCGGCCTGCCGCACCTCAGCAATCGTCTGGTGAATTTCGCGCACGGAAGGGCGAAAGATGAAGACGGCTTCGAGGAAGAGCACCCCAAGCGTGATGCCGAGCACGGTCAGTTCGAGCCGCCGCGCCAGGGCAACGCGTTCTCTCGCCTCCAGGTCATATTGAAAGGCCATCGAGTTCATGTGCTGCTGGAACGTGGGTTCGTGCGCCAGAATTTCCCGGATGAACGGGGAAAGATCGGACGGAGCCGCACAGAGCGCGTCGTCCCCGACTTCGTCGGCCATTTCGAGCATCTGCCGGGCCGCCCCGCGTATGGCCTGATAGGAGGGTTCGAGTTTCTGAAACATGAGCCGGACCGTGGGGCTGTTGGTGCCAGGCAGTCCGAGCGCCGGGTCGCCATGCTGCAAGCCGGCGTGTAGTTGTTCCAGGACGGTGACAGCGGTCCGAAGCTCAGTCACGCGGGATTGGCACCCCTGCGGGTCGGTGGTGGTCTGGATTGCCAGGGCTGCCTTGCTCAGGCGCTGGCTGACCATCCGCTGCTGCCCGGCGATGTTGACCACGCGTGAGTCGGTAGACTGCTGCGAAAGCACCATCTGAATGAGAACCTGGGCCATCACCGATAGGACGGCCACGGCGCTCAGCGCCAGAACATACCACATCGTCAGGCGCGGGGCCGGGTTGGGGCGTTTTCGTCTCGATGGTTTCAGCGGGTGGGCCGTATGTTGCGGGGCATTATCAGCCATGACATGAACAGATATTCAATCAAAAGACTATATTCCAGCCGGGTCGGTCGGGTCCTCGTTTTTTATCGCTCCGGATTCGTCCTTGACCGGTTGACGGAAACCTCCCCCACAGGCCGGGTCCGGAGCCTGTGGGAGCTGAAATAGTATCGTCTGGTTGCCCGATGGCACCCCAGACTCAGGTGAAGGCTTTGGGACGGCGCTAGAACTTGGGACGGCGCTAGAACTGGGCTTCTTCCGTGGAGCCTTTCAGCGCCGTGGTGCTGGACTGCCCGCCGGAGACCACCAGCGCGACGTCATCGAAGTAGCCTGCGCCAACCTCGCGCTGATGCTTCGTTGCCGTATACCCCTGGGCTTCGCTGGCAAATTCGGCCTGCTGGAGGTCAGAATAGGCCGCCATCCCCCGGTCCCGGTAGTCGTGGGACAGGTTGAACATACTGAAGTTCAGGCTGTGGAACCCGGCCAGGGTCACAAACTGGAACTTATAGCCCATCGCCCCAATTTCGCGCTGGAAGCTGGCAATCTGCTCGTCGCTGAGTTTCTTCTTCCAGTTGAACGATGGCGAACAGTTGTAGGCCAGGAGCTTCCCAGGGAATTTCTCATGCACGGCTTCGGCAAAGCGCCGGGCCTGCTCAATATCTGGTTCCGACGTTTCGCACCAGACCAGGTCGGCATAGGGCGCGTAGGCCACGCCTCTGGCGATGGCCGTTTCAATCCCGTTTCGCAGGCGGTAGAACCCTTCGACCGTGCGCTCCCCGGTGATGAAGGGGCGGTCCCGCTCATCAACATCGCTGGTGATCAGTGTGGCAGCATCGGCGTCGGTCCGCGCAATCAGGATGGTGGGAATGCCCATCGTGTCGGCGGCCAACCGTGCGGCCACCAGGTTCCGAATGGCCGTCTGGGTCGGCAGAAGCACTTTGCCGCCCATGTGACCGCACTTTTTCTCCGACGAAAGCTGGTCTTCCAGGTGGACCCCGGCGGCACCGGCCTCGATCAGCGCCTTGACCAGTTCGAACACGTTCAGCGAGCCGCCAAACCCGGACTCCGCGTCCGCGACAATCGGGGCAAACCAGTAGGTATCGTGCTTGCCTTCGACGTGGTCAATCTGGTCGGCCCGCTGGAGGGTCTGGTTGATGCGGCGGACCACCGCGGGAACGCTGTTGGCCGGGTAGAGGCTCTGGTCGGGGTACATGTGTCCGGCCAGGTTAGCATCCGCGGCGACCTGCCACCCGCTCAGATAGATGGCCTTCAGCCCGGCCCGCACCTGTTGCATAGCCTGGTTGCCCGTCAAAGCTCCCAGGGCGTGGATATATGGCTCGGTGTGGAGGAGATGCCAGAGCCGCTCGGCCCCCATGCGGGCGAGCGTATATTCAATCGAGACGGAACCACGCAGTCGGAGCACATCCTCAGCGCGGTATGGGCGGACAATGCCCTTCCATCGCGCATCCTCGGTCCAGCTTTTTGCCATTGCGGCAGCATCGTTCATTCACTTTCTCCTTTCAAAAACTGAGAAATCAGGGAATTCTGCTCTATACTGGTACCGGAAGGAGTTACCAGGCAGTTACACTCCTTGCGACCGCGCCCGATAGTTTCTTGCCCCGGCAAGGGGCATCTCATATGGCGGCCCCTTCATTATACCAGATGATGACCGGGGGGAATGACCAGGGAAATGGCCGGGGGGGAGACGATGGCGCTGGCAGAGCGAACGGCCCGGCCCCACCGGGGCCGGGTTGGCTATTTCCGCACCAGCGGGACGTATACCTGGATGCTCGCGAGGGGAACCAGCGATGCGGCCTGATGCAGATAGACCGGCTCCTCCCCCACCAGCAGTGTGACCGAACCGGCGGCAGGCGTTTGCTGCCCATCACGCGTGACAACTTCGGCCAGCAAGCCCGCCTCAAGATTTACGGTGACCTGGGCCGTGCCACGGTTTTTCCACAGCACGTCAACCAGGGACCCGTCGGGGTGTCGGAAGCGCAGGTGGTAGACGGCTTCGGGATTGGCGACATAGGGGTTGCCCTCGTTGAACGCGTAGGTGTTGGCCGAACCGAACCGCTCGAATACTGCGCCGTTCAGCAAGCGCGTCATCACCTGGTAGGCGGTATAGGCGGGTTTCTTGCGGTAGCCGGTTGCCTTCTGGTCAACGATGCTCATCTCCTGCCAGAAATTCCCGGCCTCTCCATCGAACTTATCTTCAAGCTGAAAGTAGCTCACGTGTTGCACCCCAAGCGCCAGGGCGATGGCGTGGGTGCGGACCAGGTAGTTTGCCTGCTGCTGCTCGTCCTTTCTGACCTCGTCGCTGCAATAGCCGCGGTCGGGGGAGCAGGTGGTCCACCCGACCTCGGTGATCCAGAGCGGGCGGTCGCCAAACCCGCGCTGCCCCATCCAGTTGCGCGTGTTCCAGATACGCCCCCACATGGTGATGACCTGGGGCATGTGCGGTTCGCCCGGAGCGTGGGCATAGTCGGGGGAGACGGTGGGCATAAAGGGGTGGATTGCCAGCACATCGAAGCTGTGGTAGGCTTCGGGCACGGCATCCAGGGCGTTGCCGAGAAAGTTGATGCCCTGGCTCCCGTCATACACGTAGATGCCCGCAGTCGCCACCACGGCGGTCGGGTCGGACGCTTTGGCCGCTGCATAGCCAGCCACCAGCAATTGCCCGTAGGCTTCGGGCGAGCCGGGCCACGTTTCCTGGTAGTTCGGCTCGTTCCAGATTTGCCAGGCGGCGACACGCGGGGAGCCGGGCGCGTCGTCGTGGCCGTCGCCATCGTAGCGCTCCACGATGGCCCGCACGAAGTCGGCGTAGTCCTGGGGGTTGGCGGGGGGGCACCAGTAATTCTCGATACACTCGCCCTTGCGGGCCCACCCCGGCGTGGTCAGCAGCATTCCGATGATGCCATACCCGGCATCGGCAAGCTGGAGGATGCGGGTATCGTAGTGGCCCAGGTGAAGATGCCCTTGATGGACGGCTCCATGTTGGCCGAGCTCAATTCTTCTCGCGCCCACCCGGCGCCGGCCTCGCGTCCCAGGCCGAC
>JAAUSY010000075.1 GCA_012032475.1 Chloroflexaceae bacterium
CACCCCGCACCGCAACCCGCCCCCGCGCCGAGCAGCGACGGTCGCATCGTCTTTGCCTCCGACCGCGATGGCAACTCAGAAATCTACGTAATGAACGCCGATGGCACGGGCGTGACGCGCCTGACGAACAACCCGGCACGCGATAATGCCCCCGCCTGGTCGCCTGACGGCACGAAGATAGCCTTTGCCTCCGATAATCGTGATGGTAACGCTAAAATCTACGTAATGAATGCCGACGGTTCAGGCGTGACGCCTATATTGACCGGATTTATCGCCTTTCATCTCGCGTGGCACCCGGATGGCACCCGCATTTCCTTCGCTGGCTATGAAGACCGGGAGTACGTTTCGGGCCCTGAAGGCAGTACCTACGTGATGAATGCCGATGGGTCAAACATGACAGAGATCCTGCCAGAGAGGAACGGGGTGATGCCTGGGTATTTAGGGGCACTGGCATGGTCGCCCGATGGCACCCGGATTGCGTTTGAATCGAGCTACCATAGAAGGGATCAGGGTGCCGCTCTTTATGTGGCCGATGCCGATGGGTCAAATGCCATCCAACTGCCACAGGGTGGTGGTCTGCCTGCCTGGTCGCCCGACGGCACGAAGATTGCCTTTTGCGATGCTGCGGATTGGTATCCCAATGGGAATATCTACGTAATGAATGCCGATGGCAGCAACCCGGTGCAACTTACGAACCAGATCCATGGGTGCCAACCCACCTGGTCGCCCGATGGCACCAGCATTGTGTTCGCGTCCTACATTGATGACGATACCACAGAAATCTACGCAATGAACGCCGATGGCACTGGTGTCACCCGCCTGACCAACAATTCCGCCAATGACCAGGACCCCGACTGGTTGCGTGCTGCCCCCGCCCCCGCCCCTGACCCGGCCCAGACGACCGGGGATGAGCGCTGCTTCCCCGAAACCGGCCATTGCATCGCCGGGCGCATCCGCGACTACTGGGAGCAGAATGGCGGACTGACGGTCTTTGGCTACCCCATTACGTCGCAGCAGACGGAGACCGTTGAGGGGCAGGCGCTGCCGGTGCAGTGGTTCGAGCGCGACCGATTGGAAGACCACGGCGGGCAGGGCGTGATGGCGGGCCGCCTCGGCGCGGATGTGCTGGAGCGCCGAGGCACGCCCTGGGAAAGCTACCCGAAGGCAAGCAGCGCGGCAGGGGGGTGCCGCCTGTTTGCCGAAACCGGCCACAGCGTGTGTGAGCCATTCTTGAGCTACTGGCAGCAGCAGGGCGGGTTGGAGCGCTTTGGCTACCCGCTCACGGAGGCGATGGAGGAGAGCATCGGGGGGTGGACCGGGACGGTGCAGTATTTCGAGCGCCGCCGGATGGAGCAGCACCCGGAGAACGCGCCGCCGTTCAACATTCAGCTTGGGTTGCTAGGGCGCGAGGTGCGCGGGGCGGAGTAGGGTTTCGTGGTATACCAACTTGCATTATGGCACAACCTATCTCACCCTCTTTTCACTTAACCTGTAGCCATCTCCAAGCTCTCCGTCAAGATGCCCATGGGTATCAGAATACGATGACCAGGCGCGCAAATTGGTATGATTGGGCAACCTCTCGCGGGGAAAAAACTGCGGGAGGTTTGCTGGTTGGGGGTTGGTTGGTCGCGCTCCGAATTCCCAGGTCCGTGACATCGAAATTTAGTGGTAAGATGAACGTGGCAGGAACTTGGGACCGAAGAAGCGAAACGTCATCACGTTGATAGACCAGGAGACAGGCAACATCGGCCATGAACAGCGCATCAGCAACCAGCAGCATTCCACCACGGGAAGAGGGATTTCTATGGAGGTAGCCCGGACGGACCCGTCGAAGGGGACCATCCTTGTCGTTGATGACACCCCCCACAATTTGCGGCTTCTCTCAACCATGCTGATAGAGCGAGGCTACAAGGTGCGGGCCGTCATCAATGGTCCCATGGCACTGAAGTCGGTTCATCTGGAGCTTCCCGATATTATCTTGCTCGATATCAATATGCCGGAGATGAATGGCTACGAGGTATGCCGCCTCTTGAAGAAAGACGCAGTCACTGCTGGCATCCCGGTGCTTTTCATCAGTGCCTTGAACGAAGCAATGGACAAGGTGCAGGCCTTTGCGGTCGGCGGGGTGGATTATATCACCAAGCCGTTCCAGATTGAAGAAGTGCTGGCTCGGATTGAGCACCAGTTGACCATTCGGGGGTTGCAGCAGCAACTTGAGCAACGGGTGGCGGCCCTGGAGGCACTCAACACCCGCTTGCAGAGCGAACTGGCACTGGCGCGAAATATCCAGCAGGGGTTTCTGCCCCCAACGCAGCCGGGTTGGAATGGACTGGACGTTGTGTGCTACAGTACGCCGGCCCACGAGGTGGGAGGTGACCTGTATGCCTATCATGCCTACGAGATTCTGAAACCCCCGCTGGCGGTCACCCGGTATGTGGTTGCGGTCGGGGATGTGTCGGGAAAGGGGATGCCGGCGGCTCTACTGATGTCAGCCAGCATCGCGTCGTTTCGGTCGCTGGTGGGGAAGGACCTGTCGCCCAGTGCGTTCCTGATGCAGATGGACAATGCGATTGCGGATTATACCCGTGCGACACGGCAAAATTGTGCGTTTGTCTACCTGGATATCAGTCAACCATCCCACCAGTCTGAGCGGAAGGGCGCGTGGTCGAGCATGGTGCGTCTGTCCAATGCCGGGTGCATCGCGCCAATGATGAAGCAGGCCGATGGCCGCCTGGTCTGGATTGACGTCAGCGGTATGCCGCTTGGGATTGGGATGGGGGCGACCACCGGGTATCGGGAGGTGTCCCTTTCGATGGAGCCGGGCGATATGATGATTCTGACGAGCGATGGGGTGGTTGAGGCCAGAAACGCCTGCGGACAGATTTTCGGGTTTGACCGCCTGGAGCAGGCGGTGGTCTCGGGGCCGCAGCGCAGCGCCAGGGCAATGTTGAGCCACCTGCGAGCGGCAGTTGAGGCCTTTACGGAGGGCACCGAACCACACGATGATATGACGATGGTGGTCATTCAGACGTGAAACCCTCTTGCGGTCTGCTCCTGCAGCCCCACTTCGGGGGGAGCAGGTTTTTTTCATCCCTGGCCCCCGCCGTTGTCCCCGGCCCCGCCGCGTGATACAATGGAGGAAATGGTGAAGCACCGCCCGCAGAAACAAGCAAGCAAGAAAGAATGATTCATGGAAGGACCTGACCCATGACCGAACCCAGACCCCAACCCCGGCCCTCGAAATTTCGCCCCGTCATCGTTGCCACCATCCTCATCGCGGTTGTTGTCGCCGTTGGCCTGCACTTCTTCATCCTGCCGATGTTCATGAACCCGCCCCAGGTGGTGCGGACCACCCCCCCCGATGGCGCGACCAACGTCAACCCCCAGGCCAGCATGCTCATCGAATTTGACCAGTGGATTCAGCCGGACACGTTTGTCCGGGCCGTCCGGATAGCGCCACCCGCCGACCTGCTGGTTGACAGCCAGCGCACGGTGATGACCATTCGCCCGGAACGCAGCCTGGAGTACGGCACCTCCTACCGCCTGACAATTGGCGCGGGGGTGACCAACCTGGCCGGAAACTACACCAGAGAGCCGTTCACGCTCACCTTTGCCACAGCCCCCTACGCCGGGGTCACCAGCACCACGCCGGGCAGCGGCGACGACCGCGTGCCGCTCAATGCCCCGCTCATCGTCGAGTTTGACACCACCGTTGTGGCGACCGACACGGTTGAAGCCTCGGCCGACAACCCGGAGTTTGCCGCCACCTTGCCACAGCCGGTGGTGCTGGAGGCCGAGCGCATCGGGACAGTGGACGGGGTGGGGCGCTGGCTTTCCCCCTCGCAGTTCGGTTTCTATCCAGAAGGTGGCCTGCACAATGCCACCACCTACACCGCCACCGTGCAACCCGACCTGTCCCCGGATGGGTTGGTGCGCCTGGAGCGCCCGGTGGTCTGGAGCTTCACCACGGCGTCGGTGTTGCGGGTCGAGCCGCGCCCCCACGACGGCGCGTCCGAAGTCTCCACCAGCGCCCCGGTCGAAGTGCGGCTGACGCCCGATATTGACATGGCTGCAGCAGGTGACCACTTTGCCCTGTACAAGACAAGGGGAGGTGAGGCCGTCGAAGGGCAGGTCACCGTGAGCGGCGAAAGCCTGCTCTTTCATCCGGATGCCCCCCTCCAGTACGCCACCACCTACGAGGCGCGGCTATTGCCCGGCATCCGCTCCACCACGGGCGCTCCGGTCAATGCGCAACCTCTGGCCTGGCACTTCACCACGATGGGCGACCTTGCCGTGGAGCAGGTTGAGCCACCCCCCGACACGCCCGAAGTCAGCCTTGACACCCGCCGCATCAGCGTGCGCTTCAACCACCCCGTGGTGGCGCTGACCACGGTGGACGCCCAGGAACGCCTGCCTCACCCCCTCACCATCACCCCCGCCCTTGCGGGGGAAGGCTCCTGGCTCGACACCCAGACCTACGTCTATTCTCCCACCGAAATGCTGCTGCCTGGGACAACCTACGAGGGGCGCATTGACCGCGGCCTGAAGGATCAGGCCGGGAGCACCCTGGCCGACGACTACCTCTGGCGCTTCACCACTGCCGCGCCGCGGGTCGTCAGGAGCACGCCGGAGGACGGCGCAGACCTGGTCAGCCCGACTGACCCGCTCCAGGTCGTTTTCACGATGCCGATGGACGAAGGCAGCTTGCAAGCGACCCTCTCGCTTCAGAACACCGCCACAGGCGAGACTGTGCCGGCGACAGTCTCCGTGACCGCAGACGAAGATACGGCCACCCTGACCCCCGCGGCTCCCCTGGAGCGAGGAGCAAGCTATGCCCTCATCGTATCACCGGGGGCGCGGGCGACCCGCGGTTCAGCAGGGACGGAGCAGGAATATCGGGCGACCTTTCAGGTGTCCCCGCTGCCCCGCCTGGTTAGTTCAAGCCCATCAGATGGGGAACAGTCCGTTGATTCCTCCCGGACGCTCGAACTCACCTTCAGTGCCCCGATGGAATGGGGCACGGTCTTCCGAAACCTGACCATCGAACCGGAAGCCACCATCGTCCAGACCAGCACCCACCGGACCATTGCCTACCTCTATGCCCAGTTTGAGCCAGAAACGAGCTACCGCGTGACGGTCGGCACCCAGGCCCGCGACCCCTACGGGGCCGCCCTTCAGGAGGAGGCAACTATCAGCTTTCGCACCGGGCCGCTGCCGCCCTCCCTGGCGCTGGTGGGAGCCAACCAGGTGGGTGGCTACCACACGCATGCACCCACACGCGTCCCCATGCGCTCTGTGAACATCCCGGAGGTTGCCTACCACCTCTACCGCCTCACGCCGGAGCAGGCTATTCGCCTGCTGACCGACTACGACACCTGGAGAACCTTTCAGACCGACCCGGCCATGCTCATCGCGTCGGACACGGTTTCCCTGGGAGGCGAACGCAACCAGCAGGCCATTGAAATGCTCGAACTGGGGCAGCTTGAGGCCGGTCTCTACTACCTCGATGTCCGTGATACTTCGCTCCCGGCAACTGACACCGGCGAAGGAGGAGAGGGCGGAGAGAGCGGCAGTGGCCGTCTCGACCGCCAGATTATGGCGGTCAGCCCCTATGCGCTCACGGTCAAGCGCAGCGCCGAGCAGCTTTTCGTCTGGGCGGTGGACCTGGGCACCGGCGAGCCAGTGGAGGGACTGCCCCTCACGGTGGCCTATCACCCGGACGATGGCAGCGGGTTTGGGCAGCGCGACCTGGGGACGAGCGACCGCGAAGGGGTCTGGCAGGGGACACTTTCCGAAGCATCCGTCTATACCCCACTCTTCCTGTGGTCTCCCCCCGGCCCGGAAGGCGGCGAGAGCCACTTTGCGTTTGCCACCACGAACTGGGATGATGGCATCGGCCCGTGGAGTTTTGGCCTGCCGGTGCAGTATGAGCGCAACCCCTTTGTGGGAACGCTCTTCACCGACCGCCCCATCTATCGTCCGGGGCACCTGGTTTCCATCCGCGGCGCGTGCGGGCCATTGAGGGCGAGACGTACCACCTGCTCGGTGCCGGAACGGAAGTCTACCTGCGGGTGTACGACTCTCAAGGGAATGATGTGTTTGCCACCACGCTCCCCCTCAGTGAGTTCGGCACCTTCCACACGAGCCTCACCCTGGACGGCAGTGCCCGCCCCGGCTCCTTCTCCATGACCGTTCTGGAAATGAAGGAGGGGATGCCAGGAAGGGAAATGGCCTATGGCTCATTCATCGTGGCCGAATATCGCAAGCCCGCGTTTGAAGTCAGTGTCACGCCCGACCGGACCGACTACGTTCAGGATGAGACGATGGCGTTTGAGGTGGCTGCCAGCTACTATGCCGGGGGTGCGGTTGCGAACGCGCCTCTCCACTGGCGGCTGCTGTCTGAGCCGTTCACCTTCCAGAGCGAAACCGCGCCAGCGTTCAGCTTCGACAACCCGGACGATGCCTATGCCTGGTATCGCGGCGACGAACGGCGAACGGGGGGCGAACTGGTCAGTGAAGGCACTGCGACGACCGATGGTCAGGGTACCTTCCGCCTGAGCCTCCCTGCCCGGCTGCAAGAAGCCCTTCAGAGCGAGCAATTGACGCTTGATGTTGAGATTACCGACGTGGACGAACAGGTTATCGCCTCCCGTGCGACGGTGACGGTGCATGCCGGCGCGTTTTACATCGGGCAGCGGCCAGAGGGCTACGTTGCCCAGGCCGGCCAACCCCAGGAAGTGTCTCTGCTCACCCTGGATTTCGAAGAGCAACCCGTGGGCAACCGCGAGGTCCAGGTGACTATCTATCGGCGCGAATGGTATACCGTGCGGGAGCAGGGCGACAACGGGCAGATGTACTGGACCTCGACCTATTCTGACACGCAGGTGGACCGCCGCTCCACGACGACTGACGACCAGGGGCGCGGCAGCATCACCTTCACCCCCTCCGAAGGCGGCTCCTACCGCGTCCAGGCCGAAGCGCAGGACGACCAGGGACACACCGTCAGGTCCAGCGTGTTTACCTGGGCCTATGGCGGCGATGTCTTCTGGGGTATCAATGACACCAACCGCATAGATCTGATTGCCGACCAGCACCGCTACCACCCCGGCGAGACCGCCAGCATCCTGGTGGCGGCTCCCTACAAGGGGATGACCGCGCTCGTGACTATCGAGCGGGCGGGGGTGATGGAGCACCGCATCATGACATTGACGGATACCTCCGAACTGCTCCAGGTGGAGATAACCCCCGACCACGCCCCGAACATCTATGTCTCGGTGGTGCTGGTCAAGCCATCGCTGGAAGAGCTGCCGGTGCCGGATGTGCGGGTCGGGCTTATCAACCTGCCCGTCTCAACCGAGCAGCAGGAATTGACCATTGCAATCACTCCGGACCGGGCAGACACTGCCCCCCGTGACGAGGTGACCTATGCTATCCGGGCCACGGACCACGCGGGCAACGGCGTACGGGCAGAACTCTCGCTGGCGCTGGTGGACAAGGCTGTGCTGGCGCTGGCCGACGACCCCAACCCGACCCTGACCCAGGCGTTCTACGAGCAGCGCCCGCTTGGGGTGCGCACGGCGCAGACTATCATCGGGTTGGTAGACCGGATCACGCTTCAGCTTGAGCCGGGCGAAAAGGGCGGCGGCGGCGGTATGGCGGAAGAGGTATTGGCGCGGCGCGACTTCCCCGACACGGCCTACTGGAACCCCGCGCTCGTGACCGACGACCAGGGCAACGCCCAGGTGACGCTGACGCTGCCCGACAGCCTGACGACCTGGCGCTTGACGGCGCGTGGCCTGACCGCGGATACGCTCGTGGGGCAGGAAACCAGCGACGTAGTGGCAACGCTGCCGTTGTTCGTTCGCCCGTCGCTGCCGCGCTTCCTGACCGCGGGCGACCTGCCGACCCTGCAAGCCGTGGTCCACAACACCACGCCGAGCGCCATTGAGACAGATGTGACGCTGGAGGTGGCGGGTCTGCACCTGGACACCCCGGCGCAGCAGACGGTTGAAGTCCCCGCCAACGGGCAGGTCGTGGTGCGCTGGCAGGCCGAGGTTCCCCCGCCGGGCCAGACCGATGGGCAGGCCACGCTGCGCTTTTCGGCGGTGGGGGGTGACCTGCGCGATGTGGTTGAGCAGGTGTTGCCGGTTCAGCGTTCCTGACGCCGGAAGTGGTGGCGAGCGCCGGGCAGGTGCGAGACGTGCCCGTGGTGGAGACGCTGTCGTTCACCGTTCCTGAGACGAGAACCGCCGAACCCGGCTCGTCGGACCGTCCGCCGGATATTGGCGAACTGAGCCTGGAACTGGTGCCCTCGCTGGCGGCGGGGGTTGAGAGCGGGTTGGACTACCTGGAGCACTACCCCTATGGCTGCGCCGAGCAAACCGTCAGCCGCTTCTTGCCCAATGCCGTCACCTACCGCCTGTTCAGGGACCTGGGCATGGAGAACCAGGGATTGAAGGCGGCGTTGGAGCGGAACCTTTCTGAGGGGTTGCAGCGGCTCTCCCATTTGCAGAACCTCGACGGTGGGTGGGGGTGGTGGGCTTCGGAGAGCAGCCACCCCTACCTGACGGCCTATGTGGTGCAGGGCTTGCTGGAAGTTCGCCGGGCCGGGTATGGGGTTGACCAGCAGGTGCTTGACCGCGCCCTGGCCTACCTCGAAGAGGTGCTGGATGGCAATCAACCATCGTTGTCTCCGGATGAGTTGGGAGGGTCGGATAGGGCCGCATCGTTCAGTGACCTTCCGCTCAATACTCGCGCCTACGTCCTCTTTGTGATGAGCGAAGCCGGGCGACCTGACCGCGGGCGCACGGTTGCGCTCTATGAGCAGCGCGATGCCCTTGCTATCTATGGGCGGGCCTACCTGCTGATGACCCTGGACGAACTGGGGCAGGAGGAGGAGCGCGTGCGGGCGCTCGTTGGCGACCTGATGGGTCGCGCCGTCCTCCACCCGACTACGGCACACTGGGAAGAGCCTGAAGTCCACTACTGGACGATGAGCAGCGACGACCGCAGCACGGCCCTGGCGCTGCAAGCCCTGGTGCGCACCGACCCGGAAAACTTCCTGGTGCCCAACGCCGTGCGCCACCTGATGCAGCGGCGCGAAGATGGGCACTGGCGCACCACCCAGGAAACGGCTATCACACTCATGGCGCTGGCGGAGTATCTGGTGCAGAGCGGCGAACTGGAGGCGAATTACACCTATCAGGCCACCCTGGACGGTCGCACGATCAAGCAGGGGAGCGTCAACCGCGACAACCTTGACGACCCGGTGACGGTGGTGGTTTCGCTGGCCGAGATGATGGCCGGCCAGCCGCAACCGCCTGACCAGCAACCGTATACTTCGGCGCTCGCCCTTGAGAAGGAAGGGCCGGGGCGGCTCTCCTACACCCTGCGCCTGCGCTACTACCAGGACGCCAACGAAGTTCAGGCGTTGGACCGCGGCATTGCCGTTCAGCGGGATTATATCGCCGTTGACCAGGACACGCTGGAGCCAACCGGTGCCCTCGTCTCGGAGGCGCAGATGAGCGAGGTCGTCCAGGTGCGGGTGACGCTCACGGTTCCCGACCATGTCTACTATCTCGTGGTCGAAGATATGCTGCCCGCCGGGTTGGAGCCGCTCGACACGAGCTTGAAGACGGTCAGCGATGTGGTGCAGGGGGGCGAATTGATGGACGCGGAAGAAGAGAAAGACGAATTTTCCTTCTGGCGCTATTTTGCCCAGACGGAGGTCCACGACAATCGGGTGGCGCTGTTTGCCACGTACCTGACGGCGGGAACCTACCACTACACCTACCTGGCTCGCGCCACCACCGAAGGGACGTTTCAGACGCTCCCCACCCTGGCCTACCAGATGTATGCTCCAGAGGTGTTCGGGCGCGGCAGCGGGACGCGCTTTGTGGTGCGGTAGCGGGAGACGGCAAAGGTCGCAGAGGCGGCAGAGGCGGCAGAGTCTCCGTTTCCGGGATGCCAGAGAGAGGGATACGTTGGCACGTTTCTTGCTAAGATGAAGCAGATGGGGATATTGAAGGCAAACGCCTGGGATACCGGGACAGAAGCGGGGGGGCCTGATGATGCTGGATATGAGCATGGGGCCACGGATGGAGATGCAGGCCAACCCTGCGTTGCTCCATCTTGCGCAATTGCTGCTCCTGCCTGGGATAGAGCTGCAACAGGCAGTGGAGCAAGAACTGGCAGAAAACCCCTCCCTTGAGGAAATTGAGGGGGAGGAGGTTTTTTGTAGTCGCTGTGGGGGGGTGGTGGTGGATGGCATTTGCTTGCAATGCGCCAGTGCCCCGGCGGCTGATGATTTTGCTCCGGCGCTCCCCTCAGACCCCTCGGATGATGCAGGGGATTCGCTGCAATGGGTGGCGGCTCCGCGCAGCATGGCCGAGGGGATCTATGCTGATTTATCGGTGGCGCTGCCGGAGGCGGACCATCCCATCGCCCTGGCGCTGGTCGGGAGCCTGGATGAGCGCGGTTTTCTGGCCGACGAACTGACCGATATTGCGGCAACCCTGAACTTCAGCCTGGAGCGGGTGAGCCGTGTGCTGGCCTGTTTGCACGACCTGGGACCACCGGGTATCGCCACGCGCAACACGCGTGAATGTTTGCTGGCGCAGCTCGATGCCCTGGAACAGCAGGGAACGAGCTGCCCGTATGCCCGCGTGATTGTTGACCGGCATCTGGAAGACCTGGGGACGCACCGCTTCGTCCAGATCGCCCGCCAGCTCCATATTACCCCTGCCGACGTTGAGGCCGTCCAGGCGTTCGTGCAGCACCACCTGTGGCCCTACCCTTCTCAGGTCGCTCCGCAACCAGCCACGGCCCCCGTGGGGGTGCGCTATCGCATGCCGGACCTCTCTATCAGCGAAAAAGACCAGACCTTTGTGGTTGAAGTGCTCAATTCGCCCCGCCGCCTGCTGCGAATGAACCCGCTCTACCAGGAGTTGGCCCGCAATGCCATGTCGCTTGACGAGGAGGAACGGGCGCATGTGCAGGAATATGTTGCCCGGACGCGGGTCTTCCTGGCAAACCTGCGCCAGCGGGAGTCTACGCTCAAGCGCATCGGGGAAGCGATTGTGCGCCGTCAGGAGGCCTTTTTGCGCCATGGTATCCGCCACCTGGTGCCCATGACCAGGGCGGAACTGGCGGCAGAGCTTGAACTCAGCGAGTCCACGGTGAGCCGCGCCGTGACGGATAAGACGGTCCTGCTGCCTACCAGGGCGCTCTTTCCGCTGAGCGAGTTTTTTGTGGCGGCCCGCCGCGTGCAGGATGTCCTGCGCGAGTTGATTGACGGCGAAACGACGCCGCTGAGCGACCAGGCACTGGCGAAGATGCTGACGGAGCGCGGCTACCCCATTGCCCGCCGGACGGTTGCCAAGTATCGGGACCAGATGCACATTCTGCCCTCGAATTTGCGGTAGGGGAGAATGGCTTCTCCGCTTACCATAGACCACAGCGGGCAGATCACCGGCATCTTGATGGCGCACACTAGCCGCGACCCCTTTGGCGGCTTCACCAGCTATCCCTACAGCCTGCACCCCTATCACCCCTATCAGTATGGTTATTTATGCCAACCCGGTGAGCTATGGCGACCCGTCGGGGGCGCTGCCACTGGGCGCTGCCGATTATGCTCGGCCTGAGCAACTACGCCACCCAGGTGGCAATCAACTACCGCTCCGGGTTGACGGGGTGAGATGCCTGGTGGAACGAGGTGGACCTGGCGCATGGAGACCCTACCTCTTCCCCCTGCTTCCTTTAGCTTCCCCTTAGCCCCACCTCATTCCCGCCTTACCCACGACCGCTATGCTGAAACGCAGAACTGGCGGATATCTGAGGAAAGGAGCAAAGAGCAATGATGAGCAAGAGCTACGACCACCAGACCGGTACGGTACGAGTCACCTTCTCATTCCCGTCTGCTATCTGGGCAAACCAGGTTGCTCTGGTGGGGGATTTCAATCAATGGGACCCTGCGGCTACTCCGCTGCGGCTGCATGGGCCGGCCTGGAGTACCACCCTGGAACTGGAAGCCGGGCGTTCCTTCCGCTACCGCTACCTGGTTGATGGGCGCTGGTATAACGACTGGAACGCCGACGGCTATGTGCCCAACGAGAAGGGCGGCGATGATTCGGTGGTGGTCACCGGTGGGACCGGAGGTATCCCCCAACTCCCGTACGAAATTTCCGCGCCATGGTCCCAGGCGTCGGCCCGGCTCTAGACCTGGAGGGAGCACCGCTTATCGCCCTGCTCCTGCCCACTCAAGTCCGGGCGGGTGGTTGCGCTCCCTGGGCCGTGGTCCTGCCTGGGGGCTGCCCCGGCCCCGAAGAACGTGCCGGTGCAACGGTTGAGCCACGTCGAGCCATGGGGGAACGTTGGGGGTAGGGAGCGAAAGAAGAAAGGGAGAATGCGATGCACACCGCAGAACTTTCTGGTCTCTTCATTATGCTGGCTATCGGGGGTCTGGTGGTCGGGCCAGAACGCCTGACCCGCCTGGTCGGGCTGCTCCGGCGGGTCCTCAACCACCTGTGGCAGTCATCCCCCTGAGCCAGCGCAAAAGCTGCCACCCCGATGCCATCCGATGCCGCGGTATCGGGCTGCCCCTCTCAACTGATGGGCAGCAGGAGCGTGAACACACTCCCGACCCCTGGCACGCTTTCCACCACCACCTGCCCACCGTGGGACTCGACCACCCACTTCACGATAGTGAGGCCAATGCCTGCACCGCCAGAGCGCCGTGAACGGGCTTTGTCCGCACGGTAGAAGCGGTCAAAGAGGTACGGTATATCGTCGGGGGAGATGCCTTCTCCCGTGTCACCCACGCGCAGACAGGCAGTGTGCGTCTGGTGACGGGACAGCCCTATCGTCACGCTGCCCCCCGCGGGGGTATGGGAGAGCGCATTTGCCACGAGATTGATGAGCGCCTGTTTGAGTCGGTCTTCATCCCCGATGATTGCCACCTGGTGGTCAATTATCGGGATGAGCGCGACCTCCTGGCAAAGCGGGTGTAACGTGCGCACCACATCGAGCACCAGGTCATCCAGGGCAACGATTTCGTGCCGCAACCGCATCCGTCCGGCGTCCGCCTGGGCCAGCAGCAGCAGGTCGTTCGTCAGCCGCGTGAGCCGCAGCACTTCGCGTTGCATATCTGTCAGGGACTCCGCGAGCACCTGCGGGTCGTGCCTGGCCCCGCGCTGGAGGATATCAAGATGTCCGCGCATCGCTGCCAGGGGCGTCCGCAGTTCGTGCGAAACATCGGCCACGAAGCGATGCTGCAACGTGAAAAGCTGCTCCAGTCGCGCCAGCATCGCGTTTATTGTGCGGGTGAGATCGCCAATCTCGTCGCTACTGTCCGTCTCAGGGACGCGGCGCGATAAATCTTCGGCCTGCACGATGCACCGTGCTGTGTGCGCCACCTGCCCCACCGGACGCAAGGCCTGACCTGCCAGCCACACCCCCCCCCGCAACGCGGCCAGCATTGCCATGACCCCGATCACCGCTGAACTGAGCACCAGCATATCCAGCGTGCGGTTCACCTCGCGCAGCGGGTGGGCCACCTGGAGCACCCCGACCGGCGTATCTCCCTTCAACAGGGGCCGCGTGAGCAGCAGCACCGTGCCCTGGGGCAAGCTGGCCGGACCCAGGTGGGACTGTCCCTGCCAGGCAGCAGCCAGCAGTTGGGGCGTGATGGGCAACTGCTGCTCGTGCAGACTGGCCGAGGTGGCGACCACGTTCCCTTCCAGGGTCCGCACCTGCACATAGAGCGCCGGCGAATCCAGCCCGATGACCGGCGAGGCATAGGTGTGCAGCAGAAAGGCGGAGTCGCCAAAATAGACCGTCACCGTGGTGTTGCTGGAGTCGAAGTTTTGCTGGATGAGTTCGCCGGTCGTGGTCAACTGCTGGCGCATATCACGCAACATCAACTCCTGCACCGCCAGCAACACCCCCGTGCCGAGCAACCCGATGATCAGCGAAAAGAAGGCGGTGTACCCCAGCGCCAGGCGCGTGCGCAGCGAAAGGGGACTCCCTCGTCCCCCTGCGGGGCGGTCGGGTTGACCGTCAGGGGGTTTCGCGGAGGACATAGCCAACGCCCCGAACGGTCTGGAGCAGGCGCGGTTCGCCGCCTTCTTCGAGTTTCTGGCGCAGCGCCCGCACGTAGACCTCGATGACGTTGCTGTCGCTGCCAAAGTTATAATTCCAGATACGCTCGTAGAGAACATCGCGGGTGAGCACCTGCTGCGGGTTGCGCAAAAACAATTCCAACACGTCGAACTCGCGGGCCGTGAGGGTGACCCGCCTCGTGCCGCAGGACACTTCGCGGCTGCTGAGGTTGAGCGTGAGATGGGCGAAGCGCAGTACCTCAGCAGATGCCTGAGATTGGACCCGCCGAAGCTGCGCCTGGATACGGGCCAGGAGTTCTTCAAAGGCGACCGGCTTGCGCACGTAGTCGTCGGCCCCACTCTCCAGCCCGGTCACGCTGTCCTCGACGGATACCCGTGCGGTGAGCATAATAATCGGTACCTGCGAGGCGGAGCGGAGCCGCCGCGCCACTTCGGTGCCGTCCATGCCGGGCAGCATCACATCGAGCAACACCAGGTCGGGGGGTGTTCGCGGGCCAGCGCAAGCGCCGACGGTCCGTCGGTGGCAACCTCCACCTGGAAGCCTTCGTAGGCCAGACCCCGCCGCAGGTAGCTGGCAATTTCGGCTTCATCTTCTACAATGAGAATGGAAGGGGCCATAACCCCCCTATTATAGCATCCTGCGGGACGTGAGCAAAGCATAGAGATAGCCAGCGACCATCCCAAGCATGGCCCCGATCCAGGCTCCCATTAGCCAGATCGGGCCGCCACTGACGTGCCCGGTCACCTGCAAGGCGACGCCCGCAATTCCCCCCACAACCGCACAAGGAACGGCCAGAGACGAGGCGTAGTAGTTGGCCCGCCGTGAGAATTCCTTGAAAGCGTTTCGCTTGACCGCCGGGGCCGGCACGAGGTCCGGGGGCGGGATTTCCCGTTTTTCCACAGCAACTCCCTGGGGCGTGGTGCGACCTTCGGCCGGTCCCACCACGCGCTTGGCGATTCAAAACCGTTCGATGGACTCAGATTCGGGATATGACCGGTTGGCACGGATGGCGTGGATACGGATCAAGGCTCCATAGGCCATCAGCGGTACCCAGGCCGCAGGCTCGGTGCCTTCCATCATCTCGGTGACTGGTTCGAGAAACCGACGGAATTTGCCCGATGAGAACCGGCGGATAACGTGGTCTGCCTCTTCGCGGAACGTTGGATTCTTCCAGGAAAGATTGATCAGGGCTTCCAGCACCAGTTCAAGGCCGTCATCGCCAAGCGCAATCAGTCCTTCGGCGGCCACCCGCCGCACCTCCAGTTCGGCGTCGTTCATGGCTTCAATGAAGTAGGGGCCAACCCCCGGATCAGCCCGGTCACGCAGCACCCGGGCCGCTCCCAGGCGCATGCGATAATCCGGGTGGTTCAACTCTTCCACCAGCAGACCCACCACCCGACGGTCCATCAGCACCAGGGCAGAGGCCGCACGGTCGCGCACAACGACGTCCGGGTCGCTGAGCCTGGCAACCAGGTCAGAGATGGCGTTCTGTTGAGTGACTTCGTCGGTCCAGGTGGGTCGTCCGGAATACCAGGCCATTGCGGTTGACATAGAGTTGCTCCTTTCCTCTGTTTGGCACCTGAGACCATCATGCGTGGTCAGGATAAGTCGCAGCTAAAGCGATTCTAACGACTTGCTAAGCGAACAGTGCGTCCCGCCCGGTGGAGCGGGGGCTTACCTGGCCGTGGGGCGAGCTGCCAGCGTTGCATCAATCGTTTGCGGCTTCCCGTCCCGGAGCACGGTCAGGGTCACGGTCTGCCCCACCTGGGTGGACCGGGCCAGATAGGTGACGAGGTCGTCAAATTCGTTGATTGGCTGGTTATCTATCGCCACCAGTACGTCGCCGCCCACGTGGGATGGCTGTCCGTCCATCGTGATTTCGCGGTCACTGCCATGCACCCCTGCCTGGTCTGCCGGGCCGCCATCGGTAACATCAAGCACCAGGGCCCCGCGCTGGTCCGCATCCAGTTGCATCGCTTTTGCCAGGTCGGGGGTCATGGTCGTTCCACTGATACCAAGCCAGCTGTGGGCGTAGGAGCCGTGTTCGATGAGGGCGGGGACCACCCGCTGCACCATCGCGGATGGGACTGCCAGACCAATGCCCGCGGAAGCCCGCACCGGCGATTGGATCGCAGTGGGCACCCCGATAAGCTGCCCGGCGTCGTTCACCAGCACGCCCCCGGAGTTGCCAGGATTGATGGACGCGTCTGTCTGGATGATGTCCGGGATGGTATAGGTGCCGCCCTGAAGCTGCGATGACTCGACTGGCAGTGAGCGCCCGAGCGCGCTGATGAAGCCCACCGTCAGGGTTCCCTCCAGACCGAAGGGGTTGCCAATCGCCACGGCCAGGTCGCCCACCTGGACCTGGTTCGAGTCGGCGACCTGGATGGGTTGCAGGTCGTTGGGCAGATGGTTGACCTGGACTACCGCCAGGTCACTGTCGGGATCGGTGCCTACCAGGGTCGCATCCTCCGTGGTGCCATCGGCAAAGGTGACGGTGATGCGGTCGGCTCCCTGGACGACATGGTTGTTGGTGACAATGTGGCCTTGCGTGTCCCACACAAACCCGGAGCCGAGTGCCTGGGATGGGAGGGACTGTGGCTCCTGTTGGGGTGGGATGGAGAAGTGGAAGTGGGGCATATTTGGCAGATTGGGCAGGTCGGGCAGGTCGGGCAGCGTTTGCGATGTGGCCTGCGGTTTCTGGGTGACCTGGATATTGACGACCGAAGGGCTGACGTGGGTGGCAATGTCGTGCAGCATGGTTTCCAGCGCCAGCAAGGGGTTACCTGGAGCGGAGGAGGTCGCCGGGGCCGCCGGGGCGGGTGTGGGGGTGGCCTGCCCTGCCCGTGCGACCCCAGCAGCCAGCATGGGACCGCTGATGAGCAGCGCGCCGCACCCGCCCAGGAGCGCCAGCGTGGTCAGGAGCGTGGGTATCCAGAAGAGATAGCGTTTCATGAGAACCTACTTTCCAGGTGTTCAAATGTACCCAAAGGTACGCCTTGTTCACGTTTGAAATTCCTGCTTCGTTCTGCACTGAGGGTTTTTCCTGTGTCTGCCTGCACTATAAGGGCCGCACCTGAGTCCCAGCTAAACCTTCTGTGAGAGATGGCTAAAGAACGGATGGTTTGCGGGGGTAGGGATTTAGCCAATCATTACCGCGCCTTTAGCGGGGATTTAGCCAGCAGAGGGATACTGGGACTGGTGAGTAGGGACCATCAGTGGGAGATGGGATGGATGTAGAGATACTCAGAGTAGTGAAACAGGAGGTTCACCATGGGATATCAGAAGTCTGGACCTTTTCTCTGGATGGGAACCGTCGCGCTGCTCCTGGCGGTGCTCTTGTTGGGGAGAGGTGGAGTTTCTGCCATTGCGTCGAGCAAGGGCAGTGCCCCGGCAACTTCGGAGCAGGCGGTCGGGGACGGGCCGCACGCCCCGCCCCCGACCGTTGAGAGCCGGATATCCCCGACCGCAGAACCCGTATGGGATGAAAAGGGGATGGAACCAGCCAGGACGCACGGGGATATCGAGGCGTTGCAGGCAACGGGGGAACTGACGGGAACCGGGCAGCTTTCCCACCCGGTCCGGGGGGTGCGATATGAGGCGGCGCTGTTTGCTTCCCGGCTGTTTTCGAGGATGCAGCCTGGAATGCAGGCGGAAGGCCGTGGGCAGGGGACTACCCAGGCACCAACCCGAAGGACGCTGCTTCGGCGGATGATGCAGATGATAGAACACTGCATGGCGGTGCTGCCGCAGCGCCAGTAGGGGGGGAGGTTTCGCGGGGTGACAATTGATTATCAATTTCATCGCTCCATGGACCCATAGATAGCCAGAAATCCTGTTGGCGTTCGACGGTTTTTTCTGGTATTCTTTCACCTATCTACCGCAAGTTTTGCGGGAAGTCACGCCTGTGGAGATGAGGTAAGCCCTGGCACGTCTAGGCCGTCGTCGCCGAAGCAGGAACCGACCACCGAACGGGGCAGGTCCACGTTTGGGTCCGTATCGGAGAACGGAACTGTTCGGGGCATTGAGCGATTGATTGGTGTCCCATTTTTCCCTTCAGCGGTCAGGCCTCCATGGTTTATAATGCCACGGAGGCCCATTTCGCTTCAGAGGGGGAACCGCCAATGACCACCCCCATCCCAGAGACCTGGGCAGTGGCGAACCACCTCGCCACCACGACACCGCCACCAGCCTGTTCAATCTGGGCAAGCTCCTTCAGGAGATGGGAAGGAGCGACGAGGCACGCCCCCTGTTTGAGCGCGAACTGGTCGCCTGCGTGCGGTGCAATTCAATCCGACTGATGGAACTGGGATCGACCCCGGCCTGCTCTCCGAGTTGTTGAATATTCAACTCGAAGCACTCTTATGGTTAAAGACACAGAAGCCCCTTCCACCATTTTTCTTCGACAGGGACTTCTGGATAGGTGAAATGTTAGCAGGTGGCGAGGGGAAGATAGACTCTTTGCCCATCGGGGTCTTCTTGAATCGAAATGGAATGCGTTGTGGTCACTGGCTCTCCGTACCTGTTGTTTGCCGTGACCGCCATGGCTTTGGTGCCCGCACAGCCAGGCATCGTGGGCGAGGATGGCGATGTCGAATGTAAGGGACTGCACTTTGATTGAGGATAAGGATGACCTGCTCGCCTACTGGAAAGGCCAGCCGGTCACGGTGCGACGCTCGCTGCACAGCGATGCGGCGGCATACATTTACGTGGACGACGAGATGCTGTGTCTGGCGATGGCGCGTGAGTTGCGGCGCAGTGTAGGCTACCAGACCAGTTCGCCGTCGCCCCTGATGATGACCTCCTGGTCGAAGAACAGGCCGGTGGAGCCGCTGCCGCTCTTCTCTGCCGCCCACACAATCGTATTGCCGTGCATGATGGAGAACTTGTACGACCAGGGACCGTCAAAGTTCCAGGCAAGCATCTGGATGGTGCTGTTGCAGTTCGTCGAAAGCTGCGTGGTGATGTCTCGCCACCCGGTGTCCAGACCACCAGCATCGAGCGCCACTGGCATACCGTTAATAAGGATTACTCCGACATCATCTATACTTTCAATACGGACATACCAGGGACCTTCCGGAGGGGTGGAAGGTTGCTCAAGCGTTTGCACTGGTTCAACTTTGCCTTCCGGAGTAATCCAGAGGCGATCAATAAATGTCATACGTCCGGCAGGTAATCCTTCACCGGGTTGTTTCACGGGAGCATGTTCGTTTCCCCATATCTGAATATTATCATGTTGTATCCCATAGCCCCAACCAAAAACAGCCTCTCTATAATAACCGACAGCACCCTCTGTATCCCAACTTGCCATGATAATCTCATTATTGCCAGGAACGAGGAGATCGTTGATCTTGAGCCACCCGCTGTCTCCACAGCAGGTTGCGGCATGGAATATCTCGCCGTTGATGAAGATCACCCCGATATTGTCCTGGTCATAGCTCCGTATCGCCCAGTCTCCCGGTGGCTTTGCAGCGGATGGGTCGGGCTTGAATGGCTCATAGCAGGCAGTCATTGCTTTTGGTGTTGGTGTATCGGGCGGGCACCGGGGTATCGGTGGGCATCGGCGTGTCAGTGGGAGCGGGGGTCGCTTCGGGGGCGGGGGCGGCAC
>JAAUSY010000258.1 GCA_012032475.1 Chloroflexaceae bacterium
GAAGAGGCGAAGACGGCTGAAGAAGAAGAGGCCGAAGAGGCTGAAGAAGAGGCCGAAGAGGCTGAAGAAGAAGAGGCTGAAGAAGAGCCAACTGCAACCGCAAAGCCAACTGCAACCGCAAAGCCAACTGCAACCGCAAAGCCGACGGCGGAACCAACCGAAGAGCCGACCGCGGAGGCTGAGGAAGAAGAGGCTGAGGAAGAAGAGGCCGAAGAAGAAGAGGCTGAGGAAGAAACCGCTGGTGGCGCATGGCCCAACTGCGAACCACAGGGCAAAGCAGTCGTGTGGGAAGTCGGGATCAAAGGCGAGGAACTGGCATTTGACCAGAAGGAAGCGACCGTTGAAGTTGGCGAGTGCGAAGCTCTGACGGTCAAGTTCACCAACACCTCCAAGACCCAGGAACACAACTGGATTCTGCTCAACCACGCTGAAATGGACCAGGCCGAGGCGTTCAACAAAGTGGCGATGGCAAACGTCGAGAACGAGTATTTCCCCGAAGCGGGCGAAGCCGTGATGGACCAGCTCATTGCCCACGTTGAGAACAGGCAGCCGGGCGACGCTGGCGAGGTGACCTTTGCGGCTCCACCCGCAGGCGACTACCTGTATATCTGCACGGTGGCCGGTCACTTTGCGGCTGGCGACTGGGGCACCCTGCACATTAAGTAAGGAGACACCAGGAACACCGGGCAACCCCTGATTTTTCGCAGGGGGCCGCCCGGTTATCGGTCAGAAGCACATTACACACAACACGCCGTTCAGCCTCCCGCCGGGTTAGTTCCAGCGGGAGGCTGTGCTATCCTCCGATTGGTACGGTGATGGGAATGGGCAGGACCGCAACGGATTTTCTTGCCAGTACCTTCCGGCTATGGACGAGGCGAGAAAAATTCGGTATACTACATGGCAAGACCATAGTATTGCGGCTTCTCCAGCAGCTATGGAAGCTGCTGGTCAGGCGCGAAAGGATGATGATCATGGGAACGATATGTCTCTTGAACCTGGCGCTAGCCATGGTCCTTGCCCTTGTTTGGAAACGTTTCATTCGCCCGCTCCGCCCCGCTCTCGCCCCCGTGGTCGTGCGGAACCGACGGCTCCCACGCAGGTCATAACAGCGGCGGGCCGGGTTCGGGAAACCCGCGGGGGACAATCGTACCTCACCGTCACGAAGAGTCTCCTTCTCGCTCCTCTTTCCTCTTCCCCTCCAATTCAGCCGGTGGAGGCTCGATATGACCATATCGCTTCCACCGCTTTATTTTTTTATCTCAAGGAACGAAGGCTCCCGAAACGAATAGTCTGCTCAAAAGGAAGAACATTAACATTATGGGTGAAAACGTCTACCTCAGCGGCAAATACGCCGAAAAAAACGCTACCTATCACGTCGAAGACTCGGACTGGAAGGCCCAACATATTCTCAGGATGATCAGGAACCACCAGTTGCCGGTTCGCTCGGTGTGCGAGGTCGGGTGTGGGGCCGGGGAGATACTCAGGCAGTTGTACCTTTCCATGCCAGACGAGGTGGTCTTTACCGGATATGAAATTTCCCCGCAGGCATTTGCGCTTTGCCGAAACAAAGAACAGGAACGGTTGCGCTTTTTTTGTGACGATTTCCTTTCCAGGGATACCCCGCGCTTTGATTTGCTCCTGTGCATAGATGTTTTTGAGCACGTGGAGGATTATATGGGGTTTTTGCGGGCGTTGAAACAAAAAGCCGCCTATAAACTCTTTCATATTCCCCTGGATATATCCGTTCAGGACATCCTGCGCAAGAAACCGGTTTCGAAGAGAGACCGGGTTGGTCATCTCCACTACTTTATGAAGGAGACCGCCTTGCTGACCCTGAAGGACACCGGATATGATATAATAGACTGGTTCTATACGGCGGGTAGTCTGGATTTAGCCAGGAGTGTGAGACAAAAACTGATGGCCCTCCCAAGAAAAATGTTCTTTACGCACATTCACCAGGACCTCGCTGTTCGGATACTTGGTGGATACTCTCTGCTCGTACTGACGACCTAGAGGGAAGGAGCAGGACGCTATGGCAACGGCACCGATGCTGCGGCAACCCTTCATCTCCCCGGAAGCCTACCTGGAGCGTGAAGTGCTGGCCGAGCAGAAGAGCGAATATTTCCAGGGAGAAGTCGTACTGATGGCCGGGGCATCGCTCAATCACAACTATGTCGTCGGGAATATCTACGTTCTCCTACGTGGTGCGTTCAAAGGGCAGGATTACCTGGTCTTCATGAGCGACCTGCGGTTGTGGGTGCCGGCACAGCAGAGCTATACCTACCCAGATGTGCAGGTCGTCGCTGGCTCCCCCACCCTCCACGAAAGCCGCACCGACACCATCACCAATCCCGTGCTGATTGTCGAAGTGCTCTCCGAATCCACCAGCACGTATGACCGCGGCGAAAAGTTCGTGGCCTACCGCACGCTCCCCTCGCTGCGCGAATACCTTCTGGTGGAGCAGGGACGGTATGCCGTTGAGCAGTTTGTGCGGGTGGCGGAACACCAGTGGCTCCTGACCGAATACCGCGGTGAGGAGGCTATCCTCAGCCTTTCGGTTGGGCCGCACCAGCTTGCCCTGCGCGATATCTACGACCGGGTCGTGTGGACGGGAGGGCCGGGTGAGCCGGGTAAGACCAGTGGAAAAACAGACGCAATGGTGGCCGAAAATAGTGACACAAACAGGTAATTCTTTATCATGAATCAGCAATCTTCTTCCCAGCAGCTTTCTCACCAGACCGAGAGCCACAACCGCTCCTCGTACGACCCTGACCTGGGGCATACCCAGAATGATGCCCCTGATGACACGGATGACCTGAGCCAGAACCAACCCCGTATAGCCCACACCGATGGCAAAGACAACCGGGATGGACGGGATAGCACCGGACAACCCGTGCCGGCACCCAGGTCAACCCCGGCAACAGAACGGGACGCCACTTCGTCAACCCTGCCTATCCCTATGATACGCATTGAGCCATCGCGGGGGGCGCTGAGGCTAGATGAACTCTGGGAATATCGCGAGTTGCTGTACTTCCTTGTCTGGCGCGATATCAAAGTGCAATATAAGCAAACGGTTTTGGGGGCGGCGTGGGCCATTATTCAACCGTTCTTTTCCATGGTCATTTTCAGCCTGGTCTTTGGCAAGGTGGCCGGCATCCCCTCGGACGACATCCCCTACCCGGTTTTCAGTTTTGCGGCACTGGTGCCCTGGACCTTCTTTGCCAATGGGTTGAACAAATCAACCCAGAGCCTGGTAACTGGCAGCAACATCGTCAAAAAGGTCTACTTCCCTCGCCTGATCATGCCCATTTCTTCGGTGCTTTCGGGGGTCGTTGATTTCGCGCTCGCGTTCCTGATGCTGCTTGGCATCATGGCCTTTTTTGGCATCTTTCCAACCGCCAACCTGGTCTGGTTGCCCTTCTTGCTCATCCCTGGTATCAGCTGCGCCCTTGGGGTGGGGTTGTGGCTCTCGGCCATGAACGTCGAGTTCCGCGATGTGCGCTATGTTATCCCGTTTCTGGTGCAGGCATGGATGTATGCCTCTCCGATTGTCTACCCAAGTAGCATGTTCAGCGAGCCGTGGCGAACGCTCTATGCGCTCAACCCGATGGTCGGGGTCATTGAGGGGTTCCGGTGGGCGCTCCTGGGGGCCGAAACCCAACCGGCGCTCCTGATTATCGTGTCAACACTCTCATCCCTGGCTCTGCTCGTCAGTGGGGCCATCTACTTCCGCCGCATGGAAAAGAACTTTGCTGACGTGCTATAATAGCAACCCGTGCGCGACCTGACCGTCTGGGAGGAAGCCCCCAACTTGCATCCCTTCCCATCCTGAAAAATGCTTCGCTCCTCCTCATGGCTCAGGCAGCGTTGGGGGGCGAAAGGAACAGCGGTAAGAAACAGAGGTGCGGTGATGAACTTCATCAGTCCCAAAACGAACTTCGGCTTCAAGAAAATCTTCGGCTCGGCCCAGAGCAAGGATATCCTGCTCAGCTTCCTCAATGGCCTGCTCTACGAGGGGCAACCCGTCATTACCGACCTGGAGATCCTCGACCCCTACCAACTGCCCAGGGTGCTGGGGGGCAAGGACACCTACCTGGATGTCAAGGCGCAGCTGGACCAGGGCACCTTCGTCATCATCGAGATGCAGGTACTCAACCTGGCCGGGTTCGAGAAGCGCGTGCTCTACAATGCGGCCAAGGGCTACGTGCTCCAACTGGAAGTCGGCCACAGCTACACGCGGTTGCTGCCCGTGATTGCCGTCACGATTGCCGACTTCATCCTGTTCGAGACTATCGAGCGGCCACTCACGCGCTTCGTCTTCAAGGAGCGCGAAGCGCTGCTGGACTACCCCTTGAATGACATCGAACTGGTGTTTGTGGAACTGCCGAAGTTCCGCAAGTCCCCCGACGAAGCGCAGACGTTGATAGAACAGTGGATGGCGTTCTTTCAGCATGCCGCAGCCTGCGGGAGATGCCCGCGAGCCTGGCGCACGTGGCGGCGCTGCGCCACGCCTTCGAACTGGCGAACCAGGCGGTGATGAGCGCGGAAGAGCTGGAAATCCTCGAAAA